>JAJTGP010000105.1 GCA_021299265.1 Hyphomonadaceae bacterium | reverse complement strand
GGGTCATACATCTGGCCACATGTGCTATGCCTTGCAGGAAGAAAACTGCCTCTTCTCTGGCGACCACATCATGGGTTGGTCGACGACGGTCATCAGCCCACCCGACGGCGATATGGACGCCTATCTGACTAGCCTCGAGAAGATTGCCGCACGCAAGTTTGCCACGATCTGGCCAACCCACGGCCCCCCGATTACAGACCCTGCCCCCTTTGTGGCTGCTTATCGTGACCACCGTTTGGATCGGGAAGACCAGATTCTCGCGTGTCTGGCCTCCGGCCACAACAAGGTAAAAGACATGGTGCCGGTGATGTATGCCGCAGTCGATCAAAGACTGTGGCCCGCTGCCTGCCACTCGGTCATGGCGCATATGAGTCGGTTGGTAAAAATCGGGTGCGCCACCTGCGGCGGCGAACCCACTATGGATGCAAGTTTTCAATTAGCCTGATTGGCTTAGAAATTGGGAACCGTGCGCTTTTCGCCATTTGGATGGACGATCACCAAAGTCT
This sequence comes from Hyphomonadaceae bacterium, assembly GCA_021299265.1. Lineage (GTDB taxonomy): Bacteria > Pseudomonadota > Alphaproteobacteria > Caulobacterales > Aquidulcibacteraceae > Aquidulcibacter. Next base: position 2,228 of record JAJTGP010000105.1, on the reverse strand, counting down.
GACGGTCATATTCCAAATTGCCCTGAAGTTCGCGCAACTTATCTTCAGTGCCAGCTAAGATATTGGTATAACGCCACTTTGCGCCGTCATGAAAAACGACATAGCCGCACACATTGGTTTGGCATTCAGGCTTTTTGATCAATTCACCATAGCCGTCAATCAACGGGGGTCGGCGCTCATCAAAGCCTTGTGCGCGAACCCGGAAACCCCAGACAACCACGACATCCACCGGGCGGTCAGAGACCGAACTGGTAGAAGATGCGCCGGTGGGCGGCACCTCGGCGGCGGTTTCGCCCGCTTTGGTCACCGTTGTTGTGGCTTTGCTAGCCGTGGCGGCAACGCTGGAGGTTGCGGCGCAGACGGCCGCAGCAGCAAGTGCAGACACACTGAATACAAATGTCATTTTCATGGCGTTTGTGATCCCACCAAGCGCTAGAGGAGTCAATTACCGATGTGTAAATCAGCCCTTTAGGGCAGCTAACAAGGCGTCAATGCGCTTTGCATTAGCACCCAAATCAGAAATGCCCACTCGGCTCACAGAGCGCATGTCGACAGCAGAGCCTGCGCCGTCTGGGGTCACGACCAGAACCACATCATCCTTAAAGCCGAACCAAAAGCTCTCCACGCTCGCCTCAAGCCGCATTTTGGCGGGGTCTTGCGAGACGATGGCCCAGCCCTTGGCTTTCATGGCCGCTTCCGCCTTTTTATAGGCGTCGGCGGGTGGCGTGGTGGCGAGCTTTAAGGTTTTGATCGCTGGATAGGCTTCGGCCTGAATCTGATCCAAGGACCTGCCAGACCAAGCTGACAGCCGCTCCTTGTTGAAGGGCACCGTCGCGTCTTTAGGGGCAATGATCGGATTGGACTTCGGCCCGCGCGCCGTCATCACAGCGTCGGAAAAGGTCAAAGGATTGGCGGTATTGGTTGAGATGTCATGGATCGGCGGCACGGCGCGGGCGGCCGATATCGTCTTAAAGGCCATGCCAGCTGCGCCAAGGGCCACAACCCACATAAAGCCTAAAGCGGCAAACCCTGCGCGTGGTTTGATAAAGACAACCAAGAGGCTGGTGATAAAGGTCAAGACGATCAGAATGCCAATCAAAGGCACGCCCATGCCGCCAATCATCTTCACAAGGCCGATGGTCCAAGGCCAGAGACCAAACTTGGTACCAAGGGCTGCAACCATAAACCAAATCGGCACAAAAATGGCCAAGGCAACGCCAATCATCAAAATGATGTTGCGTGCTTTTGCAAAACGAGATTGCGGCTCGGCCATCTTACTCTCTCCAAAATAGAAAGGCCGCCTCGGCAGCGGCCTTGTGCACCCACGTTAGAGCGCCCCTGATGCGAGGTAAAGGTAGGATGGGCCAGAACCCCTGTGGTTCTGACCCATCTGACTGTAGTTACGAAGCCTTGGCGGTCGGTAGATCGTAATTGGCGAAGGTTTCACGCAAGGCCAGCTTGTTGATCTTGCCGGTCGCGCCCAGTGGGATGGCTTCAACAAACTGGACGTCATCTGGCATCCACCATTTGGCGATTTTGCCATCGAGATAGGCCAGAATGTCTTCTTTGGTCGCCGTTGCCCCCTTGGCGCATTCGATGATCAGAAGCGGACGCTCATCCCACTTGGGGTGATATTTGCCGATCACGGCTGCGACGGCCACGCCGGGGGCACCCACGGCGACATTCTCAACATCAATGGAGCTGATCCACTCACCGCCCGACTTGATGACGTCTTTGGCGCGGTCGGTGATTTGCATGAAGCCCGCGGAATCGATGGTTGCGACGTCACCCGTATCAAAGAAGCCGTCTTGGTCGAGGATGTTGCCGCCCTCGCCCTTGAAATAGCCAGCCGCAATAGCCGCACCACGCACCACGAGATTGCCGAAGGTTTCGCCGTCGCGCGGGGCTTCCACGCCATCGCGCAGGATTTTGATTTCAACACCGAATGGCGGACGACCTTGCTTCAGCTTGGTCTTGATCTTCTCGTCATGGGTCATGGCGTCGGCATCGGGGCCGAGCGAACCCAAAGTGCCCAATGGCGAGGTTTCCGTCATGCCCCAAGCGTGGAGCACTTCGACGCCATATTTTTCTTCAAACAGACGCATGATGCGCTCTGGCACGGCAGAGCCACCAATGGCGACTTTCTTCAGGGTGGACAGCTTGGAATTGGTCGATTCCAGATGCTGCAACAGCATCATCCAAACGGTTGGAACCGCCGCCGAGAAGGT
>JAJTGP010000019.1 GCA_021299265.1 Hyphomonadaceae bacterium | reverse complement strand
TCTTCTGAGGTCGCCGTCTCTGGTGATCTGCCCAGAAACTCTGCAAAGGCGCTGACTATGCGAATATAGCCCCGCTGGGTCTTATCTTAGAACCCGCGCAAGGTCATGTCTTCGATCATGCGCTGGCGCAAAGATGTGGCTGGGGTCGGTAAAAATGGTCTCTTCATAGCTGGTCGCTCCTGTTCTGTTAAAGGAGCACCCATCGTCAGAGCCCAAACCCAACTCTTCAATCAAAATCGCAATCAACCCAGATCCATGACCCCAGACCATCACGCACAAACCTCCCGCGGAGCGGGTTCGTTCATCGGCCAATTGTCGTCAATTTTAGCTTGGATAGATCGGTTGCAACTGCGTTGAAATCGGCTTGTAGTTTCCACGCGCTGGCCAACAAAAGAAAACTACCAAACAGCCTGCTGGCATCGTGGCTTGCCTTTGCAGGTTGCAACAAACCGCCTATCGCCATTGTTAGTCGCATATGGAATGCGCGCGATATGTTGGACTGGCAGAGTTATCCACAGATCTCTTCATGACTACACTTGGCAAAACTTGGTAGCAAATTGGTAGCAAAGAAAAAATAGGTAACTTTATAAACCTATTTTGAAGCTTGGATTATCTTTTAACGATTTGATTTATAAGGAAAAACTGGTGCCACAGGGGAGGATTGAACTCCCGACCTCATCATTACCAATGATGCGCTCTACCACTGAGCTACTGCGGCATCGGACGCGAAAAACCCTGCGTCTGTCTTTGAAGGCGCGCTGATACCCCGCTTACCCCTTTCTGAAAAGGGGTCTGACGCATATCATCTTCACATGAACGAATCGCTACCCCGAAAAATCGCAGTTAATGCACCGGCTAAGTCACAAGGTGCGAAGAAACCCTCCAAAGAAGAGCGGTTGAAAGCCGCTCTGCGTGATAATCTCAAGCGGCGCAAAGAGGCCGCGCGTAAGTCAGACCCCGCTTAAAAGTCACGCGGCCCCAACGCGCAGGCTAGTCAGGTCCACGCTTTGGCTTAGCGCCACTTGGCCTTGCTCGCCGCGAATATCCACGCGCAGGTGCGGCCCACCCACTTTGTCCCAACCAATCTCGATCAAGCCAAAGTTGCGGGCGCGATAGGCTTGCCCGACGCGCAAGGCATTCGGCGGCAAGACTGGCCAGACTTCGGTGAGGCCAGAAGAGGTAAAGTCCCACAGCGGATAGGGCACATTGGCATCCAGACGCGAGACCTCGCCATAATGGGTATCACCCGAGAGGCAAATGAGGCCATTGGCTTTGGTCTTGCGGATCGTCTCAATCAGGCGCTGGTGGTCTTGGGCATAATTGATCCAAGCTTCCCAGCCCGGGAAGTCGGCGACCACTTGCAGCGAGCTGGCAAGGATGCGGATATCTGCGGGCAGGCGTAATTGCTCTTCCAGCCAGCGCCATTGATCCTCACCCAGCATCGAGGCCTTAAGCTCAGGGTTGCGGGCATAGGGGCCGGGGACGGGCTTGCCGGCGGCGGCCAGTTCTTTCTCCCAGTCTGAATAGCTTTTGCCACCCAGATCAAGGGACGATATCTCTGAGCGATTAAATCGCAAATCTGGCAAGATGATCTGAGTTCTTTTGCCGACAGGACCAAACAGATAGGCGCTATAAATGCCGTTGCGGCTGCGGCGAGGGCTGGCTGCAGCCTCGCCCCAGAAGTCGCAGAAAATTTTGCGCGCCTCTTCCTTCATCGGATAGTCACTGCCGGCATCATTTTCGCCAAAGTCGTGATCGTCCCAGACGGCAAGAATTGGGGTGGTTTCGCGCAGCTTCTTGAAACCGGGCTTTTCGGCCAATTGCGCATATTTCGCGCGCATTTCATTGGGATCGCGGGTGTCGAGATAAACATTGTCGCCGAGGAAGATGAACAGATCGGGCTTGGCCGCCAATACAGCTTCCCAGATCGGCTGATCCTTGGACTGCTTGGCGCAAGAGCCAAAGGCGATCCGCGTCAGGGCTTTGGCGGCAATCGCCTGTGCACGGCTGGGTAGGGCATCGGGTGCGGCAGCTGCAAGACTGGGTATGGCAACCAGACCCGCAGTAAGGGTCAAGGCATTCCGTCGACTGGGTTTCATCGCAAAGCTCCTTAGAAAAAAGGGGCCCAAAGACGATGCTTTGAGCCCCTCAGGTGCCCGGGGGGGACTAAAGTTAGAAGGCTTTCTTCAAGGTGAAAACAACTTGTTGTGGCGCACCGGCCAGCAAGGTCTGGTTGTCGCCGCTATTGCCAAAGCCGTTGGAGCCAATGGTCGAGACATAGCGCTCGTCGGTTGCATTGGTGACATTCAACTGAGCTTCGAGGCCTTCCAGCAATTCATTGCCGGTGAAGCGATAGCCCAAGGTGACTTCGGCCAATGTATAGGCGTCGACTTTGCCATTGGTCTTGTCGTTCAGATAGGTGAAGTAACGCTCACCCGTGTAGGACGCGCCGAGTTTTGCAAACAAATTACCATCGTCATAGGAAAGTTCTCCCTTGAACAAGATTTCTGGCGTGTTGACGACTTTCTTGCCTTTGGTGGCGGTGACGACAACGCCGGCCCGATTAACGACATTGTCGGCATATTCGGAATTGTTATAGGTCAAAGAGCCGAACACATTGAACTCGTCGGTCAGCTTATAGACGCCAACCAGCTCTGCCCCATAGGAATTGACGGCCCCGACGTTGGACAAGATCGGTGCATTGCCAACAATGCCGGCGCCTTGCGAGACGCCCAGCAGGCGATTCTCAAAGCGGACGGCATAGCCTGCGACACTGGCTTCAAACTTGTCGCCACGAACGCGCCAACCCAATTCACCTGTGGTCGACTTTTCTGGGTCGAGGGTGCGGGACACTTCGTTCACATTGGCTTGGCTGCGCGAAGCAAATGGGCCAGCGGTTGCGGCCGACACATAGGCGGCCACATTGCGCGAGAAGGTGCCGAAGATGTTGCTTGTTGGGCTCAGCTCAAATTTGAAGCCCACTTGCGGCAGGAAGGCTTCACTGGTGCGCAGTTTGCCGCTGATGCCGTTGGTGGCTGTCGGGGCCGCATTATTAATGGTGGTGGTGGTCACCTCATTGGTCACACGAACCGACTTAAAGCCCAGATTGACGGTAAGGGTGTCACTCACACTCCAATTGTCCTGCACCCAGAATTGCAGGGTGGAGGTGTCAAATCGGTAAGCCCATTGGGTGAAGAATGGGTTGGCCATAAAGTCCAGCGAAGGGCGGATATTGGTGGCGCGTGCCAAACCATAAAAACGACGGGCTTGGTCGAACTGATTGTTTTCAACCCACAGGCCGGTGGAAACTTGGTGTGCACCTGCGTCAATCGTCAGGGAGCCGAAAGCGCCCGTCCGCTCAATATCATATTCGGTGGTACGAACCGAGATCGGCGAGGGGCCTGTGATCGGGCTACCATTTTGGTCGGGTGCACCAGCTGGGGTCGCCACATAAGGAGTGAACCATATGCCTTGGCCCTCATTGGTGTGGTTATAGACTGTCGCAGACAGGCTGACCTTGTTGTTCACTGGCAAATCAAGCGTCACATAAGCCAGATTGTCCTTGCGCAGGCCCGATGCGTCAAAATAAGCGTCATCAACCGAGGTGATCGGGCTTGGGTAAACACCACCAGCCGCAGCGTTAGATACCGCCGCACCAGTATCGCCTCGGTTATTGGCGATATCTGCCAACAAATTGGCCAGCGCATAATTGCCGGAGATATTGTCCCACTTATAACCCAAACGGCGGATCATCCCGAGGCTTAAATCCTGATAGTCATTCTCGGCCCGATCGGACCAGTTGTAGACCCCCGTTATAGTGGCTGCGCCAACGGGTTGGATATATTTCACATTGACTTGGTCATGGTTCTGCTCGCCCACGCCCTTCCACTTGTCCTGCTTGGTGCTGGCGACCGACACATAGCCTTTGCCGCCGCCCAAGGCGTCGAGCGTGCCGGTTTCAATGCGGGCGAAGATGCGCTGTAGCGAGTCGCTACCGCCCGAAAGGTTCACTTGCCCACCAAAGTCATCGCTTGGCTTGCGGGAAATGAATTGCAAGGTACCGCCGAGGTTGGATGAGGAGGCGGTGCCGAGTGCGCCTGCACCTTGGCTCAATTCAACCCGACCAATGTTTTCCGAGATGGTGGCGCGCGAAATGTGCAAGCCATTGTGGTTGCCATAGCTCATGTCGCCCAAGGGCACGCCGTCGAGGGTGAAGCCCATTTGGTTCTGGTTGAAGCCACGCACCGAGATGCGGGTCGACCACTCATAATTGCCCAGTGCGTCGGCGGATTGGAAGTTGACGCCTGGCAGGCGCTCAATGGCCTTCAAAGGGCTGATGCCGGGGGCTGCCAGTGCGATCGCAGCGGCGGTCACCGATTGAGTCTGGCGCGAGCTGGTCGAGCCATAAACCACGATGGTTTCGACTTCTTGGGCTGCATCCGGTTCGGCGGTTGCGGGCGTTGTTTGTGCGAAGGCATGCGGTGCGGCCAACAGACTGGCCAAGCTAACCGAAGCGAACATCAAATATTTGAGACTCATGTTTTTCCCCTATGAACTGGATAAGTCGGTTATTGGGGTGCGGCTTAGGTGTGCATCGTGACGAACGCGCAACGCATTGGTTACAGTTTCAAAAATCTTCGGTAACAGCCCTGTCACATGTGGGCGGAATAGGGGCTGTGCAAAACGGGCCTGTGTTTCCCCGTCAGAAGCTTGCTGGATACACCGCTTTGCCTTGAAAAAAGCCCGGACCTTGTCATAAGCGGATGTCACACTTTCACGTGTTAGAAAAGAAGCATTATGGACCGTATTACCCTTGTCGGCGGGACACAGCTGAAAGGCTCTATCCCCATCTCCGGCGCTAAGAACTCTGCCCTTAAATTGCAGGCCGCTAGCCTTTTGACGCGTGAGCCTTTGGTTCTGACCAATATGCCAGAGCTGGCCGATACGCGCTTTATGATTGAGCTGTTGGAGCAATTGGGTGTGACGTGCTTTTGGCCGAAGGGCAGCGGCCGTTTGTCCATGCATGCCGAAGATTTGACCAGTACCATCGCGCCTTACGACCTCGTGCGGAAGATGCGCGCGACCTTTAATGTGTTGGGTCCGCTGTTGGCGCGCGTCGGCCATGCGACCGTGTCTTTGCCCGGTGGTTGCGCCATTGGTGCGCGACCTGTCGACCTTCACCTGAAGGCCTTTGAGGCCATGGGGGCCGATATTGTGATCGAGGGCGGCTATGTGAAAGCTGCCGCCTTGCGCGGTCTTAAGGGCGCGAAGATCGTTTTCCCCTTCGTTTCAGTTGGCGCGACCGAACATGCCATGCTGGCGGCCACTTTGGCCAAGGGCGAGACCGTGCTTGAGAATGCGGCGCGGGAACCAGAGATTAGTGACATTGCCAATTGTCTCTTGGCCATGGGCGCAAAGATTGAGGGGATCGGCACGTCCACCTTGCGCATCCAAGGCGTGGATGAGTTGAAGGGGACGACGTGGAGTGTGATTCCAGATCGCATTGAGGCCGGCTCTTATGCTTGCTGCGTCGCGGCCGCTGGCGGCGAAGTGACGCTCACCCATGTGGTGCCCGAGACGATTTCTTCCTTGATTGACGTGCTGCAGCGCGCAGGTATTCAGGTCGATGTCGGCCCGGACTGGGTGAAGATCACGCGTGATCCTGCCGTTCCCATCAAGCCGGTCGATATTGATACCCAGCCCTATCCCGGCTTCCCAACCGACACCCAAGCCCAAGTCATGGCCTTGATGACACGGGCCAATGGTGCCTCTATCTTCCGCGAGAATATCTTTGAGAACCGCTATATGCATGCGCCTGAATTGCGTCGTCTGGGGGCTGATATTTCGGTACGTGGGTCTGAGGCCGTTGTGCGCGGGGTGGAGACCTTGCGCGGTGCACCCGTGATGGCAACCGATTTGCGGGCCTCGGTTTCCTTGATCATTGCGGGCCTGATGGCTGAAGGCGAAACCGTGATTTCGCGCGTTTATCATTTGGACCGCGGCTTTGAGCGGTTAGAGGCGAAATTGTCGGGCTGTGGCGCAAACATTCGCCGCCTGTCCAGTTCGGAGGAATAAGTGACCCATTCATCGCTGCGCTTGCTGGCTGAAGATGAGGCCGATCTGTCGATCATCTCAGCCGCCGTTCAAGATGCGATCTTTAAAGTCTCCGACGCCGTTTGGTCTCCAGCCAAGCGCCGCTTCACCTTGCGCCTACAGCGCTTTGTCTGGGAAGCCGGGGTTGAGAAGGGCGCGGGCCAACGGGTTTGGGCTGCAGTATCCTTTGATGGCGTCTTGAGCGTCCAGTCGAAAAAGGTTGCGCAATCGCGCCGCGATGCCTTTGCCAGCCTGTTGGCGATCACCTTTGAACCCGAAGAAGCCCCGGGCGGTAAATTGCGCTTGGGGCTGGCTGATGGCGGTGAAATCCTCCTGCAAGCTGAATGCATCGACGTGACCTTGGCCGATTTAAGCGAACCGCGCGAAGCGGTCGCCCGCCCCAAGCACGACATCTGAACTGAGGCTTTTGGGCAGGGCCTGCACCCTTACCCTCCCCAAAGGGTCAAGGGCGCGCTAAATAGCGACCATGACCCGTCTCCTTTCAGCCAGCGCACCTGATTTCCAAACCCACTACCAAGCCCTCCTGCAAACCCGTGGCGACGCGGTGGACGGGGTGGAAGCGCGTGTGGCCGCCATTTTGGCTGACGTGAAAGCCCGTGGCTTTGCCGCCTTGGCAGAGCTGAGCCAAAAGTTTGACGCCTTTACGCTGTCGCCCGAAACCGTCCGCGTGACTGCCGCCCAAATTGATGCGGCGATTAAGGCCTGTGATCCAGCGGTGGTGAAAGCCTTAGAGTTCGCCGCAGGGCGTATCAGTGATTATCATGTCCGCTCTAAGCCTGAGGATGCGCGGTGGGTGGATGACCAAGGGGTCACGCTTGGTTGGCGCTGGACGCCGGTGGATGCGGCAGGGCTTTATGCGCCAGGTGGTCTTGCTGCTTACCCCTCTTCGGTCTTGATGAATGCTTTGCCCGCCAAAGCTGCCGGTGTGCCCCGCCTTGTCATGATGACGCCGCCGACGCGCTTGGCCGAGAACCCCGCCATTCTAGCCGCAGCCAAGATAGCGGGGATAGATGAGATTTATGGCATTGGTGGCGCACAGGCTGTGGCCGCTATGGCCTATGGTGCAAACCCCATTGCCAAGGTCGATGTGATCGCTGGCCCCGGCAATGCCTGGGTCTCAACCGCCAAGAAGCTGGTGTTCGGCACCGTCGGGATCGATTCTGTGGCCGGCCCTTCTGAGGTCTTTATCATTGCCGATGGCGCGAATGATCCCGCCATTATTGCCGCTGACCTTTTGGCGCAGGCAGAGCATGACGCTGTCGCCCAATCCATCCTGTTTACCGATGATGCGGCCTTTGGTCAGCGCGTCTTGGCTGCGGTGGCGGACATGATAGCGCGCGGGGAAGCAGGGCCCGAAGCGGCTGTCTCTTGGCAGGCCTATGGCGCAGTGATCATCGTCGAGCGGCTTGAAGATGCGGTGGCCTTGAGTGATCAGGGCGCGCCAGAGCATTTGCAAATTGCCACCGAAGATCCCGATGTGTTGGCCAATCTCGTGCGTCATGCCGGGGCGATCTTCTTAGGCCGCCATGCCCCAGAAGCCTTGGGCGATTATTTGGCTGGGCCGAACCATGTGTTGCCGACCGGTGGTCGCGCCCGTTGGGCTTCAGGGCTTTCCACCCACATGTTTATGAAGCGCACCACCTTGATGGGCACTGGGCTTGAAGGGCTTGCCGCCATTGGCCCGGCAGGGGTTAGGCTGGCAACGGCCGAGGGTCTGCCCGCCCATGCGGCCAGCATCGCCCTTCGACTTAAGGCAGCAAATCAGGCTTGAGGGCTTGAACCAAGGGGCCGCCTCTTGCAAGGATAGGCCATGTCCAACAACCGCCGTATCGCCGATGTCCGCCTTGATGAGGAATCGCTGGCTGCCCAAACCGCTGATGGGGAGCATGAGCGCCGCGTCGCTATCTTTGACCTGCTTGAAGCCAACCACTTCGACGTGATTGACGGGCCGGACGGGCCTTACGCACTGGCCCTGTCGGTGGTCGATCAGAAGCTCGTCTTCGACGTCAAATTGCTCGACGGCAGTGACGTGCGGATTTTTGTCCTGTCGCTCTCGCCCTTTAAGCGGGTGGTGCGCGATTATTTCATGATCTGCGAAAGCTATCATCAAGCGATCCGTCAGGCGACACCGACCCAAATTGAAGCCATCGATATGGGCCGGCGTGGCTTGCACAATGAAGGCTCCCGCCTGCTTGAAGCCCGCCTTGAAGGCAAGGTCGCGCTGGATTTTGATACTGCACGGCGGCTGTTCACGCTGATCTGTGCTCTGCATGTTAGGCTCTGACACCGTTGGATCTGGTGCGCCCGCCTCAATCTGTTTTGTTTTGCTGCACCATGAATGCCATTCGCTCCCCCATGGCGGAAGGCTTGATGAAGCGCAGGTTCGGCACGCGCGTGTTTGTCGATTCCTGTGGCCTACGCAAAGCCGATCAGGTTGATCCCATGGCCGTGATGGTCATGGATGAATTGGGCGTGGATATCATCAAGCATCGGCCCAAGACCTTTGCCGATCTGGAAGATGATAGCTTCGACCTCATCATTTCACTCGCGCCGCAAGCCCACCACCGTGCCTTGGAATACACCCGCCATCTGGCCGTCGAAGTCGAATATTGGCCCACCATGGACCCTTCGGCCGTAGAGGGTAGCCGCGATAGCCGCATGGACACCTACCGCGACGTCCGCGACGCCCTCGACCGGCAAATCGCCAAACGCTTTGCGATGCTGAAGCTTTAGGGCGCTGTCTGTTCGACAAAAATGCTGAACTACCCCTTCAGTCCCTTCGGGACACATCGGCGCATGCTGCTCCCCTCTCCCAGTGGGGAGAGGGGAGCAGCATGAATAGCCCCGCGTGGAAAACCACCGGGGGTACAACAGAAGAGGTACCGGGGCGCAGGGTTTGCGCCAAATGAGGTGGGCCAGATTAACGGACTGGCCCGGAATACGACGCTGACCATGCGCCCCGGCTAGAT
>JAJTGP010000098.1 GCA_021299265.1 Hyphomonadaceae bacterium | reverse complement strand
TATCCGCTTTGACCTTGCCATCTGCGGCGAAAGCTAGGCACTCGGCCAAGTCCTGCCGTGTGCCCACAAAGGACCCGACGATTGAGATACAATTGGAGACGACGTCAAACAAAGGGGTTGGAAACTCCCCCGGCGGCAGTCCGACCAGCACACAGGTTCCCCGCTTTCGCGTCATGCCGATCCCTTGATTAAAGGCAGGCAGAGAGGGGGCTGTGATCAAGACGCCATGCGCACCGCCACCCGTTGCCGCTTTCACGGTCTTCACTGGATCAACCTCCTTGGCATTCACAATGAAATCTGCCCCTAGCCGCTTGGCGTGGGCCAGCTTCGTGTTGTCAATGTCCACGGCGCACACCTTCAGTCCCATAGCTTTGGCATATTGAATGCCCAGATGGCCCAGTCCGCCACAGCCGGAGATCACAACCCATTGGCCCGGTCGGGCTTTGGTTTCCTTTATGCCCTTATAGGTCGTCACGCCCGCGCAAATCAGCGGCGCGGCCTCTGTTGGGTGCAAGCCAGCAGGGATGTGCGCAACATAATCCGGGTTGGCAATGATATGGCTCGCGAACCCGCCATTGTGCGTATAGCCGCTAAACTGGGCCTCTGGGCACACGGTCTCCCAAGCCGATAAACAATATTCGCAATGGCCGCAGGCGGAATAGAGCCACGGCACGCCCACGCGCTCGCCCATTTTCACACTGGTGACGCCTTCGCCCATCCCAATCACAATCCCAATCGCTTCATGACCTGGAATGAAGGGAAGGGCGGGCTTGACGGGCCAGTCGCCTTTGGCGGCATGAACATCGGTATGACAAACCCCGCAGGCCTCCGTCTTGATCAATATCTGCCCCGGCCCGAGCGTTGGCACATCAAAGTCTTTAAAGACCAGCTTTTCGCCAAAAGCCTCAACGACGGCAGCATGCATCCGGACTGGCTCTGGCGTCCCCTTGGTAGTCGACATGAATTTGATCCTGATCTGCTAAGCTGTTGAGCTGGGCGAGCGAACTTGCCCAAGACCTTTGGCTTGCGATGATCAGGCGCGCTTTGATCTAGGTCATATGATTGCGCGCCCAAACTCGAGCACGGCCTTTGCGAAGGCATAGCCTGCGGCAAAGGCTGTCTAAGTTGCCAAACGTCCGCTTCCGGGTCTCACCGAACACGCTTAAATGGCAACCCCCGGCGCAAAGCCGCCATCGCACTCCCGCTCTTCCAACCCTCCAACAAATCCCTATGTTAGGACCATGAGCCAAGACCTTTATTCTTCGCGCGTCCTAGAGCTTGCGGCTGATATTCCCCTTGTCGGATTGCTGCGAAGTCCCGATGGGCGGTCGCATCGCGTCTCTCGACTGTGTGGGTCAGAGATCGACGTGGATATTTGTCTGCAGGATGGTCAGGTCACTAAGGCTGGGATTGAGCCGAAAGCCTGTGCTTTGGGGCAGGCCAGTGCCAGCATTCTGATGCGCAATATTGTAGGTGCCAGCGCCGCAGAAATCCGTGCGGCGCGCGACGCTTTTAAAGCCATGTTGAAGGAGCAGGGGCCAGCGCCCACCGGACGTTTCTGGGAGTTACGTTACTTAGAGGCGGTCAGGGATTATGCACCGCGCCACACCTCGGCCCTTTTGGCTTTCGATGCCGCCGTCGAGGCGGTTGAGCGAGCCCTTGCCAAGCAATCTGCCGCCGGGGAAATCTGACGTCGGGGGTGGTGACAAGACACCCCATATCAGGGTAGAGAAGGTTCGTGATGATTATCTATCGGGTTGCTCATTTGACTACTGACTAAAGCCGGCGAGGCGCGGCAGGGCGCTTCGCTGCGGCAAGATTTCTCCCTGCCTGACTGTTCGACAAAGACTTCTCTCCCTCCCCTGAGATTTGGCACTGGATATAGCTGGCTCTGGCATCCAGGCGGATTGACGACGCAGCTGATAACGATCATGGCAAGACCGACGACCCTCTCTGTACCGGCACGGGTGCTTCTGGCCGCGCAACGCGTTTACAAGGTCACCTTGTCGCCGCTGATCGGTCAACAATGTCGCTATTTGCCCAGCTGTTCAGCCTATGCCGCAGATTGTGTTCGCCAGTTTGGGGCGTGGCGTGGGTCTTGGATGGGTCTTGCGCGTCTGTGTCGATGTCGGCCCGGCGGTGGCTCTGGGTATGACCCAGCGCCCGCAACCTGTGAGCCGGTCTCAGCCTTCACGCCTTGGCGTTATGGCGATTGGAAACTGGGCGCGCGCCTGGTCGATCCAAACGGGGCAGGCGGCACGCCGAACAGTCAAAGCACACCCAATCAAGCTTCTCTCTGAAATTACACTCTGGCAGTAAACAAGATGATCCACTTAGAATTCCCCGATGGTGCCGTTCGCCCCTATGAGCCGAAGATCACCCCTTTGGCCATTGCCGAAGGCATTTCCAAATCCCTCGCCAAGAAAGTCGTTGCCGCAAAGGTCGATGGCCAATGGTGGGACTTAAGCCGCCCGCTTGATCACGGTGGCAAGTTTGAGCTGGTCACGCGCGACAGTGCCGATGGCCTCGAAGTGCTGCGCCACGATACGGCGCATGTGTTAGCCCAAGCAGTGCAAGAGCTTTTCCCCGGCACGCAGGTGACGATTGGCCCAACGGTTGAAGATGGCTTCTATTATGACTTCTACCGCGAAGAAAAATTCTCCACCGACGATTTTGAAGCCATCGAAAAGCGCATGCGCGAGATTGTCGATGCAGACCTTCCTATCGTCCGCGAAGAAATGGACCGCGATGAAGCCATCGCGCATTTCAATGCAATTGGTGAGACGTTCAAAGCCAATATTATCGACGACATCATCCCGCCGGGTGAAGTCATCACCGTCTATCGCCAAGGCGATAGCTGGAAGGACTTGTGCCGTGGCCCGCATTTGCCCTCGACGGGTCGTCTGGGCAAAGCGTTTAAGCTGATGAAGCTGGCAGGCGCTTATTGGCGCGGCGACCCCAAGAACCCGCAGCTGCAGCGCATTTATGGCACCGCTTGGGCCGATGATAAGCAATTGGCCGATCATTTGATGCGCTTGGAAGAGGCTGAAAAGCGCGACCACCGCAAGATTGGCAAGGCGCTCGACCTGTTCCACTTCCAAGAAGAGGCGCAAGGCTCGGTCTTCTGGCACCCAAAGGGCTATATGATCTGGCGCACGCTGGAAGCCTTTATCCGTCGCCAGCTCGACGCCGATGGCTATGTTGAAGTGAAGACGCCGCAATTGCTCGCCTCTAAATTCTGGGAGCAATCGGGCCATTGGGAGAAGTTCCGCGAAAACATGTTTGTGGTGCCCGATGAGGCACCATCGGTTGAGGATGGTGCACCCATCTTCTCGGGCGAGGCAGATTTGTTGGCGCTTAAGCCGATGAACTGTCCGGCCCACATCCAGATTTTCAAATCCGACCAGCGCAGCTATCGCGACCTACCAATTCGTATGGCTGAGTTTGGCTGTTGCCACCGCAATGAGGCCAATGGAGCTCTGCATGGCTTGATGCGGGTGCGCCAGATGACGCAGGACGATGCGCATATCTTCTGTCGCGAGGATCAGATCGGGGAAGAGACAAAGCGTTTTTTGAACCTGTTCAACCGCGCGTACACAGCCTGTGGCCTAACCAATATCCATTATCGCTTGGCGACAAGGCCAGAAAAGCGGGCCGGTACCGACGAGACGTGGGATAAGGCGGAAAAGGCCTTGGCCGATGCCTTGACCAGCGTGGGCGTGGATTTCGTCATCGCGGAAGGGGATGGGGCCTTTTATGGTCCAAAGCTGGAATTCCATCTGACCGACGCCATCGGCCGGACGTGGCAGTGCGGCACGTTCCAATTGGACTATGTTCTGCCCGAACGTCTGGATGCGGTTTATACCGGCGAAGACGGCCTGAAGCATCGTCCAGTGATGTTGCATCGCGCGGTTTTTGGCACGTTTGAGCGCTTCATCGGCATCATGATTGAAAACTATTCCGGTGCTTTGCCAACCTGGCTAGCCCCGGTTCAGGCGGTGGTTGCGACCATCACATCAGAAGCCGATGACTATGGGCACGAAGTAGCCGCGCGCTTTAAGCGGGCCGGCATTCGTGTTGAGACCGACCTGCGTAATGAGAAGATCAATTACAAAGTGCGGGAGCATTCGCTCGCCAAAGTGCCCGTCATGGCAGTCGTGGGCCGACGGGAAGCCGAAGAAGGCAAAGTCGCCCTGCGTCGCTTTGGTAGCCAAGCGCAAGAGATCATGACGCTCGATGAGGCGGTCGCGATCCTGACTGCAGAGTCGTTAGCCCCTGACTTGAAAGAGGCGCTTGCTTGAGTGCTGCCCCACTAGGCCCCAATCAAACCAGACCGATGGACCCCCGCGCGAAAATCGCGGGGGCTTTCGGCATTGCTTTTGGCTTTTTCGCCGGCACAGGTGTTTCGGGCCTGGCGATGAGCTTGGGGATCGCTGGCCTGTGGGGGTTGATTTACGGCTTGAGATCAGCCGGCAAGCCCCTCGATAAGGCGTTCGTCGCGGCATTGAAGCGGCATGGCGAGACGTGGCTAAGTCTGGGCCTGTTCAGTTTGTGGGTGCTGTCGACCTCACTTTGGTCACCAGCTGGAGATTTGGCTGCTGAGACCGTACGGCTGTTGGCGGCCGTTTGCGTCCTGGCGCCCATAGGCATCTGGGCGGTCTATGCGTGTCGCGGGGAAGATAGGCTGTTGGCGCAGCGGGCGATTGTCGCGGGTGTGTTTGTTTCCTTGGGCATTCTCGCAAGCGAAGCCATCTCAAAATATGCGATGAACTCATTTGCTTCTCCCGAAAAAGAGCCGTTGGAGATTGCCGGAGATATGGGCCGGGCTGCTTCGGCGACCCTCACCTTATTCTGGGTCGCTTATGCCTGCCTTCATCAACAAATGTCCCACCCCCGCGTTCGCTTGGCCTTGGTTGGATTATCGATATTTGTTGCCTTTCAATTCGGTACAGATATCAATGCTGTTGGCTTTGCGCTGGGCACGATTGCAGCCCTCTTCGCCTTGAGCTTTCCGCGGCTTGCCATCGCCTTGGTCAGCGGCGGAGCGGCCATCCTGATCGCCGCTGCCCCTGTCATTTATCCCACGATCGCCCGTGTCGCTTTTGAATATCTGCCGGGCGACGAGATGCCATTGTCCTATGGCCGGCGGGCGCAAATGTGGGAGACAGCGGCCCAATATATTGCTCAAAAGCCCTTGACGGGTTGGGGATTGGGCGCTGGCAGCACCTTTGATACGCCAATCATGTATGGTGGCTTTGAGTGGCCAATCATCCAATTGCACCCCCATTCTGCACCCTTGCATATTTGGCTGGAAACGGGTGGCATCGGCGCCCTGCTTGCTGCTACGACCATCATTCTAGCGGGCGGTGTCGCCATTCGCGTGTTTGGCCGTTACCGCGTTGCGACTGCCGCTTTGGTCGGGGGATTGACCTTCCTCGCCCTCAATTGGGGCTTCAGCCATTCGGCGTGGCGAGAATGGGTTTGGACCAGTTTCGCCGCATTGATCGCTTTCTCCTTCACCTTGAGAAATCCACGTCGCTGGGCCACTGCATTGCGAGCACATCGTGGGGACTGAGGCCCGTATCAGCGCCATTGTTGTAACCTATCATAGCGGGGAAATTCTTCGCGCTTGCTTGAAAGGCCTTTTGGCCGCTCCGGCCTGCGCGGAGATCGTGCTCGTCAATAATGGCAATCCCGACGCGGTTTTAGAGGAACTGGCAAATTGGGCGGGGCGCGAGCCTCGTTTGAAGCTCATCACAGGGCATGGCAACATCGGCTTTAGTCGGGCTTGCAATCTTGGCGCGCGCGCGGCCACGTGCCCTGTCCTTGTTTTCGTCAATCCCGATTGTGTGGTCGAAACAGGGACGCTGGCCAAGTTGGCAGCTCTGGCAGATACGGATGTGGCAAGCCTTATTGGTGGCCATATTTGTGACGAGCAAGGTTTTGAACAACGCGGAGCCCGCCGCGGCACGCTATCGCTCTGGTCGGCCTGCGTCAGTTTCGCTGGGCTTGGGCGGCCGGGCCCAGAGGCAGGGATCTGGCGTGACTTTAACCGCAACCGCGAGCCTATGCCTGTCGCCCCGATAGAAGTCCCGGTTGTTTCCGGCGCATTAATGGCAACTCGGTCCGATTCGTTTTGGCGGATTGGTGGGTTTGACGAGGCTTACTTCCTCCATGTTGAGGACATTGATCTCTGCCATCGCTATGGTCTTGGTGGTGGCAAAGTTATGTTCGATCCAGCCGCGCGAGCGACACATATTGGCGGCACGAGTCAGGCAGCCTCTTGGCGTGTCGAAACCGCTAAGCTGCAGAGCTTTTTGTATTATTTTTGGAAATATGCACGTCCACCGTTTGGACATCTTTGCGTCCTCTTGGTCGCCCCTTTGCTGGCACTTGCGATTCTCAAACGGATTATCCGCGCAAAATAATGAGTTAACGCAGCGCGCTGCTTGATCTCCCCTTGATATTCCAAAAAATTGGACGCATGATTGTGTCTATAAAATTAGTCACATTCTTTTCTGTGGGGGATCGAGTGCGCACACGGAGATAAGGGATAAGCGGATGCTAGACGATCACTCAGAACCAGTGCGCCCAATTCGTGCTTTACTTCGGGGCTTAGAAGCGCTGCGTGCGCTCAATGGGCAAGACGGTATGACCGTCACCGAAGTTGCCGAACGTGCGCGTGTCCCTCGAACCACCGCCTATCGAATCTTGGAAACCCTATGTCAGGGTGGCTTTGTGATCCGCGATGAAATGGATGATCGCTATCGCCCGACTCTGGCAGTGACGAATTTGGCCGAAGGCGCGCAAAACGAAGCCTGGATCCGCGAAGGGGCTTGGCCATTGATCGCCAAACTCGGCAAGCAGATTCTGTGGCCGATTGGGATTTGGACGCTGACGGACTCAGACCTCATTCTCCGCGCCGCGACGGACCGTACCAGTCCGCTGGCGCTTAATCGCCTCACCAGTGGCGCGCATGCCGATCTCTTTGAATCTGGCGCTGGGCAAGTCGTGCAGGCGTTTGAAACCTCACAGAAGCGCAATTTGCTGGAAGAAATTGGCTTACATCGTCACGGCCAGACTTCGCTCAAAGGCCAATTGGAGGCCATTCGCACACGCGGCTATGCTTTTGATGTCAAGGCTGTTGGTGGCGAGATCAATTTAGCGGTTCCCGTCTTGCGGCCATCTTCGAGCGAAGGGCCAGAGGTTTTGGCTGCCGTGACCGTGCGCTTCATTCGATCTGCGTTGAGCGATGACCGCGCGATTGGAGAGCTTTTGCCCAAATTGCTGCACTTGGCGACCGATATCCGCCAAGCCTATTTGGAATTTGCACCTCCCGCGTCGCAGGGGTCTCGGGCTAACGCTGGGGGCCGCTCGCCTGAGTATCAGCAGGCCTAGCCACAATCTCTCCAATCTTGAGGGTGACGTCGTCGCCTTTTGAGTAATTGAGGCCAGCGATGGGCGCACCGCGCCAGATCACGCCTAAGCCCTTTTGTTTGAGCCCGTCGATCAGTGGTTCCTCAAACTCAGGGGCCGTATTCACCACCAAACCCACCCCCGGCTTGGCCGCAGCCACGGCTGCTGTCACGCTCGACAAGGCAGAATCACTGCGGGTCAGGAAGATCAGGCTGGGCTCTTGATAGCCTGCGCCGATCAAAGGGCCGGGCTGGCCCTTGGATAAGCGGGGGTGGAGGCCTTCCTGAAGCAAGGCCGTTGAAACCCGCTGACTCAAATCCAATTGCGGAATGGAGGGCACAAAGAGGCCCTTAAACGCAAGGCTGGCGATGATGGCGGTGCTGACCAAAGTTGCCGCTGCCCAGCGGGATTGGCGGATCACCAAAACAAGCGCCACAATCCCGGCCAAGCCAATGGCGATGCTGGCTTGCGCGGCTTGGTTCTGCGCGCCCTCGGCGACGTCATTTGCAAGCACCAGCGGCAGCGCCGTCATGATCAAGGTGCCAAACCCCAAGATGCCGACGCTCGTCCAGCGCAGCCACGCCTTTTGCCATCCGCCACTGAATAATCCGATCGCCCCTAAGAGCAGCAGCGCCCCATGAACGGGCAGCGTATAGTGGGCGAGCTTGGCTGGGGCTGCTTCAAACATCAGCCAGCCGGGTACCAGCCATGCCAGCAGGAAGCGGACGTGCGCCTCTTTCCGATCACGCCAAGCGGTCCACAGGGCAAGCGGGATCAAAATGCTGCCGGGCCAAAAGATGACTGGTGATAACAAAAGATGGGCCCCCGGCGGGACGCTTTTGTTCTCTGACTGCCCGGACAGTTTGGGCGCGAGGTCTTGGCCCACCGCATCAAAGAAAAACTGGCCATTGGTGGCCTGCCAAATCGCGATGTACCAAGGCAGCACGATGGCCGCCGCCAACAGCATCGATGGCCAATGCAGAAGTGGCTTTAGCCAGTGCCACTGTCGCTCGAGCACCAAAAGCATGGCAATCGACAGGATCAGCAAGAGGGGCCCGATTGGCCCCTTGATCAGGATCGCCCCACTCAGCCCGATCCAGAAGCACCAAGCAGCGGGGCTGGCCTTGCCGTGACGGGCATTGGCTAAACCAAGATAGGCCAGCGCAATAAAGCCCGCCAAGCAAGCGTCCGTTTTGGCGATTCCTGCCTCAGTCGACAATAGCAAGCCGGTAGCAATCGCGAGAGCCGCGACGAGGCCCGTCTTGCGATCCTTTAGGAGAGCGCCAATCTGAAACACACTGAAGGCGCATAATAACGCACCCAAAAGAGACGGAATACGGAAAATCTGAATGGTTCGGGCCTCTGGCCCACCGGTGAGTGCAACACTTCCGGCTTGCAGCCAATGAATGCCCACAGGCTTTTTGTTCCGCGGCTCGTCTTGAAAGCTGATGCGGACAAAGTCCCCGCTTTCAAACATTTGGGTCGTCGCTTGCGCGAAGCGGCTTTCATCCCGATCCAGTGGCTGAAGACTGATTAGGCCCGGCAAGGCACAGGCGCACAAAAGAAAGGCGATCAGGGCATAAGGTCGCCAGCCCAAACTCAATCTTTCTAGCCAAATGCTCATTTAGCCCCGCGCGGTTGTCCCAATAGCCCAGCAAAAAAGGCTGTAAAGACGCATTGTAGACCAAGATTGGCAAGCAAAACGGACGGAATAGCAAGACGCATCAGGCTTTCCACTTGCATCGGCCCATAATTCTCGCCCGCCCATTGGCTCACCGCCAAGACGGCTACGACGCCACCCGCGATCAACATCAAGAGGCCAAGAATGCTGCCCCGCTCCACGCTAAACCACGTGCTGAGATTCTTGAGCCTGTCACTCAGCGGCCAATATCGTTCCCGGACGCCAAAGAGACGGGCGAGATAGGCAAAGCTCAAGACTTGGCTGCCCATCAAAATGAAGGCCGCCGAGAAGAGTAGCGAGTGCACGCCGAGTTGAATTTCGCCCAATTGGACATCGCCGGGCAACAAGAGCCCTAAGCCGATCAATCCGACCGCCAGTAACAACAAACCGGGCACCATGAAGAGCCATTTAGGGGCAAAGGTCAGCAGGAATTTCAGATGTCGCCAACCATCCCGCCAAGAGCGCAAATGTGGAGGGCGTGATCGACCGTCTGGGACCAAAGTCGTGGGCGCTTCTTCAATGCGCAGGCCTTGCAAGGCTGCCTTCACCACCATTTCAGAGGCAAATTCCATACCCGTCGTGTTCAGATCAAGGGTGTTGATGGCCTCACGCGAAAAAGCCCGTAAGCCGCAATGAAAGTCTCGGATCTTGATGCCGTAAAACAGTCTTCCGATGAAGCTTAGCACTGGATTGCCGAGATAGCGGTGCAAGGGCGGCATAGCGCCCGGGGCGATGCCGCCACTAAAACGATTGCCCATAACCAGATCGGCACCGGCGCGCAGTTTGACCAGAAATGGCATCAAGGACAAAAAGTCGTAGGAATCATCGGCATCACCCATCGCGACAAAGCGACCCTGTGCTGCTGCGATTCCGCCCTGCAGCGCGGCACCATAGCCAGCGATAGGCACGGCTACGACACGCGCCCCATGATCGGTCGCGATCTGTTGTGATCCGTCTGTGGAGCCATTGTCAGCAATGACCACCTCACCAACAATGCCATTCTCTGACAAAAAGCGCTGCGCTTTCTGGATGCAGGATGCCAAGGTTTCGGCTTCGTTCAAGCAAGGCATAACGATTGAAAGTTCAAGGTTGCTATTCACTGACTTGCCCATGAACACTCCTGCGGAAATTCCGCGAAATCTGTAAACTGCGCCGACATAGGGCGCAACGCAAACAGCCCGGGACTGGCCCGGGCTGCAGCAGTTGAAACGATGTGAAGTGCCTTAGAGACCGGCTTTCGCCAGCTCGCCCATCAGTTCTGGCACGGCCGACTTATAGTCCGCCACCAAACCAAAATCAGCAATCGCAAAGATGGGTGCATCGGCATCCTTATTGATGGCGACAATGACTTTGGAATCCTTCATGCCGGCCAAATGCTGGATGGCACCGGAAATCCCCACAGCCACATAAAGCTCTGGCGCGACAACTTTGCCGGTTTGGCCGACTTGGTAGTCGTTTGGCGCATAGCCTGCATCCACAGCTGCGCGTGATGCACCGACAGCAGCACCCAATTTGTCGGCCAAAGGCTCGATTACATTGTGGAACTCATCCGCCGAACCCATGGCACGACCACCTGACACAACGCGCTTGGCGCCTGCCAGTTCTGGACGGTCAGATTTGACGATCTCAGCACCCTTGAAGGTGACAGCGGCCGAAGGCGCGCCCGCCGTGACGGCTTCTACCGAAGCAGAACCACCCGTGCCAGCAGCGGCAAAGGCGGTGGTGCGAACGGTGATCACCTTCTTGGCGTCCGAGGTTTCAATCGTTTCCAGCGCGTTGCCGGCATAGATTGGACGCACGAAAGTTGAGGCGTTGACGACTTCCTGGATTTCGGAGATGGGCGAAACGTCCAAGGCAGCTGCGACACGGGGGGCCGCATTCTTGCCGGTTGCGGTGGCCGCAAACAAAACCGCGTCATAATTGGCCATCAGAGGCACAATGAGGCCTTCAACGGCTTCTGCCACGCCTTGATCGAAGGCTGCGCCTTCAGCGTGGAGGACTTTGCGAACACCGGCAATGCCAGCGGCAGCCGCAGCAGCGGCACCCGCACCAAGGCCCGCGACCAAAACGTCGACGTCTGACGACAAGGCCAAAGCGGCTGTCACCGTCTTGTTGGTTGCGTCCTTCACAGACGCATTATCGTGCTCAGCAACAACGAGAACTGCCATTAGAGGACCCCTGCTTCTTTGAGTTTGCCGACCAATTGTTCAGCGCTTTCGACTTTGATGCCGCCAGCACGCTTTGGTGGTTCGGTCACTTTCAATACTTTCAGACGTGGCGAGACATCGACGCCATAATCGCCGGTCGACTTTACGTCGATTGGCTTCTTCTTAGCCTTCATGATGTTTGGCAGTGAGGCATAACGTGGCTCGTTCAAGCGCAAGTCTGCGGTGACGATAGCAGGCAAAGCCACTTCCAAGGTCTGCAGGCCACCATCGATTTCGCGGGTGACGGTTGCTTTGCCGTCAGCGATTTCGACTTTCGACGCGAACGTAGCTTGTGGCCAGCCCAACAATGCAGCCATCATTTGGCCAGTGGCATTATTGTCGCCATCAATGGCTTGCTTGCCCATCAAAACCAATTCTGGCGCTTCTTCAGCGACAACGGCTTTCAGCAATTTCGCTACCGCCAGAGGCTCTAGGTCGTCATCGGTTTGGATCAGGATGCCACGGTCAGCACCCATGGCCAAAGCCGTGCGGATGGTTTCTTGCGCTTGCTGAGGACCAATGGAGACGGCCACAATCTCAGAAACGACGCCCTTTTCTTTCAGGCGCACGGCTTCTTCGACGGCGATCTCGCAGAAAGGGTTCATCGACATTTTGACGTTAGCCAAGTCCACCCCGGTTTGATCGGGCTTTACGCGGACCTTCACGTTATAATCAATGACCCGTTTAACGGGCACGAGGACTTTCATGGGGCGTCTCCACTGAGTGAGCTTTTGGTTTTAAAGGGGCAAGTTAGCCTAACTTGCCCCACTTTCCAATTTTCGTTTGTTTCACGTCTAAATATGGACCGGCTCATAAAGCCGACCAGATTTATTTTGGTGCCGCTTCAGCGGCCGGCGCGGCGGCTGGAGCCGCAGCAGGTGCTGCACCGTCGGCAGCTGGGGCGGCAGCCGCACCTTCTGCAGGGGCGGCAGCAGCAGCTGCTGCTGCTTGGGCGGGATCACGCGTTGGATCTGGCGCAGGCAGAGGAGCTGGCGAAGGCGACAAGGAGTGCAGATAAGCAACCAAAGCCACGCGGTCAGACGTCTTGCCCATACCGGCATAAGCCATGGCGGTGCCCTTGATGTAGCTCTTGGGTGCCTTCAAGAAGTTGTAAAGGCCATCATAATCCCAAGCTTTGCCATAGGCTTTCATCGCATCGGAATAAGCAAAGCCCGCATGGGTGCCAGCGGCACGGCCAAATACGGCGTAAAGCGTTGGACCGGTTTTGTTGGCGCTACCGGGCTCGACATTGTGGCAGGACGAGCAGACTTTGTGCAACTTGTCGCCTTGTGCAACCAGTTCGGCAGTCTTGGCAGGGTCAGCCAAGACAGTGCCCCAGTCTGGCATCAACTCAGGACCAGCAGCCTCTGCGCCCCCGGCGGGTGCTTCGGCAACTTCTACTGGAAAGCCAACGGCTTCGTGATTGTTGGCATAAACCATATCGCCCAAAGTACGAAGGCCCATAATGCCCAAGCCGGTCGCCAAAACGGCGCCAGCTACCATGTTGAACCACAGATTGTTGCTGCTCATAACGGTGCTAATATCCCTGTTGCATCGCGACAGTCCTCAACCAAACCTCATTCTTTCAAGGGCGATTTGCGGACTTTGCGTATTAGATTGTCCTATGGCATGCGTCTTTGCGGCTTTCAACAGTTTGTGCTGTGGCACCGCGCACACTTAGGCTCGCATTCTCAGGCTTTGGGCATTAAGAACGCCTCCTCGCAAAGGGTCATCACCATGTCGCAATCCCTTATCGTCATTCCCGCACGCTTGGCCGCGACCAGGCTGCCCGGCAAGCCTTTGGCCGATATCGCGGGCAAGCCGATGATTGCCCGGGTGATTGAACGCGCGCTATTGGCGGGCCTTGGCCCTGTTGCGGTCGCTGCCGGAGAGCCTGAAATTGTTGCCGCTGCACAGGCCGCAGGGGCCATGGCGGTGCTGACAGACCCGGATTTGCCCTCTGGTTCGGACCGAATTCACGCCGCACTGGCTGATTTGGACCCTGACGGCAATTTCGATCCAATCATCAATCTGCAAGGCGATATGCCGACGCTCAATCCCGCTTTGATCCAACAAGCCCTTGCCGCACTGGAAGATGCCCCAGACGCCGCTTTATCGACTTTGGTCTCCCCCAGCACGGATGCGGCGGAGCGGGCTGATCCCAATGTTGTGAAAGCGGTGGTTTCCTGGCCTGACGAAGCCGCAGGGGGTGCGACAACGGGTCGCTGTCTCTACTTCACCCGGGCAGACGCACCAACGGGGCCTGGCCCCATTCAGCGCCATGTCGGCCTCTATGTTTGGCGCCGGCGCGCTTTGGCACGCTTTGTTGCAGCCGCCCCGTCGCCACTGGAATTGCGCGAGAAGCTGGAACAATTGCGGGCGTTGGAGTTAGGCATGACCATCGTGGCGCGCGCCGTCGATGAATTCCCCAAGGGCGTCGACACGCCAGAACATTTAGAAAGTGCCAGAGCGTGGTACCAGGAGCAGGCATCATGAGCGACTTTGTTGAAGGTAAGATCGCCTTTCAGGGCGAATTGGGGGCCAATTCTCATGCAGCCGCGAAAGCGGCCTGCCCGTCCTTAGAGCCTTTGCCGTGCCAAACCTTTGAAGATGCCTTTGCCGCAGTCGCCAGTGGCAAAGCCGTGCGCGCCATGATTGCGATTGAGAACACCTTGGCCGGTCGTGTCGGCGATGTGCACCATCTTTTGCCAGAAGCGGGCCTCTATATCGTTGGCGAATATTTCGCCCCCATTCACCACCAATTGGTGGGCGTCAAAGGTGCGACCTTGGCGGATATCAAAAAGGTCCGCTCGCATCCCATGGCGCTAGGCCAATGCCGCAAAATCATTCGTGAGCTGGGCGCAGAGGCCGTCAAAACCGCCGACACGGCGGGTGCCGTTCGGGAAATCAGCGAGATGGGCGACAAGAGCGTCGCCGCTTTGGGCTCTACCTTGGCGGCCGCCTTCTATGACCTGCCGATCCTGCGCCCGGATGTGGAGGATGAACCCCATAATGCCACCCGCTTTGTCATCCTCTCTGCCGCGCCAGACGATGCAGAGATGGAAGACGGCAAATGCATCACCAGCTTTGTGTTCCAAGTGCGCAACATTCCGGCTGCCCTCTATAAGGCCATGGGCGGGTTTGCCACCAATGGCGTGAATATGACGAAGCTGGAGAGCTATCAGATCGGCGGCAGCTTTAATGCCACTCAATTTTACGCCGATATTGAGGGCCATCCAAACGAGCGCAATGTGCAATTGGCGCTGCAGGAATTAAAGTTCTTCTCCGCCGAGTTGAAAATCCTAGGCGTCTATAAAGCCCATCCCTTCCGCAAGTTGGAGCCCGGCACCCCCACCAGCTAAATACCGAAAAGGCATAGGCCATGAAGCCCTTATCGCCCACTCTGCGCAAAGAGGCCGTCACCTCGCTGGAGCAATTTTGTGACGAGCAATTTGACGAGCCGGTCGGCAATCTGGCGGTCGAGGCCCTGTTCGACTTCATGGTCGCAGAACTCGGGCCTCTATTTTACAATCAAGGCGTCAAAGACGCTCAAGCCCGAATCCAAGGCGTGATCACCGACCTCGACCAAGAAGTCTATCAAGAGCCCTTCACCTACTGGCGACGGAAAAGGTGAGGGGGGGCAAATGCCGCTGGATGGGTTCGGCTTGGGGACCCTCTGAAACACGACGAATTAAGACGAACGCTTTCGGTGAAGTCGGTCAGGATGGCACAGGCTAGCGGTCTGCTAATTTGGATTTGGCCATTTCTATTTCGACAGCCTTTGCCGCAAACTATGCCTACCCGAAGGCTTAACTCGAGCTTGCGTAGGAACAATTGTCGGGCGGCTTGAAGGCAAGCGAAGTGCGGCCTGAAGCCGTTCGAAGTCATTTGGCTCATCATTGACGATCTCAGGAATTGCTTGACCATGCTGCATTCCATTGATGGAATGTATCCGACCGCGCGGAGCGCATTGCTCTAACAACGGACACACTGAAATGAAGTCCAAGATTTTTACAACCGCCTTTGTATCGACGATTATGGTGCCACTGACATGTGTGTCTAGCGAGAAGCCCTCTTTAATTGTTGAGAATTTTGGCGACCATGCCGTTTCGTACGCTATTCCGAATTGCGAAAACACAATCGCGAGCGCCAAGATCCATCTTGTGTCGCGTACAATGTTTCAAACCTGCCCAGACGCGAGAGGCAATGATGGACTGGAATTTTATTCAATGGATACGAGGCAAAAACTAGGTCGCCTCGTTGTGGATAAAGATTCCCGAAGAACATCCATCAGCGCTAGTACATTTGTCATTGGCTCGGCGGAGAACCCGGTTGGACTTGTTGTTTATAGCACTAATCGGATGGTTGGAAACGCGTCTTTGCGTTTTGGCTTCATGGATTTGCGAACTGGCGCGATCAGCTACAAAGACCGCTTCTTCGGAACCAATACATTTCCAAGGGCTGAGCAGGTTGGTTCTTGCCTGGCAATTGAACATGCCATTTCAGGTTCGCCACTGGCTACAATGGAAATCTATGATGCGAATAGCGAGATCGATCCGGCAGATAACATGCCTAGGGTGCGTGGAAAAATTGAAGCTGACCGTGGTCAAAGCCTGGTGCATTGTCGATTTTTTGAAGAGGGCGAAAACAGAACACAAAAGATTGAGGTTGAGCTTAAGTCTGGTATTTCTGAGAACGGCGAGGTTTTGGGATATGCCTACGAAAGTCTCAACTATGAGGCTAGTGGGCAGAGCTCCGGCACAGTCTTGAACCCTCAGAAGCGATCAGAGATACGGCGAAGATGGGCAGCGTGGCCTGCGTACGTGCAGCAGGAAGTGCTGGGTCAAGACTTGCACATACGCGGCCAAAACATTTTGGCACTTCGCCCAGACAAATTCTACGAGTCCTGGACTGCACCGTTCCTGAATGTGAAAGTTGATTATGGGTCTGTAATTGATGCGAGCTATGCATTGCTCGAGCCTGTCGGAGAAAACGAACTTCGGTTCGCGTTCTTAAGCCATTCATGCAAAAATTATGAATGTTATCGAAAGGCGGGGCCGAATGACCTGCTGGTTGTAGATTGCAAGGTTGAATGTTCCTCGAAGTTCATCGCGCGACTGCCCGCAGATTACGTTGAATTTAGGGGGAGCGACACTCGCTTGGGTAACATTTATCTTGTCGCCTCGTTCTTTTCAGCACCAACGACAAAACACCTTCCATATGACTTTCAAAGCAAGTTGATTGAAGTCAAAGAATAGGAGGCTTACCTGTTGATGGCTGCCTGTGGCCCCGCACCGAAGCTTTCGCAAATTGTTCGGAGAATCTATTCGTTTTTGAACGTCCGCTTTCGACGCCTAAATACCCCAAACCAGACCATCCGCTTCCCGCCAAAAGTCGCCAAAACGCGTCAACCGGGCCTAAGATTGAACCGCGATTGAATTTGAGGATTGTCATGTCTCGCCGACGGATCGCACACCTTGTGAACCAGGGCGGACCCGACCTACAAACCGCTTGCCCACAACAAACAAATGGCTTCACCCAATCCGGTCGCGGCCTTCGGCATAGCCGCGTGCGATGGTTTCATAGATGCGGGCATTCATCAGATTGGCTTCTGAGCAGTCTCTTGTCTTGATTAAGCGCGCTGGAACCCCGGCGATGACGGAGTTTTCTGGGAATTCCTGGCCTTGGCGGACTAAGCTATGCTCGGCCACTATCGAATTCGCACCAATTTTTGCGCCGTCCATGATGGTGGAATTTATCCCGATCAAGCAGCGATCGCCAATCTCACAGCCATGCAAGGTCACATGATGGGTGATCGAGCAATCCTCGCCAATCACGGTCGGCGTCGAATTGCCGACATGGAGCATGACAAAATCTTGAATATTGGTTCGGCAGCCAATGCGGATCTCGTGGATTTCAGACCGCATCACAACATAGGGAAAAATAGAAGCGCCCTTGCCAATCCGCACCTTGCCATAGAGCAGGGCCGTGGGGTGAATGAAGGCTGGCTCGTCCAAAATGATATCGTGGCCACGCGAAAACATGGGCTTTTTCCTCCCTCTTTATGCCAGCTCTAGCGGGACTAGGCCCTTCATGAGCTGGTCCATCGCCAAGGCGCGCGAATGTTCAATATGATAGCGGGCAGCTTGCTCTGCGGCCTTGGCGTCACCTGCCTCAAAGGCAGCGATCAGCGCTTCATGCTGGGCATCGGCATCGCGTTGATTGGCTTCATTGCCCGGCTTGCCAAACAGCCCAAGATGGACGAGGCGTTGCATCTCGTCGCCTAAGGTCTCTAGCAGGGCAACAAGCCGTCGATTACCGCTAGCTTTGGCGATTTCGGCGTGGAAGGCCCGATTACTGTCCACAAAGGCGAGCTGATCTGTCGCCGTCTTGGCTAGTTGCGGCGCGGCATTAAGGGCACGTAGACGGGCCGGATCAATCTTGCCAATCGCCATTGCACTTGCCTGCGGCTCAACCATTAAGCGCAACTCAAACAAGTCTTTGACAGAGGCCAAGGTTATCGGCGTCACCACAAAACCATGCCGAGGCACCGGCTGGACCAAACCCATTTCCGCCAATCGTGTCAGCGCTGCCCGGGTCGCCGCGCGCGCCAAGCCATAGCGGTTGGACAATTCGACCTCTGAAAAATGCGCACCCGGAGCCAAGCGACACGAAATGATCTCGCTCTTTAGGCGTGCAAGGGCCTGATCGCTTTGGCGTGCGTTTGGCAATTCATCCATAAAATCTTTATAACATGTTATTGACATGTTACAAGAGGAATTGCTATTGGCCCTGTTCAAGAACGGGAGGCATAGATGTTCACGCAGATTAGTTGGGGCGCGCTCTTGCTCGTCCACCTCATCCCAGCCTTGGCGTTGTTTCAGCCAGGCTTGATCACCAAGCTCTATCGGGTAGAGGCCGCGTCGCCGCTCTTTCTCTTGTTTCAGCACCGCGCGGCGCTGTTTCTGGTCGTGTGCATGATTTGCGCATGGTCCATTGTGCGACCCGAGGTGCGGCAACTGGCCACTGTCGCTGTCGGCTTCAGCATGCTCTCATTTCTGTGGCTATTCTGGGCAGCAGGCTCTCCGCCCAGCCTGCGCAGCATCGCACTCGTCGACCTGATTGGCCTGCCGTTGCTGGCATTCGTCGCGTGGCAGGCTTTTAAGCCTTTGGGCTAGCTGGCACCTTTGCCGCCCGTTATAAAATAAGGCAGCGCCATCAGCGCGAGGATATAAACGGCGGGACTCTTGGCTCCCCATTTCCCGCCGTCTTCTGGCTCGCGGGGGCGGCATCCGCACCCACATCGAACCACCCCCTGTAACCAAATCCAAACTGCCCCCGTATCCTTCTGCAAGACACGACAGGAGGCCACGGCCATGAAGTTTAAGAACATTGCGGCTATGGCCATTTCGGTTTTTGGGGCGGCCATCTTCCTTGATAGCTTGCGCTATAAATTCACCGACCACCCCAAGACCCAAGTGATTTTCGGGGCCTTGGATGGTTGGGCAAGCTCTTTGGGTTTGCCGGGGCTGTTTGCCCACACCGGTCTCTTCAGCCAATATGTGATTGGTTCGGCAGAGCTGTTGGCGTCCACCTTATTGATCGTGGGCCTCTTACCTCGTTTGCAGCGCTTAAATGCGCTGGGTGCCATGATTGCCTTTGCGGTGATGGCGGGCGCGGTCAGCTTCCATTTGTTCACGCCCTTGGGCATTGACCCGAACCATGATGGTGGTGGCTTGTTTGCCGCAGCCGCGACTTTGCTCGCTGGTTCTGTTGTGCTGATTGGGCTGCGCCTGCCAGACATCTTGGGCCTTTTGGGAGACTTACGCCGCGTTCTTGTCGCCGATGCCCCAATAAGCCCAGAACCCGCCCCTATGACTCAAGCAGCGGTGTAATCCACGCACCGCGTTTTTCCCCCGCCAAACCTCTATCAAACATCTCATTCACGGACAGGAATCCCGTCATGAAACCCCTTAAACTTGCCTTGATTTTCGCGCTTGCCCTAAGCCCCTTGGCCATTGCCGGACCCGCTTTGGCCGACAAAGCCCTCGTCTGGACCAGCTTTGGCTCCAACGTCGCCATCAAGGGCTATGACCCCGTGGCCTATTTCACCGCTGGCAAGCCCGTGCAGGGCAGTTCAAAGTTTAAGGTCAATTATCAGGGGGCAGAGTTTCAATTCTCAAGCGCCGCCAATCGCGACGCTTTTGCCGCAAACCCTGGGCGTTACGCCCCACAATTTGGCGGCTATTGCGCTTGGGCGGTCAGTCAAGGCTATACAGCGGGGATTGACCCCAATGCTTGGGCCATTGTCGGCGGTAAGCTCTATCTGAACTATAACAAGGAAATTCAGGCACGCTGGCAACAAAATACGGCTGGCAACATTGCTGCTGCCAACCGTAACTGGCCGACTGTCTTGAAGAAATAAGAGCCGCTAAAGCGCTTAGGCTGCGTCGGTGGCGTCGTCCTTCAGGGCCTTTGCAAGGTCCAGAAGGCGGCGGCGTGGGCGTTCACCCAAACGGTAATAGGCGCGGATCAGTTCCAGCGTTTCTTTTTGACGCAGAACTTCGGGCCCGATCTCATCATCATTGGCTGGCGGCTCATTAGCAGCCGTCAGAGTGGCCAAGCCATCATAGAAATATTGCACTGCGATCGAGAGCGCGCCAGCCAATTCAAACAAACGGCTCGCGGTAATGCGGTTGGCACCACATTCATACTTCTGGATCTGCTGGAAGCGAATGCCCACGCTGTCGGCCAATTGCTGCTGGGTCATGCCCATCAGACGACGGCGACGTCGTAAGCGGCGGCCCACATGTAGGTCGATTGAATTGGCCATCTAGTCCTCCTGGTCGTCAAAATCAGAAGCGTCGTGCCACCGGATCGATCCGAAACGGGACGGCCAACGCTGTTAGGATGGGTAGTTTGCAAGGGCCATGCCGCTGAAGTATGCGGTTTGCAGCACAAGGTGCTTGCCGTAATCGCGCCTCGCGCTTAGCTTGCTGCAACTGCGAAGAAAGCAGTTAGATATCAAAGGGCAGGTCTTTCCATCAAATGGCACAAATCAAAACAATTGGCGTTGTTGGCGCGGGTCAAATGGGGAATGGCATTGCCCATGTAGCGGCTTTGGCAGGATATGATGTCTTTCTGAATGACATCTCCCAAGAGAAGCTAGACATGGGTCGCACCCTGATTGAGCGCAATTTGACCCGCCAAGCGGCCCGCGGCCTGATTAAAGATGCCGAAATCGCCCCGGCTATGGCCCGCATCGTGACGACAACGGCGATTGAAGATCTTTCGGCCATTGATCTGGCCATTGAAGCGGCCAGCGAGAAGGAAGACGTCAAGCGCGCGATCTTCAAGTCGCTGTGTGCCATTGTGCGTCCAGATACGATTTTGTCGTCGAATACCTCGTCGCTGTCGATCACACGGCTTGGCTCTTCGACTGACCGCCCAGAGCGTTTCATCGGCCTGCACTTTATGAATCCCGTGCCGATGATGAAGTTGGTGGAAGTGATCCGTGGCCTCGCCACCAATGAAGAAACCTATGAAGCGGCAACCGCCGTGGTCACAGCCATGGGCAAGACCATTACCAATGCCGAAGATTTCCCCGCCTTTATCGTCAATCGCGTCTTGATCCCGATGATCAATGAAGCCGTTTATACTTTGTATGAAGGCGTCGGCACGGTGGAAGGCATTGATAAGGCGATGCGTTTGGGGGCCAATCACCCGATGGGCCCGCTGGAACTGGCAGACTTCATCGGCCTCGACACGATTTTATCGATCATGCAGATCCTCAATGAAGGCTTGGCCGACACGAAATATCGCCCCTGTCCGCTCTTGGTGAAATATGTCGAAGCCGGCTGGCTTGGCCGCAAGACGGACCGCGGCTTCTATGATTACCGAGGCGAGACCCCAGTCCCCACGCGGTAAGTTTCAAAACGAATAATTACAAGCACTTTGATACCTTTTCTGGTGCTCTGCTTACCCCTTCAGTCCGCTTTGCGGCCACATTGGCCTGCGGGTGCATTGCCGCTTTGCTTGGGAAAAATGCTTTTATCTAGACGCGGTTTGGTGCCCCTTACGGTCCACCAAACCGCTGCTTCAATTGTTTCTGCGACCGCTGGGTAGTCAAGTGTGCAGCTTTGCTGCGTCGCGACGCGATCCGTTTTCGCAGAAAACGGACACTTGACGACCCAGATGTCGCGCTCATGCTCGATGATCTATTTTGGTGGAACATAGGTTGCACCAAAATAGGTCCAGATCGGCAGCATTAGTTCGCCCCGCAACACCCCAAGGCTAAGGCGCGCTCCCCTCTGCCAGTGGGAGAGAAGAGCGCATAGATAAAAATCTATCCCACACCCAAATGACTACAGCTATCCTGTTCTCGTTCGCAACAAAGAGGCCTTATCGTTTTAGCGGCGGTTCTGGTTGCGGAATGGATAAGCGGGAGAAAGCGAGGCAGACGTGGCTGCTTTGTGGTGTCAGAGGGAGTAGCTAGCCCTCTGCCCGGTGCG
>JAJTGP010000157.1 GCA_021299265.1 Hyphomonadaceae bacterium | reverse complement strand
AGTTAGGTCTCGCAACCCAATCCTAAACCAGAATGATCAATGACCAACCGCCAATCCCCCCACGCCGCCAGCTATGTGACGAGCGCTGCGCGGGGGGATTAGCTGTCACCGCGTGTTACACCACCAAATGGGACGTGACCATGATAGCGACTAAGGTAAATGGAAGCGCTATTGGACTGAAAAC
This sequence comes from Hyphomonadaceae bacterium, assembly GCA_021299265.1. GTDB lineage: Bacteria > Pseudomonadota > Alphaproteobacteria > Caulobacterales > Aquidulcibacteraceae > Aquidulcibacter. The sequence continues at coordinate 6,319 of JAJTGP010000157.1, read as the reverse complement.
AATAAACATTAAAATGGGATATAGTCCGTTTTCTGCGCCAAGCAGCTGTGAGGCTAATGCCAAGCATGCCCAAGTTCCGATCGGCAGCAAAGCCAAGCCAGACAGAGCGCTTGAAAGCCGTTTGGCTAAGAAAGGACCGTCAGCCGGCTTCTTCAAGGCTCTCAAGAGTTGCCACGCGGCATTCCCCAAAAGCAAGAAGGTAACGATTAGCAAGAAAAAACTGGCCAGTGCGCTGACTTCAGAACTACTGTTTAGCGCGATGAAATCTCGTTGATAATCATACTCCCATTTCTCGAGGCCACCGTTGGACCTCACTGTTTCAAAAGCGGTTTGGCAGAGTCCAAACAGCATCGCGAAAATTCCAAGCAAAGCTGGAAAGATGATCAGCCGAGAAACGCCGCCTAGTGTCTGAAAATTTGCAACTCCGGCTGAGGTAAAGCACCCGAGGGCAAAGCCCAGATGATCGGCCTCTAGCGCTTCAAATTCATGGGCCATTGCGTCAGCCCAGTTTCTCCGCTCGGGCGGCATGATGACGCGGGCAAGGCGCAGAAGATAACGAGCGAGCCCCTTCATGTGGATGTATCCGGCATTGCATATTCCGACGGTCTGTATAGCACCGCGCCAACGGTCAGCCCGACATAAAGCACCAGCCCGACCAGCGCTTGGGGCGCTTTCAACAAGGGCACTGCGAGCATGAAGAATCCGGCGACTAGAGTATTGCCCAAGATGAGGCAATTCCTAACAACAAGTTCGCGCTGCGCCACTCGTAGGGTGATAATGTTGAGGAGTGCCCCCAGCAGGAGCGCAACCCCGGAACCTAAGAACCAGAGCGTTTGCAACTCCCAGACGCGCTGGGCCAAAAATCCTGCAATTGCCAAATGGGCCAGAGCAAGCACTAAAGCCAAGATACTGCCTGCCCACATGAGCAGCGTCATGGTCTTCATGACTCACCGCCAAGCGACTTGTTCGCCTGCCGCTTGTAGAGCCGCCCCGTCGCGATTGCGAGGCTGGCACCAAGTATTGCTGACCAGAGCAAAAGCCCCTCAAGTGCCAGTGCTCGATAAAGGGCTTCATGCGGCGGTTCGGGAAACGATGTATTCATAGCGACAATGCTCAGTCCGCTTAGAGCGAACATGACAATAGCAATTGTAACCACGCGCCATTCTTTGCTGTTTGCAAGCAGTCGTGAACACCATCCAAACACAAGTCCGATTGTTCCCAAAACCATTGCTGCCTGAGGATAAGCAGGTAACATGCGGAGGACTGCAACCAAGGCAAACATGGCAAGCAGGCCTGTGGCCGCGGAAACAACCCAGCGCACTTCGCCTAGCAGGAAATCCACAGTCCTCGCCCGCTCAAGAGAAATCGTTACAAGGCACCCCACTGCGAATGCAAGCGCCTCGCCGGGGTCGGCGATCTCGTCGCGCTCGCGCGCCATGGCTTCAGCCCATTGTGCCTTTCCCTTTGGCGCTAAGGTCTGACAATGGCGCAGCAACATTGTTGCAGTTGTATGCCGCATATCTCCGATCATGCTTGCACCTGTGCGCCATATGGTATGGGATCGGTTTCAGTATTTAGAGTTGGCAATTCGCGGTAGAATTCCAACCCTTTTGCTGTCAGGCGATAGGCGTGACGGGCGGGTTTTCCCAATTGCTCTGGCTCTAGCCACTGGGCTTCCAGCAGGCCGCGATCAGATAGGCGCATCAGGATGGGATAGAGGGTGCCGGATTTCAATCCGGTTTCCTTGATCAGATCATAACCATGGCGCCAACGGCTTGGTGCGTCGGCCAATGCCTGCATAAGGGTGCGGGCTTCATTAGAGAGCGGGCGATTGCGTTTCATGTATTTAATACAACATATGTAGAGTTAAGAGTCAAGCCAGACAATTGGATGGCTGTGCAGGGTTTCAAACAGCGCTCAGAGTTGCCACTTTCGTGCTTTCGGTGTTCACAGAGAAACTCGTGAATCAGAAAGTCCTAAGCCATGCGAACCAACTCTATCCCCCTTGATATCGGCGCCATTCATATTGTCGGCATTGGCGGGATTGGGATGAGTGGGATTGCTGAAGTCCTCGCCCATTGGGGCCATAGGGTTCAAGGTTCTGACGCCAAGGACAGCGCCAATCTCGACCGTCTGCGCAAGGCGGGCATCAAGGTCTTTGTCGGCCATGACGGGGCCCATGTAGCCGAGGCCGGGATCGTGCTGATCTCCTCGGCCGTAAAGCCTGACAATCTCGAAGTGGTGGCTGCGCGCGATCTGGGCATTCCGGTGGTGCGCCGGGCTGAGATGCTGGCTGAATTGATGCGCTTGGGCTGGACGATTGCGGTCGGCGGCACGCATGGCAAGACCACCACCACGAGCATGGTTGCCACCCTTTTGGATGCTGCAGACAAAGACCCCACCGTGATCAATGGCGGCATCATCAACGCCTATGGCACCAATGCACGCGTTGGCTCGGGTGATTGGATGGTCGTGGAAGCCGATGAGAGCGACGGCACCTTCACCAAATTGCGCCCCACCATTGCCATCGTCACCAATATGGACCCAGAGCATTTGGACTTTTATGGCACGGCTGAGGCGATGGAGGCCGCGTTTGAGACCTTTGTGGCGTCTGTGCCCTTTTACGGTTTTGCCGTCATGTGTATCGACCACCCAGGCGTGCAAGGCTTGGTGGCGCGGGCAACCGACCGCCGCGTCGTCACTTATGGCTTCAACCCACAGGCCGATGTGCGCGCTTTGAACCTGGAAGCCGACCCCGACGGTTCGCGCTTTAGCGTCGCCTTTGCCGCCAAGCGCGGCAGCCCGGCCCATCAGATTGACGGCCTACATCTGCCCATGCCGGGCCTACACAATGTCACCAACGCCTTGGCCGCCATCAGCGTGGCGCGGGAACTGGGCGCGAGCGATGCCCAGATCACGAAGGGCCTGCACCAGTTTGAAGGCGTCAAGCGCCGCTTCACCAAAGTGGGTGAGTGGCAAGGTGTGCGCATCATTGATGATTATGGCCACCACCCGGTCGAGATTGCTGCCGTCCTCAAAGCCGCGCGCCAAGTCACAGCTGGCAAAGTCGTCGCCGTCGTCCAGCCCCACCGCTTCAGCCGCCTGCAAGCCTTGTTTGAGGATTTCGCCCGCTGTTTCAACGATGCAGACGTTGTCGCCATCGCCGACGTCTATACCGCTGGCGAAGCCCCGATTGAGGGCGTGGACGCCGATGCCTTGGTGCGCGCGGCGCGCGACCATGGCCATAAGCGCGCGCTGAAACTCGCTTCCCCCGATGACCTTCCAGCCCTTCTCAAAGCCGAATGCACCTCAGGCGACATCTTCGTCTGCCTCGGCGCGGGTGATATTACTGCTTGGGCCAATGGCCTACAGGCGAAGTTGTAGGGACCTGTCCACCATGCCCAATCCATCCGACCTGCAAGCCTCCATCATTCCCGTCACACCGTTTCAGCAGAACACAACGCTTCTGTGGTCGCAGACCACGAAGGAGGCGGTTTTTGTCGATCCAGGTGGGGAAGTGCCGCGCCTTTTGGGGGCGGTGAAGCATTTGGGCGTCAAGGTCGTCGCGATCTGGTTGACCCATGGCCATTTGGACCATGCTGGCGGCGCGCAGGAATTGTCGCGCACCTTGGGGGTTGACATCATTGGCCCGCATGAAGACGACCAATGGCTGCTCGACGATATTGTCGCGCAATGGGCCAAATATGGCGAGACCTCCGGCTATGAAAATTGTGTGCCGACCCGCTATCTCAAAGATGGCGACAAGCTGGAGCTCGCGGGCCATCAGTTTGACGTTGTCCATTGCCCCGGCCATACGCCCGGCCATGTCGCCATCATCAATAAGGACGCCAAGCTGGCCTTCGTGGGCGACCTGTTGTTCAAGGGCTCGATCGGCCGCACCGACTTTCCCAAAGGCAATTTCGACGATCTGGTCGCGTCCATTACCGGCAAGCTCTGGCCTTACGGGGATGATATCCACTTTGTGCCCGGCCATGGCGAGATTGGTAATTTCGGCTGGGAACGCAAAACCAACCCCTATGTGAGTGATCTGGCTCTGGGGCGGGCATAGCGGGCTTTGCTACCTGTCTAGAAGGCTGATCCAAAGGACCGCGCAACACGAGTTGCGCATGCAAACGCGGTGACAAGCGCAGCTTTTGCTGCGCGGTCCGCTCGCCCCGTTTGAGTTAGACGGGCAGAACCGCCCCTTCACCCACATTGGCGATTTGCTACCCTCGCCCCCAAGGGGGGAGAGGGGAGTGGCGGCGCTTGGTAACACATTCATCTAGACGCGGTGACTGACGCAGTGCGTGGCGCGCGCGCCGTCAATCGCCACACACCCCCCTTGCATCTAAGGCTCAAGCCTTCCACAAGGCTCGCCATGATCCTGATTATTCACCCCGAACTCGTCCTCGCCCAGCCGCTCCTTGAAAACATCGCACCGTGCGCGCGCCTATGGGAGATCGAAGACGTTGCGGCCTTTGCCGCCGGCCCAGGTGCCGAGGTACGTGCCTTTGCCTGTATCGGTGGCAAGAAAACCGATGCGGCACTCTTCCCCTTGTTCCCCAAGCTGGAGGCCGTGATCGCCGCAGGTGTTGGCGTGGATGGGGTTGATCTGGTTGCAGCCAAAGCTGCTGGTATTTCAGTCTGCAACTCGCCCGGCATCAATACCGACGATGTCGCCGACCTCGCCTTGGGCCTATTGATTGCGGGGGAGCGCAATATCATTGAGTTGGACGGCCTCGTCCGTCGTGGGGAATGGGCAGACGCTTTAACCCATGCGCCGCGCTATCGGTTGCGCGGGCGCACCTTGGGCATCCTCGGCATGGGCGCGATTGGCCAAGCCATTGCCGTGCGCGCCGAAGCCTTTGGCCTCAAGATTATCTGGGCGGGCCCAAATCCCAAGCCAGAACTGGCATGGCCCCGTATCGATACGGTTTTGGAGCTGGCCCGAAAGTCCGATATATTGGCGCTGGCCTGCCCGCTGACCGATGCGACGCGTAAAGTCATTTCAGCCGAAGTGCTCGATGCCTTGGGTACCGAAGGCGTGCTGATCAATGTGGCGCGCGGTGGCGTGGTGGATGAGGCAGCGCTTCTGACGGCTTTGCGCGAGAAAAAGATTCTTGGCGCAAGTTTGGACGTTTTCGAGAATGAACCGACAGACCCAAAGCTCTGGGCCGATCTAACCAATGTCGTCCTGACGCCCCATGTCGCTGGGCGCACGCGCGAAAGCGTGCAGGAAGCCGTGCGCGCAGCTATCGGCAATCTGATCCGTGTCTATCAGGGCCAACCGTTGGAAAACCGCGTGGTTTAGGGCTAGGTTTTGACCACGAGGATGAATTTGCTTTTATAGCTCGTTACGGGTTGGGATGGGCTTTCATTTAGTTCGCCATTTTGGTCGATGATTGACGTCTGAAAAGTTAGACTTCCACTTTCCCCTTCAGAAGCCGTTGTCTCATACAATACGACGGCATTAATGGGGGGTGCTTTCAAGTTGGCTTTCGTTGCTACCAGTGCATTTAACGTCCCACAGACAATGACTTTAATGCTCATGAATGTCTCCTAACAATGCTTCAAAATTTGATTTGAGAACTCTTTTTGGGCCGCCGTTCCAATCTCTTGAAGATAGCGGGAGAGTGCGTCGGCAGATTCCTTACCTGCCGTTTCGAGTTCCGTGGCTTTGTCCTTGAGGACGTCAACCTCCTTTAGACCTGCCATGAGCTTGGGACCCGTTGCGGCATCTTTAAAGCAAGTGGCACCATTGCTGGCGATGAGATTGCGTTTGAGCCCAGCTGCATCGCCTAATTCAACGGCTCGGTCATAATTGGCTGCCCCAAGCGCTGACCTCTGAGCGCTTGCAGGATCCATGACGGCTGCCACCACGGCGGCCCGCTCGGCCGAAGCTGGTTGTTGGGCAGCAGTGGAAATGATTGATGCACCTCCTGTTGCCGCCAGCAATTGTGCGGCAACACCCGTTGCAAAATATTGTGCGATCCCGACGCTGGCTTCGGGGGCTGTCCCATCCGTGCGCCCGCCAAATTTCGCCCCGAAGCTCGCCAAGACAGAGTAGCTATCCTGAGCGTTGGCGGTTCCATTCTTCCCGATGATTAAGCACTCTGGTGCCGGAGGGCCTTGGGGGCTCTTGCATGGTACCAACTTGCCAGGCTCCTTCGGGTTGGGCGCATAATTTGCCACCAGTGGCATAACGACCGCTTCTTGCCGCTTGTAGCCAATTGTTACATCTGGTTGGGCTGTCGCATTCGTTCCCACCGAAAGCGCCACCTGCGTATTGGTGGCAAATAGCAACGTATTGCTATGGCGT
>JAJTGP010000027.1 GCA_021299265.1 Hyphomonadaceae bacterium | reverse complement strand
TTAATACTCGGTCAGGATCGGCTTGCAGCCGGGAAACGATCCAAGTCCGATCCGGGCGCGGCTTTGCGCGCCGTGCATCGTCGCGCTTCATATAGAAGCTGATTTCTTCTTCTTCGGTATCGAATTTGGGATCTGGGGCGTAATCATCGTCTTGCCCGTCAAATCGGAACAGCTTTTTGGCCCGCGCTTCCCCAATTGTCCAAACCCATACCCCCAGCCGACTTTCCCGATCCCAACCCGTTAACAACAGGCGGTTCTGGTCTTTCCATTCAAGCGCATAGACGTGGAATGGCATGTCGAGTCCGCCCGCCCTCTTGGTGCGCGCTTCTTGCATGTCATAGAGTTCGATGGCGGATTCTGCCCCGACAAATTTGACGGTCGCCAAGACCCGACCATTGGGCGAGACGACCGCGTCGGTAAAAAACGAACCACCCCAGAACTCATCAAGTCGAGGCCGCTCATAACTGGTTGGGACCACATCAGGTGCCGCCTGGGCCTGCACAGCTGGGCCGCTTCCCGATCCCAAAACAAGCGCTGCTACAGAAGCCACAACAAGCCAACGCACCAAACCACTACTCATTTTTGTTCCCACTCACCCGTAATTCAAGCATGGCAGCTTATTGCCTAGAATTGAGTTGGCAAGGGGGTGGATTTTAGGTGCACACTTGTTTCTACCGGAGCCAATTGCCCCCGATAGGCCACAATAAGCCCAATCAGAGGCAGAGAAATTGAGACAGAAAGTTGGAATTGACCGGCCTCGTCCCATTCTCGTGCATCAACGCGCGGTGCCAAGACTACAGGCAGAGCCAGTCCAAGCATTGTCCACCGTTTCAAAATCATGGCGAGGCCTTGGTCTTGAGGTTGCAGATGAAAGTAGAAGCGCAGAGGGCCAAATTGCTCCACCAGTTTCTGGTCAGATTGGCACAGGCGGCTCTTCATCCGGTGCTCTCCAAAGTGCCGCACCCAAAGAACAGAAGCGCCGTCTCTGCAGAAATGAACGCGTAAGTCGTGCTGCCCCGAAGGAGGAAAACCAAACATAAAACACAGGAAGGCATTTACGGGATTATCACCGCGAGCAACTTGAGCATTTCCAACCGCGACCCCATCACCTTCGGTTGAGTGCACCGCGCGCACACTGGACGGCAGATCGTCAAAATTTCTGCCCATAACCTTTTGATACAAGGGGAGGTCCGGAACTTTTGTTTGTTCTTCTGAAATTGCCAGCTTGGAAAACTGGGCTTGAAATTGGTCCAGCGCGAGCTCTTGGCTGCTGTCTTGAGCACCAGACGCAACAAGGCCAGCTTGGATCAAATCGGCAAGGCAAGCCGCGGCCATGGTTGGAATTTCGGGCCCATCCCCGCGCTCAGCCAGCAGGGTCCAACGCGCCCTAACCGGCAATTCCCCTTCAAAGCCTAAAACCTCGATCTTCATGGCGGATCGATTGTTCCCAAGCCATGACGTCAACCGCTGCACCGGCAAAAGGATAGGCCCAAGCCCCACCAAACTTGCAAACCACTTCCAACGGACCATCCAACTTAGCAGCCAGAGGCCCAGCATTTGGAAGGCTGATTCTGTGCCTGCCTTAAAGGTGACAGCAGGTTTGCCGGTTAGAATTGCTGGCCAAATCTCATGATCTGGAACCTCAGCCAGGGCGACAAGACGTGACAGCGGCCTGCGACCGGCAACTTCGAATGTCGTCCTCGAAAGCTCTTGCCAGCCAAATCCGTTTGTCCAAGCTTGGCCTCTCCAAAGGCTTAGTTTTTGCCCGGCGTAACTCAAAATGGCTTTGGCGACGGAAGCCCCTAAAGTTGCCCGGCTGGAGGCACTTATGGCCATATCGATGCGCGACACACGGGTCATAGGCGCGACTAGCTCACGCAAGACAGCGCCGGATAGCGCGGGCACACTCGATACGCCTGATCGAACGACGACACCGTTCAGTTTGGCATCCTTGTCTAACCTCCCGATGCCACAGACAAAGTCACGCCCGTCTGCCAAGTCCAAATAATGGACGCCACAGCGTATACAGGCCTCCGCAACGCGGTAATCACTGGTTTGAAATGGCCCAGCGGCATCGATCAGGATAAAGGGCTGCGCGGCCTTTAAGATATCATCGAGGGGGTGATCGCGATTGGCAAAAAGGGGTGTCCCGCAGCCCAGCTCCGCGCAAAAAGCGACGGCCTTTGCTTGGCTTCGCCCGGCAATAAACAACGGATAACCCTTATCAGCAAGACGGCGGGACAGCCTGCGGCCAAATCCTCCATAGCCGCCGAGGATAAGGATGGGCTTCATAACACGCGGCGGGCTTGTTCTGGGGAAGGCAACCAACAGACCTCGCGCCGACCAAAAATGCGGTAGCGATTTCGCGCCAACAAGAGATAAGCCCGATCGCGCCAAGTTTTCGGAACATATTTGACGATTGCGGCAATTCGCCAAGGCCAGCCCAGTCCGTCTATTACAGCCAAAACGGCATCACTGTCGCGTAAAATTCGCCCGCCATCCAAAACAACAAAACTATCAGGATCGCTCGGGTCAATGCCAAAGTATCGATAGATGGATGCACCAACCTCATTCTGCATCGAGGCCAACAAGAAATGGCCAGCCCGGTCATGTTTGAGCACAAACTGGGCATTGGTCGCACATAGGACGCAGAAAGCATCAAAAACAATCACGGGCCGATCAAAGCGCGGCGCTGTCTCCAAAAGCTCCATAGCCGCCCTTTCTGCCAACTCTTACAACATCGCCGGAATAACGCGGTCGGGTGGCTTATGGCCGTCAGCGAAGGTTTTGATATTGATGATGACTTTCTCGCCCATTTCGGTGCGGCTCTCCATCGTGGCAGAGCCCATGTGTGGGAGAAGCATCACGTTGGGGAGTTTTTTGAGCTTGGGATTGATCGCAGGCTCATGCTCAAACACGTCGAGGCCAGCACCCGCCAACAAGCCCTTGTCGAGCATGCGTGCAAGGGCGGCTTCGTCAATCACTTCGCCACGCGCGGTATTCACCAAATAGGCGCTGGGTTTCATCAATTGCAGGCGCCGCGCCGAGAGCAAGTGATAGGTTGCCGGCGTATGCGGGCAATTGACCGAAATAATGTCCATCCGCGACAACATTTGGTCGAGGCTTTCCCAATAGGTCGCCTCCAACTCTTGCTCTATCGCGGCCGAAACGCGGCGGCGATTGTGGTAATGGATTTGCAGGCCAAAGGCCTTGGCGCGGCGCGCCACCGCTTGCCCAATCCGGCCCATGCCGACAATGCCCAGACGCTTACCAGCAACCCGGCGGCCCAACATCCACGTGGGAGACCAGCCTTCAAAGCCATCAGCCTCAACCACGCGCACCCCTTCCATCAGGCGGCGCGGCACCGCGAGGATCAGGGCCATGGTGATGTCGGCCGTGTCTTCGGTCAAAACGCCCGGCGTATTGGTCACGGTGATGCCGCGCTGAATCGCGGTCGCCACATCCATGTTATCCACGCCAGCCCCGAATTGGGCAATCAGGCGCAAACGTTCGCCCGCGCGCGACAAAACTTTACTGTCAATCTTATCGGTCACAGTCGGCACCAACACATCGGCACGGCTAACCGCATCGACCAATTGTTCATAGGTCATGGGTGTGTCGGTCGCGTTCAATTCGGTATCGAACAATTCTGCCATCCGTGTTTCCACTGGCTCTGGCAATTTGCGGGTGACGATGACTTTGAGTTTTGACTGGGGCATAGCCCTGTGTAGCAAGGCAAAGCGCAGACGCCAAGCGACATCGCAGTGATCGCTGAAATCTCGTGCTTACCGACAATTTTACCCCCTAAATTAAGACGCTGTTCACCTTCATCGGCCAGATGAAAAGAGGGTAGGCTTTGTCAGGGAACGCGATAAAGTCGTTGTTTGGGAACTCGTTGCGCACGATGGGTAAAGTAAAAGCCATCCTTGCCAGCCTTGCTTTGGCAACCACCAGCCTATGCGCTGGCTATGCGTTTGCAGGTGGCTTTCCCCCTTTCAACCGTTTGGCGGGGGAAACGCCGTCAGGGCAACCTGTCCCGCGCTTTGTTTCCTTGAAATTTTCCAACATCAATGGTCGCGCTGGCCCCGACAAGGATTATCCCGTCCGCTGGGTCTATAAACGCAAGGGCCTGCCCGTCCGTGTCGTTGCCGAGACCGACGATTGGCGCCGCATTGAGGACCCAGATGGGGCTGTCAGCTGGGTGCATAAGCGCATGCTGGATGGACGGCGGACCGGAATTGCACGCCCTTCCCGGGATATGCGCGTCGCCATGCGCGCCGACGCCAGCAGCGATACCCGCGTTGTGGCCTATATTTCTGACGGCGTGATCGTTGAAATCACAGAGGAACGTCCCGGTTGGCGCCAAGTTAAGGCTGGGCGCTTCAAGGGTTGGGTGCCCGCTTCCGAGCTTTGGGGCGCTGACAATTCGCGTCACCCCTAGCGGATAGCGTGCTTGGCGAATGGCCTTGCGCCATGCTAACGCCCTTGTGAAACATTTTGTAACAGGACGGCATCCCTTTGACGCAGACCACCGATACGACCATCCCCGCGCGTGAATCTTCCTATAGCTATGAGCAGCTGATCGCGTGTGGCGAAGGCAAGTTATTCGGTCCGGCAAATGCGCAATTGCCTTTGCCCAACATGCTGATGATGGACCGAATCACCACCATCACCGAAGCCGGCGGGGCCTATGATAAGGGTCGGATCGAAGCCGAGCTCGATGTGCATGCAGGCCTGTGGTTTTTTGACTGCCACTTCAAGGGCGACCCCGTCATGCCCGGTTGCTTGGGCTTAGATGCCATGTGGCAATTGGTAGGCTTCTATTTGGGCTGGTCGGGTCTTCCCGGAAAAGGCCGTGCGCTTGGCGTTGGCGAAGTGAAATTCTCGGGCCAGATCACCAATGACGTGAAACTCGTGCGCTACGAAATCGATGTTAAGCGCGTGTTCAAATCGCGTTTGATTCTGGGCGTTGCCGACGGCCAAGTGCTGGCTGACGGCAACGTTATCTATACTGCAAAAGACTTGCGCGTCGGACTGTTTCAGCCAGACGCCCTATAAGGAAAAAGCCGATGCGTCGTGTTGTCGTAACAGGAATGGGCATCGTGTCATCGATTGGCAATGACACCGCAGAAGTGACCGAAAGCCTGCGAACTGCCAAATCTGGCATTAGTTTCGCCCAAGAGCATGCCGATCATGGCTTTAAATGTCAGGTCCAAGCGCGGCCAAATCTCGACTGGGAAACCTTGGTCGACCGTCGCGCGGCGCGCTTTTTGTCCGAAGGCATGGGCTGGGGCCATATCGCGATGGAACAAGCCATTGCCGATTCGGGCCTAGAGCCACACGAAGTCAGCCATGAGCGCACGGGCATCATCGCAGGCTCTGGCGGTCCTTCCACCAAAGCCATTGTTGGTGCTGCTGATAAGACCCGCGAGACGGGCTCGCCCAAGCGCGTTGGCCCCTTTGCCGTTCCCAAAGCCATGTGCTCTGGCGTGTCGGCAGCCTTGGCGACTTGGTTCAAGATTAAGGGCGTCAATTATTCGATCAGCTCGGCTTGTGCCACCAGCGCCCACTGCATCGGCAATGCCTATGAGAGCATCGCTTGGGGCAAACAGGATGTGATGTTTGCAGGCGGCAGCGAAGACCTCGACTGGACTTTGTCGATCTTGTTTGACGCCATGGGTGCTATGTCTTCTGGCTATAATGACACTCCGTCACGGGCCTCGCGCGCCTATGATAAGAATCGCGATGGCTTTGTGATTGCTGGCGGGGCCGGCATGTTGGTGTTGGAAGACTATGACCGCGCCAAAGCACGCAGTGCCAAAATCTATGCCGAGCTGACGGGCTATGGGGCGACGTCTGATGGTCATGACATGGTCGCCCCATCGGGCGAAGGCGCGGTGCGCTGTATGCGCCAAGCTTTAGAGATGTCGGGTGGCCGCAAGGTCGACTATCTGAACCCGCATGGCACCGCGACACCTGTGGGAGACGCCAAAGAAGTCGGCGCGATCCGCGAAGTCTTTGCGGGCAACATCCCCCTCATCTCGTCAACCAAGTCGCTGACAGGGCATTCTCTAGGGGCGGCAGGGGCACAAGAAGCCATTTATAGCCTGTTGATGATGCAAGCTGGCTTTGCCTGTGAAAGCGCCCATATTGATGAGATCGACCCAGACTTTGCCGACTTGCCGATCCTGCGGGCGCGCAAAGAGGTTGAGATTGAGACCGCCATGTCCAATTCCTTTGGCTTTGGCGGCACCAATGCAACTTTAATGTTCTCCAAAATCTAGCGCCATTTTCCCGTCACAAAGTTGGGGCTCAATCGGACCATGCGATTCCTCCTCTTTCTGCTCATCGTGCTTGGTGCCCTGTTTTACTCAAACCCGACGGAGCAGCGGCTGCGTCAGGTCATGCGCGAGCAGGACAAGCTCAGCTTGGATGCGGCAAGCCTCCTGCCCATCAAGCGCACCAATTATTATTTGGCCTCAAAGTTTGAGATCAATTATCTGATCGGCAAGAAAACCTGCTGGGGCGCGGCCTATGGGGTGATCATTTGCCCAGATGACAAGAAGGCCAAGAAGTGATGCGCCCGTCGCTCAAATGGGCGCTGACGGCGACCGATGTCGCTTTCATGCTCTATTGGAGTGTGGCGCTTTTAGAATGCATGGGCCTGATCAGCATCCCCAGTGCGTGGCTTTACGCCAATGCCCACGATCCCCGCGTCGTAGCGTGGAACTGGTCTTTCTTCCCCCTCGACATTGCCTTTTCCATCACAGGCCTGTGGGCAGTTCGCGCGGCAAGCCTTGGGGACCCAATTTGGCGACCTCTCGCTCTGATTTCCCTCATCCTCACCATCGTGGCAGGTGGCATGGCGTGCGGCTATTGGCTGCTGCTGGGTGAGGTCGATGCCGTTTGGTTTGGGATGAATGCGGTTCTGGTGGTTTGGCCACTGGTATTTCTACCCGCTTTGGTGCGAGAAATGGCCGTGAATTCTGCGTCAGCGAATTGACTTCTGATGCGCTGGCACGTATCAGCGCCGCTCTCTAAAGACGTCACCTTAACAGCGCCCACATCGCGCGCCACCTTTTGGAATACGACCATGAAAGTGAAGAGCTCTATCAAATCACTGAAGACCCGCCATGCAGCGTGTCAGGTCGTGCGCCGTAAAGGTCGGGTCTATGTCATCAATAAGGTCGACCCACGCTTTAAAGCCAAGCAAGGCTAATTGCGCGTGCCTGCGCCCATCCGCGCAGTTCTTTTCGATTACGGCAATGTTTTAGTCGGCTGGTCGCCGCGCAAGCTTTATGCGCGCTTGATTCCTGATCCCAGCCGTCTCGACTACTTCCTCGATCATGTCTGCCCAATGTCGTGGCATATGCTGCATGACGAGGGCCAAGCTATGGCCGACACCATCCCTGCCCGACAAGCTGAGTTTCCAGAGTTCGCCGCCGAGATTGCGGCTTGGAAGACAGGCTTTGCTGAGATGATCACCGGCGAAATAACGGGCTCGACCCACTTGGTGGCAGAGCTGTCCGAGGCCCAAATCCCGCAATATGTCTTGACCAATATGCCCAGCGAGATGGTGGAAACCTGCTTTGGCCCGTTTGATTTTCCGCGCCATTTCAAGGACATCATCGTCTCGGGAGATGAAAAGACCGCCAAGCCCTTAAAGCCCATCTTCGACATCAGCTTGAAACGCATGGGCGGCCTTTCGGCAGAAGAAGTCTTTTTCACCGACGATTCGCCCGCCAATATCGCCGCTGCTGCTTCTTACGGCTTTGTGACCCATTTGTTTGAGGGACCAGAGGGCCTGCGCCAAGCGATGCGGGACGCAGGTCTTCCCGTTTGACGGGTCTGCCGGTTTAGGGGAAAGCTAAGCCTATGCGGTTTTTGCGCCTATTGCCCTTCCTTTTGCTTCTGCCTGCCGGTGCGGTGCCGATCACGCCGGGCGTGGTGGTGCCTGAAGTCGACAATCCTACCGTCTATGATCCCCCCCCTGCCCAAAGGCTGAACAGCTATTATGAGGCCTTGGCCCGCAGCGGTTCTGCCGAAGAGGCCATGCGCTTTGAGGGCGAGATTTATCTGATCATGACGCGCAATACCTCGCCCACCATCAATTTTCTGATGGAAAGCGCCAGCGTGGCGCTGGATGCCGGTGATCAGGATACTGCCCGGACGGCCTTGACCTCCGTCACAGAGCTAGACCCCAATTTCGCCGAAGGTTTAGCGCGCTTGGCCACGATTGCTTATGATGATGGCGACTTGAAACAAGCTGAATCGCTGTTGAAACGGGCGCTGCGCCTTGAGCCACGCCATTTTGCCGCTTGGACGGGCTTGGGCCTTGTACGCGAAGATCTGGGCGATTTCCGAGGGGCCGAAGAAGCTTATCGTGAAGCCCTGTTCTACCACCCTTATCTGGACGGGGCCAAGCGTGGCCTGATCCGCATGGAAGCCCGATTGGACGGTTTATCGCTGTGAGCCCTGACGACCTCTCCCGCCTCATGCCGTTTCTAGTGCTGGCCGCGGCCCTGTGCGTCTTCATGCTGATCTCTATCGTGTTGCGGCTGGCCTTGATTGAGCGTTCCTGGCCAGCCATCGGCCGCTTTGTGACCGCACGCGGGGTGAAGGCCCATGTGATTGAGCAAGGCAGTGGCCCTGAGATTCTCATGGTGCATGGCGCGGCCTCTAATGGGCGCGAATTGATCTCCGCTCTCGGCCACCGCCTGACAGATATGCGCTTGATTGCGCCAGATCGCCCGGGCCTTGGCTATTCAGGGCGGCCAAAGGACGCGGCCACCTTGGGCGAGCAAGCCGCCTTCATCGCCGACATCGTACGCCAGACCGCTTCTGGCCCGGTCGTAGCTGTTGGCCATAGCTGGGGCTCAGGCGTTATCCTGCGCTTAGCCTTAGACCATCCAGACCTCGTCAAAGCGCTGGTTCTTTTGGCCCCTGCCTCCCACCCGTGGCAGAAGTCGACCAGCCTGTTGAACCGCATCGCTGGCTGGCCGATCTTGGGCGACCTACTCGTCTGGACCCTGCCGCCGCTGATTGGGCCAAAGCTTGCCCCCAAGGGCATTGCGCGCGGCTTTGCCCCCGGTCCGGTCAATCCGCCCGATTATGGGGATAGGATCGGCACACCGCTCTTCTTCCGGCCCAAGGCCTATAAGGCCAATGCCGAAGATATGGTGATTGGCAGCGCGGAAATGGGCAAACAAGCGCCGCGCTATTCAAGCCTGACCCTGCCGGTTACCATCGTTTCGGGCCAAGGCGATGTGATTGTTTATAATAGCATTCATGCCGCCGGCCTCAAGCGCGACATCCCCCACGCCCTAAGCTTCCGCGTGCCCGAGGCGGGCCATATGCCGCATTGGGTCGATCCCGATCTGGTGGAGGGCATCATCCGCGCCCATGCGACCGATACTGTGTATGAGGGCAGTTCTGCCCAATTTCGTGCAGAGCCCTGATTGCGCCTTGGCGCAGGCAGGCTAGAAGGATGGTTAAGACCAGCCCCACATTGATGCTTTGAGGTTCCGACCATGTATGATGCCGACGACGACCAATCCCATGTTTCCGCCCCTCAAGCTTTGACTTCATCGTCTAAGGAAAAATTGCGCCAGTTTGTTGCCCGCATCGAAACCTTAGAAACCGAGAAAACCGAACTGGCTGAGCAGCTCAAGGAAGTCTATGGCGAAGCCAAATCCTTGGGCTTTGACACCAAGGCCCTGCGCGCCGTGATCCGCTTGCGCAAGCAAGACGCCAATGATCGGGCAGAAGCTGAAATGATGCTCGACCTCTATCTGGAAGCCGTCGGCGAAATCTGAGGCTTTTTTGTCGCGACGGGTTGACCCTGCCCTGACCAAGCGCGCCCTGTCGGCCCTGAAACGGGCGGCAGATAAGGCCAAATTGAGTGAAGAGGGTCTAACCGAATGGGAGGCCGAATTTCTGGGCAGCGTCGAAGAACGTCTGACGAAATTCGGCTCTGCCTTTGCCGATCCCGATAAGGGCCAGTTGAGCGCGCCACTCTCGCTGCGGCAGGGCTTGAAGGTCCGTCAAATCAGCAAAAAAGGTGAGACCGAAGCCGACCAGAAGCCCCGCACGGGCTTTAAGGCCAAGGATAAGTCTCCAACCCCCACCAATCGAAAATCAATCAAGCCAAAATCAGACAAGCCAAAACCAGATAAGCCGCGCAAGCCGCTGGCCCGCAAAACGGGCCTCACTTCCAAGGGCTTCAGGCCCAAAAAGGCCGACTAATTCGGGGTAGCGTCTGAGCCTTCATCCCCGTCGTCGCCATCCGCACCAAAGCCGCAATCCCACAGCTTGCGATCATGAAACTTTGCCCGCACGGCCAAGGTCGAGGCAAGGCTGCGGGCTTGGGGCGGTGCGCCGCGGCGAAAACCACCCTCCCCCATTTTATAGATCAAATAATGTGAGACGAACTGGCTACGGGGAACCCCTGTTCGCGCTTCCATCGTGGTGAAATGCCAGCCGACAAAATCTGCCGACAAAGCAAAATTCGAGCGCGAGCCTGAGGTTCGGCCCGTGTCGCGCAAAAACCAGTTCCAGGTCCGTAGATTGGCTTGGGCAAAGCCGAAATTGCGCAGCGAATTGGCATCCACCGCCCCTGCCCCCTTGGCCGTGGCGCGAAAGCGGCTTTCTTGGTCGATCACGGTAAGGATCGTGCCGGGGCTGACCTTCCACGTCAAAGAGGCAGAGCGCACGGCCTCTGCCCAGCCGGGATTGCGCGCCATTAGGGCGCACATGTCTTGGGTTTGCGCGTGGACTGGCTGTGCAGCCAGATAAAGCCCGCAGGCCGCCAGAAATGCCAGTGCCCGCATCTTAACGTGCCCCACAGCAGGGACAGGCCGGATCGGCCTTCAAACGCACGGTTCGGCTTTGCCCGCTTAAGCCATCCATCATCCACAGCCGCCCCATCAGAGGCTTACCGGCCTTGGTCAGCCACTTTATCGCCTCTAACGCCATCATTGAGCCGACCACCCCCGTCAAGGCGCCAACAATGCCCATCTCCGCGCAGGTCTCGGCCTGAGGTGGCACTTCAGGCACAAAACAGCGATAGCAGGGCAAGGCCTCGCCACGCGGGTCTGTCTTACTCAGGCCAGAGCCAAACACCGCCACTTGCCCATCCCAGCGCCCAACCGCGCCAGAGACCAAGGGGATGCCTAAAGCGTGGCAAGCGGCATTAACGGCAAAGCGGGTTTCAAACTGGTCGGTGCCGTCGAGTACGAGGTCTGCGCCTGCAATCAAACGCTCGGCATTGGTAGCGTCCAGACGCTGGACTTGCACTTCCACTTCAATGGCGGGGTCCAAATGCTGGATCGCAGCTTGCCCAGCCCGAACCTTATCCACGCCCACATCTTCGGTTTTGAACAGGATTTGTCGCTGCAGATTGGAGAGATCGACCACGTCTGGGTCAATCAGGATCAAACGACCAACGCCTGCTGCTGCCAGATAAAGCGCAGCCGGCGCCCCCAACCCACCCACACCAACCAATGCCACCGTCGCCCCAGCCAAGCGCTTTTGCCCGGGGCCGCCAATTTCTTTGAGAAGGATGTGCCGAGCATGTCGGTCTAGGCGAACATTACCTGTTTTCATAGGAGCATGATGACTGTCCCGGCGGGTGATGGCAAGATCAGGGTGCGGGTGAAAAACCCCTTCACCGCCTTCGGCGCAGGCTGCCGCTTGCCTCTCTCCCCTTGTGTGTTTGGGATGTGATAGAGAGGTCGAGTGAAGGCTAGTCGCGCAACCAGCCTTCACCGCGACCTTGAGACCGTGTGTCCCCTTTGGCGTAAACCGTGGGAGAGCTTGGTCCTGGTCGGCATTTCCAATCCCGAACGGTTGACCGGGCTTTGAAGCCCGCACACTGCAAGGACGGGCCAGAAGACGAATAC
>JAJTGP010000203.1 GCA_021299265.1 Hyphomonadaceae bacterium | reverse complement strand
GAGTGTCTATGCCGACGCCTTTGAATGGGTGGAAGTGCCCAACACGATTGGCATGGCGCTCTACGCCGATGGCGGTATCATGGCTTCCAAGCCCTATGCGGCCAGTGGGGCTTACATCCACAAGATGAGTGATTATTGTGAGCGATGCGCTTATGATCCATCCGTCAAATCAGGGCCACGGGCCTGCCCGTTCAACCCACTCTATTGGGACTTCATTGGGCGTAATGAAGGCAAGCTTGGCAGCAACCCGCGTATGGGTCCTGTCTATGCCACGTGGCGCAAAATGGGCCAATCCCGGCGTGAGGAGATCGGCGCCGATTCACAGCGCATCTTGGAGGCTCTTGATAATGGCCAGCTCTGATGGGCTAGACGCCGCCGCACTCAGCGAAGTCATCGCAATGGCGCTCAGTGATCATGTGAGCTTTGATCATATCCGCAGCCTTTATGGCCTTGGCCCGGATCAAGTCAAAGAATTGATGCGCACCCACATTCGTCCCGGTAGCTATCGGGCATGGCGCAAGCGGGTGCGCGATTTCTCCGACCGCCGCGCACATTATAAATCGGCAAAAACCTTAGCCTAACTGTGTTTGCAACTTCCAAACCGCGCTTTCTTCGGCGGCTAGGCGCTTGGTCATTGAGGCCATACCGTGCAGAATGAAGTGGTTTTACAACATCTCTCAGAGGTCAGATCGGTAAACATGCAACAACAGCCCAAGCTCGTGATTTTTGACTGCGATGGCGTTTTGGTCGACTCAGAGCCCATCGCCAATGAAGTCGGCGCTGCTTGGATTACGGAGCTCGGTTGGCCCATGGACGGTAAGGAGGCGCGTGCGCGCTTTTTGGGTCTATCTGATGCGGCCATGTTTGCGTTGGTTGAACAAAAAATTGGCCGCACGATCACAGCAAAAGAGATTGCGCTAAACCATGTCCGGCTCACTGCGCGATTTGAAGCAGAGCTACAAGCGATTCCTGATGTTGCCGCGGTCATACAGGACTTAGCGGCGCGATCCATTCCATTGGCCGTCGCCTCGAGTGGGGAGAGGAACAAGATTCTCGCCAACTTGGCCAAAGTCGGCTTGCTGAGCTATTTTGGAGACCAGATTAGTTCCGCCACAGAGGTGGCCCAAGCCAAGCCAGCACCCGATGTCTATTTGCTTGCCGCACAAAAGGCGGGCTTTGCGCCTCGCGATTGCTTGGCGATTGAAGACAGTCCAAACGGGGTGATTGCGGCGGTCCGCGCAGGGATGAATGTAATCGGCTTTGCGCATGAGACGCCGTCATCGGATTTGACTTCGGCGGGTGCCCATCGGGTTTTTGAGGCCATGGCAGAAGTTCATGAGTATCTAGGCCATGTCCTCTGACAGATTACGGATGTAGTAGGTTTGCCAAAAGTACTGCCGCTTCCGCTTCGTCAAGAGCGACCATTGCGTCACTCTTGGCCGCCAAATCTGCGTCTAGGACTTCCACCAAGCGGAACTTTTCCCACCACAAGATCATGTCAGCAGCAAAGCTTCCCTCCCTCTCGAAGAAGGTCTGATGGACAGTGCGCCAGTAGGCTAACCCAAGATCGCCCTCGCCTTCTTCAAACGCAAAATCGGCATCAATCTCGTCAAAGCGACATTGGCCAACAGACAGGGTTTCGATGACTGCTACGGGGCGGCAATTGGCTGTGACAACCCAATTCATACCCGGCTGGGTTGGGTTTTCATCTTGCCCATTCCAAACCGTCGCGCGTTTACGCCCGGCGATGATTAGTCCTGCGAGGCGCTCCTCCATTTGGCTTGATCCAAAGCTTGTCGTGGGCAAGCTGCGCCACCAATCAGACCGTTGGGACATGAGGTGTCGAGTTCCTGTTGAAATGCGACCGAAGTCCGCCGAGCGTCGTTCTTACTCAAGCCAGTTGAGTTTGCCCAGCGCCAAAGTTTGTGTGCGGCAACTCAAGGGTCACACGCAATCCACCCAATAGTCCATCGGACAAGTCGAGGCTGCCGCCATAGGCCTGCACAATCTCTTGCGCGATAGTCAAGCCCAAGCCAGTGCCGTTGAGATTGGCATCAAACTTTTGCCCACGCGAAAGTGCCATGCGGCGTTGATGCGGCTCAATCCCCGGTCCGTCATCTTCAATTAAGATGCGCAGAGATATTTGATCGGAGATGGTTGCTATCTTGATCCGCGATTTTGCCCATTTGCGCGCATTGTCGAGCAGAGAACCGATCAACTCCGTTAAGTCACTTTGATCCAGTCTGACCTTGTGATCCGGATCGACCTGAACATCCCAAGTCAGGTTTTCAGTTGTGCTGGTGCGTGCCAGTGCATTCGTAATCTGATGAATGATTGGAGCAAGTGAAACCTCAACAATTCGTCCCAAAATCGGGCCATGAATATTTGCCCGCGCTAGATCCCGTGTTGCGCGATGCTCCAAACCCGTAACGATGTCTCTGATCGTGGTTGCGGCACTAACTTGGCCCACAGCCTCGATTTCATCTGCCCGCGCCAATAGCACCGCCAATGGGGTTCGGAGGCTATGAGCTAAGTCCGCGGCGCGTTCACGCGCTTCGCGTGCTTGGCGCTCACCTGCATCTAACAACTCATCAAAATCGCGTGCGAACCTTTCCAATTCATTTGGAACCATGTCCGTCAAGCGCTGTTGACGTCCAGCGCGCACCAGCGCCAAGGCACGGGACGCTTGGTTCAAAGGTCCCATCAACATGCTGCCCTGTACAAAGGTCAGGATAAGAAGGCCGAAGCCCAAAAGGATGAAAACCGGTGTCGTATCAAGCATAATCGCATCGACTTGGCCCCTTAATACGCCCCGATCAATCGCGACGGCGAAGCGCCAGCTATGTTTTCCTTTTGCCCCTTCAGGAATTCTGCGCTCAAGCAGCAAAAGGTCGGCATCATCAGGCCCTTTTATCTCGTGGTGATGGATGGTGTTGAGGGGCAAAATGTCATCTGGTAGCGCCATCGTGAAAGTAACCAATGATCCAGATCGGACAATTTTTTGCGTTTTGTCATCAACTATTTGCCAGTAAAGACCTGAAAGGGGCTCCTCAAACCTTGGGTCTGGCAAGGTTTTCGGAACCAAAACAACTTCACCATTTTCGAGTTTCAGCCCGCGTGTCATAAAGCGCAGATCTGCCTCAAGCTCGGCAATCGAGCTCTGTTGAACGTGGTGTTCGAATGCCGTCCGAAAACCGAGTGCCGAAATCAAAGGTAGGATGATGGCGCTCGCTATGCCGACCGCCCAAAGACCAAACCGTAATGAATTGACCATCACTTAGATTCCAAATCGTCATGAAGGGTCCATATATAGCCATAACCCCGACGGGTCATGATTCGATTGGGCCCAATCTTGCGCCTTAGGCGCATGACTGCTGCCTCAATTGCATTCTCTCGCCGCAATTCATGATCGCCATAGACATCTTCACACAGACTTGCCTGCGAGATTGTCTCGCCTGGGGCTCTGATCAGAGCAGCGAGAATCCGGAACTCCAAGGGGGTCAGATCGATTTGACCCGATCGATCCGAGACGCTTCGAAAGCGTAAGTCGATCGTAAGGTCACCATCGCGTATTAGATTGTCTGCCTTCCCGGCCCCACGGCGCAAGACAGCATGCATACGCGCAATCACCTCGTCTAGGACAAATGGCTTGACGATATAGTCGTCCGCTCCGGCGTTTAAGGCATCCACACGTTCTGTCCAACTTCCCCGGGCCGAAGCGACCAAAACGGGTAGTTTGACGCCGTCGGCTCGCCACCGCTTTAAGATTGATAGGCCGTCAAGCCTTGGCAAGTTCATATCAAGGATCGCCAAAATGAAAGGCTCTGTATCGCCTTGCGCCCAGCCTGCCTCTCCATCTGAAACCAGCGTTGGTATGAACCCGGCCCGATCAAGCGCTCGAACAAGCATCGAACCAATTTCGGGCTCATCTTCGATGATTAGAACGCGCATTTAGCCTCCGAATACTTCGCCTAGCCGAAGGTTGCTGACAAATGCCTGACAAAGTCGATCAGACTTCTG
The DNA here is from genome assembly GCA_021299265.1 of Hyphomonadaceae bacterium. GTDB lineage: Bacteria > Pseudomonadota > Alphaproteobacteria > Caulobacterales > Aquidulcibacteraceae > Aquidulcibacter. The sequence continues at coordinate 95 of JAJTGP010000203.1, read as the reverse complement.
CCGACACGAAAGAAATACTGACCGCCTCTGGCCATGTGCGGAGATAGTCATGAAATTAGGCGATAAAGTTGAAACCGAACCTTGCATCGTGTGCG
>JAJTGP010000044.1 GCA_021299265.1 Hyphomonadaceae bacterium | reverse complement strand
CCCCACCATGCGCCTGAAAAATACGCTTGGCCAAATCTAACCCAATTATGCTAACCTCTTCCACGGACGCCTCCTTCGTATGTGACTCCAACAATCCACATACTGGCACATAGATGCCGTCAGGGGGCGTCCACCCCATCATTCTGGGTGGAAAGACTTCTAAAAGCTGCAAGGCCTGAATGCCCTCACCCCAACCCCTCTCCCAGAGGGCGAGGGGCTTGATCCCCTCAAGCCGCCTGCGAAACAACCTTATTGCGGCCGCTGCGTTTGGCGACATAGAGTGCTTCGTCGGCGCGTTTGAGTAGGGTTTCGTAGTCAAGTTCGTTGGATTTGGCGACCGCGACCCCAACTGAGCAGGTCACTTCCAAGGTGTCGCGCGCGGTCCCTAAGAAGAAGGCAGCCTCTTCGATGGACGAGCGCAGACGCTCAGCAATCATATTGGCGTCATTCGCATTGGTTTCGGGCATGATGACCACGAATTCTTCCCCGCCATAGCGGCAGGCCAAATCGCGCGGCCGGAAGTTGGACGCCAAGCGCGCGGCAAATTCGCGGATCACATTGTCGCCGGCATCATGGCCGAACAAGTCGTTGACGCGCTTAAAGTGGTCGATATCGGCGATCAGCACCGAAACCGGTGGCCCACCGCGTGAGGACCGCGCCAATAAGGACTTCAACTGGCTTTCCATATAGCGGCGGTTATGCAAGCCGGTCAGCTGGTCGGTCACGGCCAATTCCATGCTGGAATCCACCGTCAGGCGCAACTGATCAATATGGCGCTTGCGCTTGATCAGCGTACGGGTGCGGGCCAGCAATTCTTCATCATCAATCGGGCGATAGATGAAGTCATTGACGCCCACTTCCAGCGCCCGCAGCGCTTTGACTTTTTCTTCCGGCTCGCAGATCGCCAAGATCGGCAGACTGCGGGTGCTTTCTTGGCCGCGCACATGGGCGGCAAGGCGCAGGCCGTCAAACGACGCGCCAGAGGCCGAAATAATCATCAATTCGACGGTCGATTGGCCCATCGGACCCAATTCGTTGGAATCCTGCATCAGCATCGGGCGCTGTTCGGCTTCCAAAGTGCGCTTAAGACGCGCTGCCCGGCGGGGGTCATCTTCCACGATCAGGATACGAGCATTGAGACCCAATTCGCGGTTAGAACCGCCTTCAATCACGCCCATGCGACGGCCAGCAGCTTCACGCAGGCGCAACTCGTCGGCCACGGCCTTAAAGCGGGCAAGCGACTTCACGCGGGCAAACAAAGTAATGTCGTCAATCGGCTTGGAGAGGAAGTCATCAGCCCCGACGGCGAGGCCCTTGACGCGGTCTTCGCGCTGATCGAGTGCGGTTACCATCACCACCGGAATATGGCGGGTCGCTGGATCATCTTTCAGGCGCTTACAGGTCTCAAAGCCATCGAGACCCGGCATCATGACGTCGAGCAGGATGACATCGGGATTCTCACGATTGGCCTTCATAATGGCATCTTCGCCAGAGTTCGACGTGATCACCGTATAATATTCGTGCTGAAGCTTGGCTTCCAGCAAGCGAACATTGGGCTCGACATCATCAACTACAAGAACGCGTGCGGTCATCGGTCTATCCTATGAACTTACGCACAGCGCCAATGAAGGTGGCCACGGAAATGGGTTTGGAGAGATAATCTTGGCAGCCGCCTTCGCGGAACCGCTCCTCATCGCCACGCATGGCAAATGCGGTCACTGCGATGATGGGGATGCTGGCCAATTCATCATCGGCCTTCATCCAGCGCGTGATGTCGAGGCCAGAGACTTCCGGCAATTGAATGTCCATTAAGATCAGATCGGGCTTTTCAGCGCGCGCCAAATCCAGCGCCATCAGACCATCGCGCGTCTCGACCGTGCGATAGCCAAAGGCTGCCAATAGATCACGAAACAGCCGCATGTTGAGTTCATTATCCTCAACAATCATCACGGTTTTTTGCGCCTTTGGCTCTGCCAAGGGCTGTTCCGTTTCATGAGTTGCGACCGACGCCGCCATACTCCGCTCCAATCTTTTTGCTTAGAGTGACCCTAAGCTTGAAATGTGCTTGTATCGCATGGGAGTTAATCGAGCCTTGCCAAGTCTATGCCGCGATTGTTTTTATCAGGACGCGACGCTGCGAGGCGAACAGGCTTTGCGCTGCCCAAATTGCGGCTCCAGACGGCAGATTGGGCACAAAAACCTGCAGAGTTTCGCCATCGCACACATTGACTGCGATGCGTTTTATGCAGCGATCCACAAGCGCGATCAGCCAGAGCTGCGCGACAAGCCTGTCATTGTCGGGGGTGGGCGACGCGGCGTGGTGGCGACTTGTTGCTATATTGCGCGGGCATCGGGCGTGCGCTCGGCCATGCCGATGTTTAAAGCCCTAAAGCTCTGCCCAGATGCGACGGTGATCCCACCGAACATGGGTCTCTATGCGCGCGAAGGTAAAGCCATTCGCCAAGCCATGCAGGCGCTGACGCCCTTGGTCGAGCCTGTTTCGATTGATGAGGCCTATCTCGATCTTTCGGGCACCAGCCAAATGCATCACGGTGCCCCTGCCCTGACTTTGGCGCGGTTTCAGCACAAGATTGAAACTGAGATGGGTCTGACTGTCTCCATCGGTCTGTCTTGCAACAAGTTTTTGGCCAAAACGGCGAGCGATCTGGATAAGCCGCGCGGCTTTGCGATTTTGGGACCCGAAGATGTGCCCGAGATTTTATGGCCCAAGCCTGTGGGCTTTCTCCACGGCGTCGGCCCGGCTTTCGCCAAAGCATTGAACCGCGATGGCTATCAGCTGATTGGCGACCTCGCCGCGGCCAAACCTGAGGATCTCACCCGGCGCTATGGCGATGGCGGGACAAGGCTGGCCAATATGGCGCGCGGCATCGACCACCGTCGCGTGGAACCCGATAGTGAGCGCAAGTCGATCTCGTCTGAGACCACCTTCCACCATGACCTAAAGAGCCTGGAGGAGTTGGAGCCGATTCTACAGCGCCTATGCGCCAAAGTCGGTGAAATCAGCCGAGCTAAGGGCCATGCTGGCCGGGTGGTGACCCTAAAGCTCAAGACTTCTGGCTTTAAACAGGTCACAAGGCGGCTGACCTTGCCAGAACCAACCGCCACGGGCCGCGTGGTGTTTGACGCGGCGCGGCCTTTGTTGAGCGCGGAAATCAGCAAAGGGCCCTTTCGACTGATCGGGGTTGGTCTTTCTGATCTGAGTGCGCTGGAAGGTGCCGATCAGGGCGATCTGTTAAATACCCAAGCCCCCAAGCGCGCGGCCCTAGAGCGGGCACTCGATTCAGTCCATGCCCGCTATGGCAAGGGCGTCGTGAAGACCGGCATGTGACGCATTCAGACTGCAACCAATCGCGCCTGCCTTGCGTAAAGAGGCCCATAGGAGAACATCATGGCCAAGTCCGCCCGCTTCACTGTCGAAAAAACCGATGCCGAATGGAAGACGATTCTGACGCCCGCTCAGTTTCAAGTCGCCCGGCAAGAAGGCACCGAGCGTGCCTTCACCTCGCCGCTCAATAATGAACACCGCGATGGCACGTTCCACTGCGTTGGCTGCGGCACTGCTTTATGGGCCATGGATGACAAGTTTGAGTCCGGCACCGGCTGGCCCAGCTTTACCAAGCCGATCTCAGCAGAAGCCGTTGCCACCAAAACCGATTGGAAACTGCTCTACCCCCGCACCGAATGCCATTGCGCGACATGCGGTGCCCACCAAGGTCACGTCTTCCCAGATGGTCCTGCGCCAACCGGTCAACGTTGGTGCATCAATGGCGTGGTTCTGGTGTTTCAAGCCAAGGAAGATCTGCCAGGTTGATCGCCCAACTTGGCCGCTAGGCCCAACAAGCATTGGCGAATGAAGGCCGCGTGCAGCACGATGCCGATTTCCAACCTTTCATCGGTCAAGACGACTTGTTGGGCGAGAAGCCCTGCTACAAATTGCGCCTCGTGAAAATCACGTGCGCCAACCCGCTTGCGCGCCCGGTCGGACATATAAACCGGGCCGCCGGAATTGCCGGCAAAGACAGCAAAGTCCATCAAAAAGGTCGGGAAATCGGCACTCGGCCACAAGGGGTAAGAGGCGACCCGCCCCGCACGCAGGATCGGAAAGCCGATCTCATTGGCCGATAGGCCACGTGGATAGCCCAGCGCCAGCATTTCATCGCCCGGCTGAACGTCAAAAGCTTCTAACGCCGCATCATCGGCCAATTGGTCAAAGGCAATCGCCCAATCGTGCACATGGGATGGAGGGTCGATCGCAATTGCGGCGATGTCGCGATCCACATGGCGGTGCCATAAAGGCGTACCCACCCCATCGCGGATCCGAATGGGGGCTGGCTCGCGGTGCCAGCGGCCGTCTGCATCCACTCTGCGCCAATGGATAGAGGCTTGCTCTTGCTTCATGCGGTCCAGCACATGGCCTGCCGTTACAAGCGCCAGATGCCCGTCAGACTCCGGTAGACGTACCAGCCAGCCAGTACCAACCGTCGTCACCCCGTCGTCTTGGCGCTGGTCCAGCTTAAATGTGGCCCGCATCAAGGCCATATTCAAATCCATGTTCAGGGATCCCTTTGGGGTAATTTCGTCGGCGGCTCTGTGCTGACCATAACGCTAAAGGCTTGGCAGGCTTTTGGAAATAGGGCCGAAGCGGCCTCGGGCTGCGTAAAGTCTTCTCCTCATGAATTTTTTCAAACATGACGCATGCGTCAGGGGGTGACAAAAGCCTCAAAATGTGGCCCCATGCACCTAACGAGCATCGCACATAATGGTCTCGACATTGGGAGAATTTCTATGGCCGACGGCAACTTCAATCCTGCAGAATTCAAATCTGTTCAAGAACATCACGCCAAACGGGCTTGGTCGATCCCGCTTGAAGAGATTGACGTCGCCATGCCAGAGCTGTGGACCCATGATTGCCACTGGCCGTATTTTGAGCGCCTGCGCAAGGAAGAACCCATTCATTGGTGCGAGAGCCAAGAAGAAAAGGTCGGCGGCTATTGGTCTGTCACACGCTATAAGGACATTATGGCGGTTGATACCAACCACCATCAATTCTCATCCGACGCCTTTTTGGGCGGGATTACGATTGTTGGCTTTGATGAAGACTTCATCCTGCCGATGTTCATCGCCATGGACCCACCTAAGCACGACGCACAGCGCAAAGTCGTGCAGCCCATCGTTGGGCCAGACAATCTCGCCAAAATGGAAAGCACGATCCGCGAACGGGTCAATCTGATCTTCGACGAACTGCCCATCGATCAAGAATTTGATTGGGTTGATAAGGTTTCGGTCGAATTGACCACGCAGATGCTGGCCACCTTGTTTGACTTCCCTTGGGAAGACCGCCGCAAATTGACCCGTTGGTCGGATGTGGCCACCGCGCAGCCAATCCCAGGCGGCATCATCGAAACCGAAGATCAGCGCCGCGCGGAACTCTTTGAGTGCCTCGCCTATTTCACCAATTTGTGGAACGAGCGGGTCAATAATAGCGGCGGCAATGACCTGATTTCCATGCTGGCCCATGGCGAAGCGACCCGCAATATGGAGCCGTTGGAATATCTCGGCAATCTGATCCTATTGATCGTGGGCGGCAATGACACCACGCGCAATTCCTTGACCGGCGGGCTCTATGCCCTTTCGAAAAACCCTGAGGAATTCAAAAAATTACGCGCGGATCCTTCGGTCATTCCGAACATGGTTTCAGAAATCATCCGCTGGCAGACCCCGCTCGCGCACATGCGCCGCACCGCGTTGGAAGACGTCGAGATGGGCGGCAAGCTGATCAAAAAGGGCGACAAGGTCGTTATGTGGTATGTCTCGGGCAATCGCGATGACGAGATGATTGATCGTCCAAATGACTTCTGGATCGACCGGCCTCGGGCGCGCAACCACTTGTCCTTCGGCTTTGGAATTCACCGCTGCGTCGGCAATCGCTTGGCCGAAATGCAATTGCGAATCGTCTGGGAAGAAGCCTTGAAGCGCTATTCTGACATCCAAGTCGTCTCTGAACCCACCCGCATCCGCTCTGCCTTTGTGAAGGGCTATGAGTCGATGCGCGTGATTTTGCGGAAGTAGAGGGGGTAGCGGGTGATGGCTGAAAACTCCCTCACCCGCCTCACCTTATCCGCAGCCTTGGCAGGCCTTATGTGGCTAAGCAGTTGCGCGGCGATACCGCCTGCAGCCGATCAACGCGTGGCAACTCCCTCGTGGCGAGCCCTATGCAAAGCAGCCGAGCCTGACCTACTCCCCAATAGCCCGATCTTGACCACCTCCATCTGGTTCGCCGATGGGCGCGGCAGCGGCAATGAAGTCACCGAAGCCATGCGCTCGGGCTTTGGCCAAGCAAGCTTTGAGACCACGGCACAGGCCTTAGCAGAAGGTGCCGCTTTACCCGCCCAAGACAGCCGACGCTGGACTTTGGTGCCTCTCAGTGATCAGGCAGGGCCGGTGACTTTTGTCTTAGCCCCTTATGGCACGCCTGCCTGCTCAGGCTATGAGCGGGAAATCGCGGCTCAGCGGACGCCACAAAGCACAGGCGATCCCATGCGCTTCTATACCGACCGTCGATTACCCGCTGCCGCTGCAGGATCACGGAACTGGTGCATTGCAGGGCTTACTGGGCGCGACCCAGAGGCCGTGCTCTATCACCGCCGTGTGGACAGCTTTGTCCTGCCCCGCGCCCATGTCACGCGCATCGTTGAAACGATTGAGCAGCCTAGCGATGATCTAGGCCAAAAGCCTAAGATTTTGGCGCGGCGGACCTTTCTGCAAAAGGTTGCCCTCGATCAAAAAGGAATCGAAATAGGCGACGGCAAGGATTGTGCGGGCAAGCCTAGCGCGCCTCAACCTGCCCTCGTCGGACAACAGGGTATCGCGCTGCGCCCCTTAAACCCGCCTAATCTTGTGACCGCCCCACCCGCCAAGGCGGGTTGAGTTTGTTGTCACCGGCGTAAAGCAGCAAGATTTCATGGCCGTCAGGATCATGGAGAATCACATCCCGCCACAGCCAGCGACGATCTTGAGGCGGCTCTGACAAAATTAAGCCCCGACTCTGCAATAAATCAGCATAAGCGTCCAAAGCCTCAGGCGTCGTAAACTCAAAACCCACAT
>JAJTGP010000302.1 GCA_021299265.1 Hyphomonadaceae bacterium | reverse complement strand
CCAGATGAAATCATGAAAGCCGCCTTCTTCGGCCTCGATGGTCTGGAAAAGACGGGCAGACTCAATGGTGGCAACAATTTTGGCGCGCGCCCGTACGATGCCGGGATTGGCCATTAAGCGCTCAATATCCCCGGGTCCAAAGGCCGCGACTTGGACTGGGTCAAAGCCACAAAAGGCGTCGCGAAATGCCGCCCTTTTTCGCAGAATCGTGATCCATGACAGGCCTGCTTGAAAGCCTTCTAAGCACAAAAGTTCCCACAGCTCGCGCGCGTCATGCACGGGCACGCCCCATTCCTCGTCATGATAGGCAACATAGAGCGGGTCTGATTCGAGGACCCAACCGCATCTTTGCTTCGCCATTTCCGCCCCCATCCAGTCTTCACGGGCTTTATTGTGCCCGCCATCGCAAGGGGGTCAAGCGGCGAAAGGCCGTTTATTCGGACGTCTGCAGGCGCTTTCGCCTTTGTCCTTAAATTGACTCAAACTGTGTCCACATGGAGCAGAACCCGTCCAACCGCCTTTAGCGGCTTCCCGTGCGAACGGAAGCTGGTTAAAGATGAGCTGGGGAAGGGCATATGGCCCGGAGTTTACGTCGTGAAGCAATCGCCATTTCGAATTCTGCTTGTTGTGCCAACCTTGCTTGTGGCTTTGGCTGCCTGCCAATCTATGCCCGGCAGCAGTGCCAAGAAGGCACCGGCCTATGTCGAGCGGCCAGTCGACTTGCTGTATAACAATGCGCGCGATGAGCTCAGCAAGAAGAATTATACCGAGGCCGTTATTGGCTTTGAAGAAGTAGACCGCCAGCACCCTTATTCGGAATGGGCGCGGCGCGCTTTGCTGATGACGGCCTATGCCAATTATCAGCAGAACAAATATGAAGACGCGATTGCCGGGGCCCAGCGCTTTGCCTCGCTCTATCCCGGTAATGAGAGCGCGGTTTATGCCTATTATCTGATCGCCATCTGCTATTTCGAGCAGATTGTGGACGTAGGGCGCGACCAGCGCATGACCGAATTGGCATTGGCGGCGCTCAACGACGTCGTGCAGCGCTATCCTCAAAGCGAATATGCCCGCGATGCGCGCCTCAAGATCGACATGACCCAAGACCAGCTGGCTGGCAAGGAAATGGAAATCGGGCGTTATTATCTGCGCGATGGTCAGCATTTGGCGGCCCTGGGCCGCTTCCGTCGCGTGGTCGACCTCTATCAGACCACGACCCATGTGCCTGAAGCGCTGCATCGTTTGGTCGAGACCAATTTGTCCATGGGCTTGGTCGATGAAGCCACGAAAGTTGGCGCAGTCCTCGGCTATAATTATCCGGGCTCTGAATGGTATGAGGCCAGCTATAAACTGCTGACCGCCAGAGGCTTTACCCCCGACGGCAAGCCCACAAAGCGCGGTTTGTTCCAGCGCATCACCAAGCCAAAGCGTGGCCTTGAGCGCGCGCCAGAGCCGCCTCAAGATTCGGCCCCACAAGCGAGCAAATGAGACCCCTTAGCCCTCGTTCAACGTCCGCTCAGCGCGGGGGGAGGCTAGTCCGACGGGGTGGCCCATGCTGATTGCCTTGTCGATCCGCGATGTGGTCCTGATCGAAACACTCGACTTGGATATTGAGCCGGGCTTTACCGCGCTGACGGGTGAGACTGGGGCGGGCAAATCCATTCTGTTGGATGCGTTGGGCTTGGCTTTGGGCGAGCGTGCGGACCGAGGTCTGGTACGGCAGGGGGCCGAGCGCGCCCAAGCCAGTGCCATTTTTGAGATTGACCCGCAGCATCCAGCCATCGCGCTACTCGAAGAATTAGACCTGCCAGAAGCCGAAGATGGACGCATTGTGCTGCGTCGCTCTATCAGCTTGGACGGCAAAAGCCGGGCTTATGTGAATGACGGTCCTGCCTCGGTCAGCGCGCTGCGCCGGCTTGGCGCGTGCCTCCTCGAAATTCATGGTCAGCATGCCTCCGTGGGCTTGATGGACCCGTCCACCCATCGCGACCTGTTGGACGTATTTGCCAAAGCTGCCCCCTTCAAAGCCCAAGTTGGCGAGGCTTGGCGTACGCTGGATGCAGCCCGGTCTGAGTTGGAAGAGGCCGAATTGCGCGCCCGTCGTGCCTCCACCGACCGCGATTATCTGGCCCATGTCTTGGGTGAATTACAAAAGCTGGCCCCCAAGGCCGGTGAAGAAGCCGCTTTGGATGCAGAGCGTCGCGCTTTGATGGGGTCTGAAAAGGCCGCCACGGCCTTAAAAGACGCAACCGACGCTTTGGCGGACGGTAAAGCAGAACAACGCATGGCCGCTGCCGCGCGCGCCCTATCCCGTGTGGGCAAGCCCGAGGGCGAGGGCGCTGACGCTTTGTCCAAGGCGGTTGATCAAGCGGCCGCCTCGCTGGAGCGCGCTCTCAGTGAATTATCCGATGCCCAAGGCTGGATGGCGCGTGCAGGCGATGCTTTGGATGGAGACCCCGGCCGCCTCGATCATTCGGAAGAACGTCTGTTTGCCTTGCGCGCAGCAGCCCGCAAGCATGGCGTGACAGTGGAGGCTTTGCCCGAGGTACTGAAGCGGGCTGAGCAAAACCTCGCCAATATTGATCATGCTGACGAGGCCATTCAGGCAGCAAAAGCGGCCCTTTCTAAGGCCCAGATCGCCTATGACCAAGCCGCTGCGGCGCTGTCAGAGCGCCGCCATACCGCCGCTTCAGCGCTCGACAAGGCCGTTGAGCTCGAACTGCCGCCGCTGAAACTGGAAAAAGCGCGCTTCCGCAGCCGTGTCGACAGTGATGCCGCCCGCCCCACCAAGGACGGTATTGATCGGGTGACGTTTGAAATTGCGGCCAATCCAGGCGCAGGCTTTGGAGCTTTGTCGGAGATTGCTTCAGGTGGCGAACTTTCGCGCCTGTCGCTGGCGCTCAAGCTGGTTCTCTCCACCGATGGCGGCACCTTGGCCTTGGTGTTTGATGAAGTCGATCAAGGCATTGGCGGGGCAACCGCAGACGCCGTCGGACGCCGTTTGGCGCGCTTGTCGCAGACCGCGCAAATCCTTTGTGTGACCCACAGCCCGCAAGTTGCCGCCCGTGCCCGTCGCCATTGGCACATCGAAAAGCGGGTGGAGAACGGCATCACGCGCACAGGCGTCAGCACGCTGCCCGATGCAGCCCGCGAAGAAGAGTTGGCGCGCATGTTGTCTGGAGCCGAAATCACGGCTGAAGCCCGCGCGGCGGCCCGCGCCTTGGTTGCCGCCAGTCAGGACTGAAGTGCCTGAAACGGGGTGTGGAGACCCATTGGGTAAAGCGAGACTTCAGGCTTCACGCGCGACGCGCTTGGCGTTAGTTTCCTGTGCATGAACCTTTCAACACTTCCCGTCGATTCTCTGACCAAAGATCAGGCTGCCCGAGAGCTAGAGCGCCTTGCCGGCGCGATTGCTGCCAATCGCCAAGCCTATTATGAGCATGATGCGCCTGTGTTATCGGACGCCGAATATGACGCACTCGAACGGCGCAATCTGCTGATCGAACAGCGCTTTCCAGCCTTGGTCCGGCCCGATAGCCCGTCGAAAAGCGTTGGAAGCGCGGCTTCTGCCCGGTTCAACAAAATCACCCACCAAGTCTCTATGCTTTCGCTCGACAATGCCTTCACCGATAGCGATGTCGCAGACTTTTTGGGCCGGGCGCAGCGCTTTTTGGGATTTGAGGATCAAAGCGCTTTGGCCTGTACCGCAGAGCCCAAGATCGATGGCCTGTCGCTGTCGGTTCGCTATGAAAAGGGTCAGTTGAAGCACGCCGTAACCCGTGGCGATGGGAAAGAGGGCGAAGATGTCACCGCCAATGTGCTGACCATTGGCGATATCCCCAAACACTTATTGGGGAAAGATTGGCCGGAAATCTTGGAAGTGCGTGGCGAAGTCTATCTCAGCCATGCAGCCTTTTCCGCCCTCAATCAAGTGCAATTGGAAACAGGCGCTGCCCTTTACGCCAATCCCCGCAATGCGGCCGCTGGCAGCCTGCGCCAATTAGATCCTGCGATCACCGCCCAACGCCCCTTAAGCTTTTTTGCCTATGCGTGGGGGGAGGTGAGCACACCGTTTGCGACCACGCAAATGGAAGCAGTCGCAAGTTTTGCGCGCTGGGGCTTTAAGACCAATGCAAACATGAAGCTGTGTGCGGATACTACAGCCCTTCTGGCCCATTATCAGGATTTGGGCTTGCGTCGGGCTGAACTCGGCTATGATATTGATGGGGTGGTGTATAAGGTCAATGATCTGGCCTTACAGGCCCGCCTCGGCATTGTGACCCGCTTCCCCCGTTGGGCCATCGCCCACAAATTCCCGCCAGAGCAAGCCACAACCATTCTCGACGCGATTGATATTCAAGTGGGCCGCACAGGCGCTTTGACCCCCGTTGCCCGCGTCCGGCCAGTGACGGTCGGGGGCGTGGTCGTGTCCAATGCGACGCTGCATAATGAGGACTTTATCGCCGGCAAAGCGCTGGACCGGGTGACAGGCCTGCCGGTGCGCGGGGGCAAGGATTTGCGGCTCGGCGACCATATTGTCATCCAGCGGGCTGGCGACGTGATCCCGCAGATTGTCGATATCTTGGAGGATAAGCGCGAAGCGGGGAGTGAGCCTTTTGCCTTCCCCCATATCTGTCCATGCCCGTTGCAGACGCCAGCCATTCGCGGCGGGGATGAGCAAGACGGTGGCGTGGATGTTGTGCGGCGCTGTACGGGGGAATTTGCCTGCCCATTCCAGCGCTTGCGGCACTTGGAGCTTTTTGTCAGCCGCAAGGCCTTTGACATTGACGGCCTAGGCCCCCGCCAATTGCAGGACTTTTTCGACTGGGGTCTCGTCAAAGAGCCTGCAGACATTTTCAAGCTAGCAGACCATCGCGCGCAATTAGAAGGCCGCGACGGCTATGGCCAAACCTCGCTCAACAATCTGTTTGCGGCCATCGATCAGCGGCGGGATATTGATTTGGCCCGCTTCATCTTTGGATTGGGCGTGCGCCATGTGGGCGAGACGACCAGTGGCGATCTGGCGCGGACCCTCGGGTCTTGGGACAATTTAAAGACGGCTATTGAGGCTGCTCAAGCCCATCGTCCCAATGCGGCTTATCGAGAGTTGTCCAAAATCAATGGATTGGGTCCCGTTGCGCTTAGCGCCGTACTGACTGCAGCGCTTAATACAGCACTGAATGTTGCTGCGCCACGGAATAGTTCGATGCAAGGTGATTTGTTTGGTGCCGGTGCTGATTTAGAGGAGGCCAAAGAGCGAATAGGGTCATCCGAGACCAAAAAAAAGAGCCTTGAAGCCGCGAACAGAATTTTGGAAAAGGCCTATCCCGTTCCAGAAGATCGTCGGAAAATCTTGGAATCCGCCGCTGCCGGACGCCCGCGCGAAGCCTACACCTCCTTAGCCGCGATTGACGGTATGGGCCCGGTTGCCTGTGACGCGCTTCTCGACTTCTTTGCGGAACCGCATAATCGCGATGCGGTGGACCGCTTGTTAGCGCAAGTTCGCCCGCGCGATGCTGAAGCGCCTGTGTCTGATAGTCCGGTGACGGGGCTTACGATTGTCTTCACGGGCAGCTTGGAGACCATGACGCGCGATGAGGCCAAGGCCCAAGCCATTCGACTGGGTGCAAAGGTCGCTGGCAGCGTTTCGGCCAAAACCGATATTGTCGTGGCAGGCCCCGGTGCGGGCTCTAAACTCGCCAAGGCCAGTGAGTTGGGTGTGCGGGTGATGAGTGAAGCAGACTGGGCTGCGTTTGTTGGCTGAATGACTGCGATTTGTCGTAAACCATTCGCATAGCCGCGCTATGTCACCACCTAAATCTCCTCCTCCAAAAAGGCCGCATCTCCTTATGCCCGCACGCTCCAACACTTTCGCCGACCTTGCCTGTGAATCCCTGTCCCGACGTGGATTTTTGACGGCCACAGCGGCGCTGCCAGCGTTGAGCCTGATGACGTCAGAAGCGCAGGCCGCTCCGGCTGGGTTTAAGGCGGTGGCGGAGAATCGCTTGGACACCGTTGTGGTGCCCGAGGGCTATGCCTGGCAGCCGCTGATTTCTTGGGGCGATCCTTTGTTTGAGGGTATGGTCCCGCTGGACCTTACCAAGCGCGGCGCGCCTTTTGCGTTCACCCGCGCCGAGCAAGAAAACCGCTTTGGCACCCATAATGATATGTTGGCCCTATTCCCCGCCAATTGGGCTTATCCTTGGCCAGAGGGCACCGTCACCCGCGCCATCATGTGTGTGAACCATGAGGCCGTGAGCCCCTTTATGGCTGCCCCCGGCAGCGAGGGCCAGCCGATTGATATGCGCGTTGAGGCCTTAGACGCGCTTTATGCCTGTATGGGCGTCAGCGTCTTTGATGTCGCCCATGATCCGGCTAGCGGGGCGTGGTCCGTCGTCAAGGGCCCTGCGGTCGGGGTGGGCCGTAACCGCCGCGTGACGCCTTATAGCGAAGTCATTTTTGACGGCTCTGCTGCCAACCATCCTTGGATCGCCAAGGCAGGGGCTGTCGTCAATGAAGTAGAAGGCGTGCGCTCTGGCGCACCGAAGGTCAAAGGCGCGATCAAGGCCGGAACCTTCCAAACCTGCGCCGGTGGCTTTACCCCTTGGGGTACCTATCTGACGGCGGAAGAGAATTTCAACAATCAATTCTTTACTTCCGACAAGGCAAGCCCTGCTTTGGCAGAAGCCCAAGCCGATGCGGCCTTTGCCGTCGATCAGTCGATCTATCGCTATGACAATGTCTGGCGCTTGGGTGGGCCGGCCCAATTTGACTTAAGCCGCAATCCCCATGGCCCGTCGCTTTATGGCTGGATTGTCGAAATTGACCCCTATGATCCAGATTGGCGGCCGCACAAGCACACGGCCCTTGGTCGCAAGTGCAATGAATGCGCCACCACCGTTTTGTCCAAGACCAATAAGGCCGTGGTCTATACGGGCGATGATAGCAACAATCAGTTCGTCTATAAATTCGTCTCGCGCGACACATTTGACCCGACCAATCGGATCGCCAATCGCGAACTTCTGACCCATGGTACCCTCTATGCCGCGCGCCTCGAGGCCGATGGTACGGGGCGCTGGGTCGCCTTGACGGCGGCTGCAGCCAATCGCGCGCCACGCGGTCCGGGAGAAACGCCCTTCGCCGATGATGGTGATGTGATGGTGCGCTGTCGTGAAGCTGCACTTCGGCTGGGTGCCACGAAAATGGACCGTCCTGAGGATGTGGAAAGCCCAACCGATGGCTCGTTCCGCGGTACAGGCACCGTCTTTGTCATGTGTACGGGCAATCTGTCGGACTCAGGGCGTGCTGGCAATGTTGCCAACCCCCGTCGCAAGACGATTGCGGGCGATGGGCTAGAGCGCAATTATCAAGGCCATATCGTGCGCTTTGAAGAAGCCCGCCAAGACCCTGCTGCCTTGACCTTTACCTGGGACATTTTTGCGGTGGCGGGCGACCCTTCTGCCGAAGTCGCCCCCGTTACCAATCTCGAAGGCCAAGTCGTCAATGCGTCGTCTTGGCTTGGTGGGAAGCCAACCACAACAGGTGATCGCTTTGCCTCACCGGACAATATCACCTTTGATCACCGCAAATTCTGCTGGATCACGACAGACGGGACGCCAGAGACTTTCCCCTGCAATGATGGTGTCTATGTGTTGCCCATGGTCGGCAAAGGCCCGCGTCCGGTTAAGCGCTTTTTGACGGTGCCAATTGGGGCTGAATGCTGTGGGCCTTTGTTGGCGTGGGACCAAAAGACCTTCTTCTGCGGCGTCCAGCATGTGGGCGCTGAAAACACGAAGGGCCAGAATTTTCGTGGTGAGCCCGGCGGGCCCTATTCCAATTTCCCCAATGGCGGCTGGCCACGCGACAGCGTGATCTTTGTCCGCCGCCAAGATGGTGGGACTGTGGGCACTTAAGGCGCTGCAGCTTCTGTTATTTCCGGTTTTCTAACCACATTTTAACGTGCCAGACAGGTCGCAATCGTCCACGACGAAAGCATGGTCATGGACTGGGGTATGCCCCTGCAATCGGGACCGGGAGGGATATCAGCGCAAACGCGACTGATGACGCGTTTAGCCGCCATTGCGGTTTGGCTCGCGCTTGGCTTTGCCCTTTTGTCGACACAGCCTCAGACCCTGCCGTCCAAAGAGCCTGTTGGCGTTGCTGCCGTGCGACTGGAACCGCTGGAGCGCCCTCCCGTGGCCATTTCTGTCCCCGCAACGGTGCTGCCAGTACCTGCGTTGAATCCGCCATCGACCAAGGATGCAAAAGGCGGGAGGGCTCCGGCGCAAGCAAACAGCCCAGCGCGTAAAGTTCTCGTCCCCATGCCCGCTGGGACCAGTCCTGCAAGTGCCGTTGGACGGGTGCCAAGTGCTGCACCGGTTGGGATCGCATCAGCCCCACCTGCTGCCACCGGTCCAGCCCTCCCCAGTCTCACCGCGCAGAGCCAAGCCATTATTAAGGCGCAAGCCTGTGCCCAGATTGACATTAAGGATCGGCCACCCGATTGCCCACCCAATGCCGAACTCAAGCGCCTGTTACAAGTCGCGCGCGGGCCAAAGTATCGGCCTGAAAATGCTGAAGGCTTTTCGCGCAATGAATTGCGTTGGCGAGATATACCACCGCCTTGCTTAGAGGACGGTCAAAAAGTCAAAATGACGGGAACGGGTGCGTGCGTGCGGTTCGGCACTACGCCGTCTCGTGTCCGCTCTCCGCAGGAGATTTGTGAAGCAAAGGGCTTGGGCGGTTGTGCCCCAGTGCCGTCACAAGCGGCAGTCAATGCGGCGGTGAAGCAGGCAAAAGGGCAATGAGGGCTTTGCAGTTTCGTGATCCTCAGAAGGTTTGCAGACAGGGCGGCATGAATTAGGGTCTATGCATGATCACAATCGCGCCGGTCCTTCTGACCCCAAACCTCATGCTACGTGGCCATACGGTCGAGGATTATGACCGCCTAGCCGCCATGTGGGCAGACCCGCTGGTGGTCAAACATATCGGGGCGCGTGCCTCGACCGCGCAAGAGGCTTGGTTCCGCCTGTTGCGCTACATGGGCCATTGGCCAGCCTTGGGCTATGGTTATTGGGCGGTGTGCGAGCGCGAAAGCGGGCTTTATATTGGCGATGTTGGCCTTGCCGATCATAAGCGCGGGCTGCACCCAGAGTTTGACGCGACGCCAGAGGCAGGTTGGGTCATTACGCCACCCATGGCGGGCAGGGGGTTTGCCACCGAGGCGACCCAAGCCATTCTCGATTG
>JAJTGP010000265.1 GCA_021299265.1 Hyphomonadaceae bacterium | reverse complement strand
CTGTTCCATCTCCACCGCACCAAACAGGACTTCGCCCTTGGAGCCATCGACTGAGATGATGTCGCCTTTTTTGATCTCACGACCGCGAACCTTGAACACACCTGCCTCTTCGTCAATGCGGATTTCGCCCGCACCGGAAACGCAAGGACGGCCCATGCCACGGGCTACAACGGCGGCGTGGCTGGTCATGCCGCCGCGCGAGGTGACGATGGCGCGGCTGGCGTGCATGCCGTGAATATCTTCTGGGCTGGTTTCTTCGCGGACAAGAATGACCGACTTCCCAGCTTTCGCCATTTCTTCGGCTTCATCGGGGTCAAACACAACTTCGCCCACCGCAGCCCCTGGCGACGCTGGAAGGCCCACGGCGATCAAGTCACGCACGGCCCCTGGTGCAATCGTCGGGTGCAGCAATTGGTCGAGGGCTGCGGGGTCGACCCGCATCACGGCTTCATTCTCGGTGATGAGGCCTTCTGCGACCATATCGACGGCGATTTTCAAGGCTGCCTTGGCCGTGCGCTTGCCGTTACGGGTTTGCAGCATCCAGAGTTTGCCGCGTTCGACCGTGAACTCAATGTCCTGCATGTCGCGGTAATGGCCTTCCAATTGGCCATAGACCTCTACCAATTGCAGGAACACTTCGGGCAGCGCCTCTTCCATCGAAAGACCGCCCTCACCCATGGTTTCGCGCTGAACCCGCGTGATGGATTTTGGCGTACGGATGCCGGCAACCACGTCTTCGCCTTGGGCGTTGATCAGATATTCGCCATAGAACAGGCGCTCACCCGTCGAAGGGTTGCGGGTGAAGGCAACACCAGTTGCGGAGGTTTCGCCCATATTGCCAAACACCATGGCCTGCACATTGACGGCCGTACCCCAGCTTTCAGGGATGTCGTGCATTTTGCGGTAAAAATCTGCGCGGTCATTCATCCACGAGCGGAACACAGCACCGACCGCGCCCCACAATTGGTCGTTCACATCCTGCGGGAATGGCTTGCCCATCGCGGAGTCAACCGCGGCCTTATATTTCACAACCACCTTTTCCCAATCTTCGGCCTGAAGATCGGTATCAATCGTATAGTCGTGGACTTCTTTATAGCTTTCGAGAATATCCTCGAACATGTGGTGGTCGAGTTCCAGCACCACATTGGAATACATTTGGATGAAGCGGCGATAGCTATCAAAGGCAAAGCGGCGATTGCCGGATTGGGCGGCGAGGCCTTCCACGGTTTCATCATTCAGGCCCAAGTTCAGGACCGTATCCATCATGCCGGGCATGGAAGCGCGTGCGCCAGAGCGGACCGATACCAGAAGCGGGTTGACGGCATCGCCAAAGCCCTTGCCCACCGTGGTCTCAACCGTCGTCATCGCTGCCTTGACTTCAGCGGTCAGAGCATCGGGATATTTCTGGCCCAAAGCGTAAAAGGCCGTGCAGACCTCGGTCGTGATGGTAAAGCCTGGAGGAACGGGAAGCCCGATCTTATTCATTTCTGCAAGGTTCGCGCCCTTGCCACCCAAAAGATTTTTCATGCTGGCGTCGCCATCGGCGAGGCCTGCTCCAAAGCTATAAACCAATTTACTCATGTAGCATCTGCCTCATGTGATTCCTGCGCCATAGGCGCGTGTTAGCGGCCCTTCTAAGGCAGTCCAGTGAAGTATCAACCCACATGAAAGCCCAGAATGGCCGAACTGTGTCGCAAGACACACACCCTTCTGGATATGTAGTTTTACAACACGCAAAATCGTCCAGAATCCAGGCACGTGCCCAGATTGCGGTCTTATTGAAAGCAAGTCTTAGGCCACAGCCGCCGTCTTTGATTTTGCACAAGTCGCGGCGGACAGGTGGATTGGGCTTTAACCGCCTGCGAGCTTCGAGAAGTCGGCCACCCGCTCACTCACCGCGCGCAATTTTACCAATAGCGCCAAACGGTTCTGACGAATGGCGGCATCGGCATCATTGACGAGGACATTCTCAAAGAACAGGTCGACGGGCGCGCGAAGGCCTGCCAAAGCCCCCATCGCCGCATCAAACTGCTCTGCTGCCAAGGCCTGCTCCATCTGGGCTTCGGCTGCCAAAAGGGCATCATGCAACCCCCGCTCGGCGGGTTCGGCCAAACGTGAGGCCGTAACATCCCCTTGTGCCGCGGCGCCATCCTTCTTTTCCTCCGCGCGCAGAATATTGGCACCACGCTTTAAGCCCGCCACCAGATTGGCCCCGTCTTCAGTCTTCAGAACCTTGGCAAGGGCTGTTACGCGGGCAACGATTCGCACGATGTCATCATCGGGAATGGCAAAGGCTGCTTCGAGCACATCTGGCGCAAAGCCTTCATCGCGGAGGGATACGCGGAGGCGCTCGAGGATGAAGTCGCGGACTTCTGTGTAGATAACCCAAATTGTAATGACTAACTGTTGCTCTTCGTGAGCAAGGCCACGCCCAACTCCAATTTCGCCAATAGACGCACTAACAGAGACACTCGAGTTCAGATGTTCCTCATAATCCAATGCTCTTTGCGCGAGCAATGGCACCTTAGCCTCATCAATGCTGACGGCTGCGGACTTAAATTGGATTGTTTGGTTATGTAGCGCAATCGTCACTTGTGCGGTTGAAAATGCCAACTTGCTCGATAGCGTCAACAGTTTTCCAAGATTCCTAACAATCCTGATGACACCTAGCGCCGCGCGGCGCAGTGCATAGGGGTCGCCAGAGCCTGTTGGCTTTTCGCCTATGGCAAAGAAGCCAGTCAGCGTATCCAGCTTGTCGGCCAATGCCACAGCCATGGCGACGGATTCGCTCGGCACCTGATCGGACGGGCCGACGGGCTTATAATGGTCGCGAATGGCGTCGGCGATGATTTTGTTGGAAGCCTCGCTTCCACCTTGTTGAAGCTGATAATACCGCCCCATAACCCCTTGAAGTTCTGGGAATTCGCCAACCATTTCGGTCGTTAAATCCGCTTTGGCCAATAGAGCGGCATGCTTGGCTGAAGCCACATCTGCACCGACCAGAGGCGCGATTTCGCCCGCGAGGGCCACAATGCGACGTACCTTATCGCCCACACTGCCGAGCTTTTCATGGAACACCAACGTATCGAGCTTCGGCACGCGGCTTTCGAGGCACGCCTTGCGGTCCAGATCCCAGAAATAGCGGGCATCATTGAGGCGGGCGGCCAGCACGCGCGCATTGCCGAGCGCAATTTTCTTACCGCCGTCGGTCGCCTTCACATTGGACACGATGATGAAGTGTGGCGCGAGGCCACCAGTCTTAGGATCGCGGACGACGAAATATTTCTGATTGACGCGCAAGGTCAGGCGGATGACTTCTGGCGGCAGGTCCAAGAAGGAGGGATCCATATCGCCCATGATCACATGCGGTTCATCCACCAGACCACAGACTTCTTCTAAAAGTCCTTCATCATCAATGAGTTCAAGGTTACGGGCATGGCACAGGGTTTGGGCGTCGGCCTTGATCTGGGCCTTGCGCTGGTCGCGGTCGAGGACGACATGGGCGGCAGACAATTTGGCCTCATAATCCTCAAAATCTTTGACTTCAAATAGGCCGGTGCCGTGAAAGCGATGGCCCTCACTAAAATTGCAGGAGGCAATGCCATCCACCTCAAACGGCACGATCTCGCAGTCAAACACGGCCAGAATCCGGTGTAAGGGCCGCACCCAACGCAAAGTGCCCTCGCCCCAGCGCATGCTTTTAGGCCACGGGAAGTTGCGGATGATATCGGGCACGATGTCCGCCAACGCATCCGGTGTTGCCCGCCCGGGCTTCACCAGATCAGCAACGTAAAAATCACCTTTTTTCGAGTCTGAGACGACGCGGGCTTGGGCGATATCGGTCAGGCCTGCACCGCGCAAAAAGCCTTCAATGGCTTGGGCGGGCGCATCGACTTTGGGGCCCTTACGCTCTTCACGCACATCGGCCGTCCGCTCTGGTAGGCCTTCCACGACGGCGACGAGGCGGCGCGGCGCGCTAAAGGTTTCCATCCCACCGGGCAAGAAGCCAGCCTTGGTCAAAGCATCCATCAAGAGCTTTTTAAGGTCTTCTGCGGCCCTCTTTTGCATGCGGGCGGGGATTTCCTCGGAGAAAAGTTCGAGCAAGAATTGGGGCATGGTTCAGACCGCCTCTTCTTGGGCTGGGGTTTGGGTTTCTGCCCAGAGAACAGCACAGCCTTTGGCCTGATCGCGAACACGCGCGATAAAACTCTGCCGCTCGGTCGGCGAAACCACGCCGCGCGCGTCGAGCAAATTGAACAAATGCGAGCATTTCAGCGCCCAGTCAAAAGCGGGCAGCGGCAAGCGCTTGTCGCGCAAATGGGTGCACATACGCTCGGCATCCTCAAACCAGCGCTTCAGCATGGCGGGGTCGGATTCTTCGAAGTTAAAGGTCGATTGTTGGCGTTCATTTTCCAGGAACACATCGCCATAGCTGACGCCAAGTCCATTGAAATCAAGATCATAGACGTTTTCTACGCCTTGCACATACATGGCCAAGCGCTCAAGCCCATAGGTCAGTTCGCCCGACACTGGCTTGCAATCTAGGCCACCGACTTGCTGGAAATAGGTGAATTGCGAGACTTCCATCCCATCACACCAAATCTCCCAGCCCAGCCCCCACGCGCCAACAGTTGGGTTTTCCCAATCATCTTCGACAAAGCGGATGTCATGCAAGGTGGGGTCGATCCCAATTTCATAGAGCGAATTGAGATATAGCTCCTGCAAATTAGGCGGGTTGGGCTTTAGGATCACCTGATATTGGTAATAATGGCCCAAGCGATTTGGGTTTTCGCCATAGCGGCCATCCTTAGGGCGGCGCGAGGGCTGCACATAGGCGGCGCGCCACGGCTTTGGACCAAGCGCGCGCAACGTCGTGGCGGGATGCAAGGTCCCTGCCCCCACTTCCGTGTCATAGGGCTGCAAAATGACGCAGCCTTGGCGGGCCCAATAGTCCGACAAGGTGAGAATAATATCTTGGAAGCTGGGCACTTTGCCAGCGGCCAGCGCCCGCGAGCAAGGCGTTTCGCGTGGGGCGGCTTGAGGAGCAATAAATTGGGTCATGACGATCTGTGCATAAAGCGCAAGCGGCCCCGCTTGCAACAAGCGGGGCCGCATTTAGCGCAGAAGAAGGTGGAAACTTGGCCTATTCCTTCAAGCGCAGGCTAAAGGTTTCCCGCGCGATCTGCTCAAAGGTCGAGTTCAACTCACTCGCATCAACGGCAAATGCGCGGTCTGCACTGCCCGCACAGGTGCGCAAGCGGCTGACGGCATCCGTATCAGAGACGTTGATCGCCACTGTATAGAGCTCGACTTTATAGGTGTCGCGAATAGCGGTGCACCAAGACTGCATCCGCTCGTCGAGCGTTGCGCGATTGGGAGAACCCGAACACCCCGGCGCTCCAGCTTCGTTACACCCCCAATAGCCGGGGAAGTTCACCGCTTGCTCGTTTGCCCCGTCGGTCATCAGAACCATAACTTTGGTGACTGTTGAGGAATCAAACGGTTCAGGCCGGTTATGCTGGAAGAAGCTTGCCCATTCGGTACGCGGTGAAAGCGCGCGCAGGCCCCAACGCAAGCCGACATCAGCGTGGGTTCCCCCTGGCGATGGCGACAGACGGTCAATCGTATCGATCAATTGGCTCCGGCTGGCCGACAAGCCCAGCATTGGCATCGGACAATTCAGGTTTGGCCCGGTGATGCGGCGGAAGCTATCCCACGTCTGCCTTGGAACCCACGAGCACCAAGAACCATTGGCATTGTTCCACGTGATCTCGTTGTAGTCAGCGGCGCAGCCATTGGCGGTGCCGGTGTTCAAATTCAACTGACAACCACCACTGCTGATGCAAGCTTGGCTGCCGGTGAAATTGAAGAAGGCGTTGCGCGTGCCATTATTGTCGTTTTGCGAGCAATTGATGGTCGTGATGCTTTGGCTGCCAGATGGGCACGAATTATAGGGGCACGAATAGGGATTATTGACGCAGGCCGCGTTCACCGTCGACTTGCCAAAGCTTAAAAATGCAAACCTCTCAGGCTTTTGGCCCGGCAGCATCAATTTGCCCTGTGTTTGCGGTGGCGGCGGCGGTGGCGGTGGCGGTGGCCCCGGCGGAGGAGGCGGTGGCCCTGGAGGTGGCGGCGGACAACCAGTCCAGTTGTCGCACATTCTAGGGACGCTCACGCCTTTGGTTCGCGTGGCATTGTTGACGCGCGGCGGCACCCGCAGGGCATTCCAGCTCATCCCGGTTTTTGTGTCATCCGTTGCACTCAGGCTTTCACCCGTGCCGGCGATACATCCACGCCAACCAACTGGCGCAAACAATGAGTTTAAAGTGGACGTGGTCTCATTAATGTTTGACGTGCGGCTGATGAGATTTGTCGGCAGCGACCGCGTGCCCGCATCAACTGGGCTTCGCACGGTTGCTGCGGCATTATCCCACGTTTGATTAGGCACTTCACTGCGAATATTGACAGTCGTCGTCCAAGGAATAACCGCAACCCGTAGACGGTCTGGGATGGTGACGGTGTTGAACAGCGTGTTGACAAAGCCTTTGGCCGCGCTGCGCATTTGGGTAAAGCGCGTGGTTGGGCGTCCATCCTTTTGGAACATGGATGCGGTCGTATCAACCACAACAGCCACTTCCAAGCGCCGGTCCGTCCCCGCTGTGGCTACACCAACAGCGCTGAGCGAAATGGTGGATCGGCCAATTATGCCCCCCAATATCAGGCTCTGTGTGCCGGTACCTGTCAGACGCGCGGAACCATCTGAATCCCACGTGACAGAGGCCTGAAGATTGCTAACGCCGCGATCCTCGCCGGGCGCAGAGGCCAAAAACGTCTTAGTGCCGGCGGTCACACCTGCAGCCCGGGCAAGCGTTTCACCGAGATTACTCTTGTCTGCCTGTTCGCGCTTGGCGGCCAAAGCGCCAGCATCGGCAGCAGCGGCCAAGGACGCTTTTGCATTAGAGACCCGGTTAAGCTCCACTGAAGCGCCGAGTACCCCGAGAGACACGGATGAAACAAGCGCGAAGATAACTGCGACATTGCCCCGCTCAACGTGCAAACTGCTCGTAGTTAAAAGTGACTTCGAGAATTTCATCTACCTATTCCTTCAAAGCACCAGACTCAAGGACACTTGCCGGTCAGGTAACACGCAAGTTCCTAACAATCGCTGAAAACAGCTGGTAAAAAACAAATAAACACAATCAATTCAATTTTATGGAACAGGTATAGCTCAGGGTTAGCGCCCTAGTTTTAAATGCTGAATAGGCTCAAAAGAGAGTTAATCTGGCCATTGAGAATGTTCACATTGCCGAAATCCGCTTGATTTCAGATGGTTCAAAACCGTTGCATTCAAGGAACGCAATCAAGACAAAAATGCAGGACTGATGACGAACCCGCCCTTTATAGGGCTTGCCCGTCATCAATCTGGACCACCGCACCACTGGTGAAACGGCCAGCATCGGACACCAACCACGTCATCGCCCCATCCAAAGCTTGATCGTCCATCAAGCGGCGGCGCGGAAATCCGGCGACCATTTTCTGCCCGCCAGTTTGGCCCAGCCAATCGGCATTGATCTCGGTCTCAATATAGCCCGGGCAGATGGCATTCACATTGATGCCCTTGCGCATCCATTCCGCCGCCATCGACTTTGCCATCATGACGACGGCGGCTTTCGAGACGCAATAAGGCACCAGACCCGGCAGAGGTTTCAAACCCGCCATCGAGGCAATCAGCACAATTCGGCCATCGCCACGTTCCGCACTGCCACTTGCGATCATGCGCTTGGCCGCTTCGCGCGCCGTGATGAATACGCCGCGCACATTGACCGACATCATGGCATCATAGGCGTCCATCGAAATATCGGTCGCAAGGCCGATCTCATTAGTGCCGGCATTGGCAATGACAATGGACGGAAGGCCTAAGCCCGCTTCAGCGGCGTCAAAAGCGGCAATCACGCTGGCCTCATCTTGTACGTCTAGCTTTACGGCTTGCGCTTGGCCGCCTGCCGCCTGAATCGAAGCGACCAAGGCCTCTAAGCGATCAACCCGGCGTGCGCCGCAAACCACCTTCGCGCCAAGCCCCGCAAAAAGCCGGGCGAAATGCGCGCCAAGTCCCGAAGAAGCCCCCGTAATGAGAGCAGTTTTGCCCAAGAGGCTGAAATCGGGCTGGATCAAAGTTGGGATGACAGTCAAAATAGGGACCTTTCGCATTCGTTTACTGACGACTCAGTTTCCCCACGCTAGGGTGCTACACGAATTTCGCAATGGCCCTTGAAAGTAGGCATAAGATGGCAAAGCCACATATTCTCGTTCTCGCCGGCGATGACGCAAGTGAAGTGCTATCCCAAGCAGGCTTCACCATTGCGGGCGAAGACCATCAGCGTCGCCAGACGGCTGCCATTGTGATCGATACACGCGGCGATAGTGGGCCCAAAGCCGCTGATCTGGTGCGGTCGCTCAAAGCCGCCCTTGGGCCGCGGGCTGGCCTGTTTATGGCGTGGAGCAATGGCGAAGAAAACTTCGACATCAGCGCCTTTGACGGGGTGTTAGATGCCTTTGCTACGCCCAGCGTCTTGGCGGCCCGTTTGGGATCGAGCCTGCGCATTGCCGTGATGGCGGATGAAGCCAAAATGCGGTTTCGGACATTGGCACGCTTCGGTGGTCCATCCCATCCGCCCATCGTCAACAGCGCGAAAGTGCCCCGCATTTTGATGTTTGGCCAACCCGGCCCTGATTTATTGCAGTTTTCAACCGCAATCACACATTTGGGTGCAGAGACCATTGCGGCCTTCACCTCGTTTACGGCGTTTGATTATCTTCATGAGAGCGAGTTTGATGGCGTCGTGATCTTGGCCCGCGATGACCGCGCCACGGCGCTGAGTTTTTGTGCCGCTATGCGTCGCAATGCGCGCATGTTCCACATGCCTTGCCTGATCCTTGGATCACCTGATTTCGATAATCCTCACGAAGCCATAGAGCGCGGCGCGACGGATTTTGCGGTTGCGGGCGACGATGACCCCGCCGCTGCAGATCGCCTTCTCAACTTTGTCGAAGAAAAGCGCAGCCGCGATGCATTGAACTTGGCGTTTGCGGCAGCCCGCGCGCCTGCCGCCATGGAGGCTACCACTGGCCTTTACGCACCGTCTTTCTTCTTAGCCCATCTGGAAAGCTTGGTTAAAAGAGCGCACGAAACCGACCGGCCTTTGTCCATTGCCGTAGCCCGCCTCGACACTGAAGCCAGCCTTGGCGTGGTACATACGCGTCAAGGGATTGAGCGCTTGATTGGCCAGTCTGGGGCCATGCTGTCGCGCTTGGTGCGTGCCGAAGATGTAGCTGCGCGTCTTGATCAAACGACCTTTGTTGTTGCCTTCCCAAGCTCGGATGATGAGGCGGCCTCGATTGCGGCAAATCGTATTGCTGCCGTCCTCGAATGTACGGCATTTGACGTACAAGCCGATCACACCAGCTATAGCAACGACCAGCCCATCCAAATCAAGCTGGCGATTGCAAGCGCGAGCCTATCACCGCAAGAAAATGCTGCGGGTTTGCTGCAACGCGTAACCCGTATGCTGGAACAAGGCCAAAACGCATGAGCGATACCCCTACCCAAGTTCCGGTACTGGACCGTCCGGTCACCATCGATTTTATCTCAGACGTGATTTGTCCGTGGTGCTATGTTGGGTTTCGCGCGCTGGTAACAGCCTGTGTAACACGCGGTGAGGTTCCCACCCATTTGTCGATGCGGCCATTTGAACTCGACCCTACGACACCCAAAGAAGGCGCAGACCGTCGGGCGCGGCTTTTGGCCAAATTTGGCGGCGATGAAGCCCGCTTGAAAGAGATTTCCCAAGCCGTGGTTGATGCCGGGCTGCGGGTCGGCATTGAGTTTAACTTTGACGCCATCAAAACCACGCCTAATACGCGCGATTGCCATCGATTGCTGCGGTGGGCCCGTTCCGCAGGCGTCGAAGTGGAATGCGCTGAAGCGCTATTTCAAGCCTATCACGTCGAAGGTGAGGACTTGAGCCAATCCTCGACCTTGGTGTCAATTGCCCGTGGCCTTGGCATGGATGGCGACCTCGTCGCGCGGCTTTTGGCCAGTGATGCCGATGTTGCCCCCGTTGAGCAGGAATTGGAGATTGCCCAGCGCATGGGCGTCACCGGTGTCCCAACCGTCCTGTTTAATCAGACCTTTGCGGTGGTAGGTGCCCAAGGGGTTGATACCTTTGTGTCGGCGCTTGACCGGGCGCGGGCCGAACACGTCATAGCGCCGCAACCAGCCGCCCCCGGCACTAACTGATGCCGATTTTGGACTATCGGGACTTTTGTGAAAGCTTGCCCACCCGTCAGGCCTTAATCGGCATAGACCCCGGGTCGACCACGATTGGGGTTGCGGCGTCTGACGTCACCCGCCTGATCGCCAGCCCTGCTGGCGGGGTCAAGCGCACGAAGATGGCTGCGGATGGCGCGGCCATTTTTGCGATTTTTGATGACCGCTCGGCTTGTGGCCTCGTGGTGGGACACCCGATCAATATGGACGGGTCAAAAGGCCCCTCTTCCCAAGCCGCCCGCGCCTTTGCCCGCAACCTGTTGAACATTCGCGATGTGCCGCTGTTGATGTGGGATGAACGGCTGTCGACTGCTGCCGTCCAACGCCAAATGATTGCCGCCGACATGACCCGCGCCAAACGCGCTGCGGTCGTCGATGCCGCCGCCGCTGCCTATATGTTGCAAGGCCTTTTGGACCGATTGCAGGGCGGGTTCAGCCTCGGCACCCTGTCATGAACGTGGCCTTCACCGCGATTTTGCCCGTCTTTTTGGTGATCGCCATTGGCTTTGTGGCCAAGCGCGCCAAGATCGTGCCCGACACCTCTTGGGCAGCCGTCAATTCCTTTGGCTATTGGATGCTCTATCCAGCCTTTTTGTTTTCAACAGTGGCAGGAGCGGACTTTTCAGGGCCGGACACAGTCCACTTCCTCACTTGCTTGGTCGTGGGCTTTGCCTTGGCAGGCCTGTGGGGTCTTAGCCTGAGGCTTTGGTTTCGTGACGATGGCCCGGCTTTTACCTCCATCTTTCAAGCCAGTGTGCGCTGGAACGGCTTTATCGTTTTAGCAGCAGCCCCTGCCCTCTACGGACCTGAAGGTCTTGCACTGATTGCTTTGGGCTTTGGCCCCGTGGTGGCTTTTGTGAATTTGATGAGCGTCTTTGTCATGGCCCGCTGGGGCAAGAATGACATTGTGCCGAGCCTTAAGGGTGCTTTGGGCGAAGTCATTCGAAATCCTTTGGTGCTGGCAAGTTTGACTGGCATTGTCGCAAACTTGATTGGGCTGACAAAGCATATTGGTCCGCTTGAGCCTGCGCTTGCCCTTTTGGGGCGTGCCGCCATGCCTGTGGCCTTGGTCAGCGTTGGGGCGGCTCTGAGTTTTGAGGGATTGCGTAAAGTTCCGCTGCGCTTGGCGGTTGGGGTGGTGTCGAAACTCGCGATTGCGCCACTTCTCATGTTGCTTGTCACCCAGATGCTGGGCTTGGCCCCCCTGCCGAGTGCGGTGGCGATTGGTGTAGCCTCGATGCCCAGCGCCCCTGCAGCCTATGTTCTGGCCCGTGAATTAGGGGGCGATGCGCCCTTAATGGCCGGTTTGGTGACCGCGACGACCTTGATCGCCTTGGTCACCATCCCCTTATGGCATGTGTTGACGATGCCGGCCTAAGCAGGCCGCCACTTGGCTTAGTGATGCTTAGGCGCAGGTGGCATCAAAACGGTGTCGATCACATGGATCACGCCATTGGAGGCACCAACATCGGCGGCGATCACGGCAACGCCGTTAACGGTCACGCGGCCATTGCGGCCATCAATCGTGGCCTTACGGCCTTGAACGGTGGTGGCTGGGGTGACTTTGTCAAGCAATTGGTTGGACGTGATTTTGCCGGGCACGACGTGATAGGTCAGGATGGAAATGAGTTGAGCGCGATTTTCAGGCTTCAAAAGCGTTTCCACCGTGCCAGCTGGCAATTTGGCAAAGGCGGCATCGGTCGGCGCAAACACGGTGAATGGGCCAGAGGTTTTAAGCGTATCAACCAAACCGGCAGCAGTAAGAGCAGCGGCCAAGGTGTTAAAGCTGCCGGCCCCGACGGCCACGTCAATGATGTCGCCCTTTGCGGCCTTGGCGGGCTTTGCAGTGGTTGAAGCCGCGTGATAGCCGATGGTCTGATAGCCTGCCGCTTGGGCTGCGGCGTCGTTCTGCGTCTTGGCGCATTGCGCCATTGCCGGTGCTGCAGACAAAGCGAGGGCGGCTGCCGCCGAAGCGAACATTTTGAAGTTTAACATATTTTGGTCCTAAAGATCGAGCGGGATAGCTCTGGGACAGTCTACGCAGCCCCGTTCAACTGGATGTGCAAGAACCCAATTTCGTGATGTTTCTATCTGATTTGTAATTCTAGAAGCTTTTTTCAGCCCCATAAGCTCAACTACAAAGTCCCTTCCCCAACACCGCGCATCGCTCTAGACAGAAATCATGAGCAAAGAGCCTTCTAACGCCCCGGAATTTTCAGTCTCTGAGCTTTCAGGCGCGATCAAACGCCGCTTGGAAGACGACTTCGGCAATGTGCGGGTGCGCGGCGAAATGGGCCGAGTGACTTTGGCTCGGTCTGGCCATGTCTATGTCGATCTAAAGGATGCCAATGCCGTCCTTTCGGCTGTTATGTGGAAGGGCGTGGCCGCAGCCCTGAAGTTCCGTCCCGAAGAAGGCATGGAAGTCATCGCCACCGGCAAAATCTCGACCTTCCCGGGCTCTTCGAAATATCAGCTCATCATTGAGCGGCTGGAGCCTGCGGGTGTGGGCGCTTTGCTGGCTCAATTGGAAGAGCGGCGCAAACGCCTCGCGGCAGAGGGTCTGTTTGCCCCAGAGCACAAGCAAGCTTTGCCCTATCTACCCAGCGTCATTGGCGTAGTGACCAGCCCGACAGGGGCTGTGATCCGCGATATTCTCCATCGCCTGTCCGAACGTTTTCCCGTCCATGTGATCCTCTGGCCGGTTCTGGTTCAAGGCGATAAGGCGGCAGACCAAGTGGCGCGCGCCATTGCAGGCTTTAATGCCCTGCCAGCCGACGGGGCAGTTCCACGCCCAGACCTTTTGATCATTGCGCGCGGTGGGGGTTCGATTGAGGACCTTTGGGCCTTTAATGAAGAAGTGGTTGTGCGGGCGGCTGCTGCCAGCACCATCCCGCTGATTTCGGCCATCGGTCATGAGACCGACACGACCCTGATTGACTTTGCCTCGGATCGACGCGCGCCCACACCTACAGGGGCCGCTGAAATCGCTGTGCCCGTGCGCTTGGAATTACAAGAACGGCTCGGCCTGATTGGTGCCCGCCTCTCGCGCGCCATGGTGCGGGGCCTAGAGCGGTCTAAAATCGAACTTCGGGCGGCGACAGCCCGCTTGCCCCGTGCCGACGCGTTGTTTTCCAGCGCCCGCCAGCGCATGG
>JAJTGP010000239.1 GCA_021299265.1 Hyphomonadaceae bacterium | reverse complement strand
CGGGATTGAAAATCACGACCAGGACCAAGCTCTCCCACGGTTTACGCCAAAGGGGACACACGGTCTCAAGGTCGCGGTGAAGGCTGGTTGCGCGACTAGCCTTCACTCGACCTCTCTATCACATCCCAAACACACAAGGGGAGCAGCATGCGCCGATGTCTGCCGGAGGCAGTGAAGGGGTGTTTCAGCACCGGCGCTGTTATCCTGGACGGTGTCGACCGACGGCGTGGGGGACGGGGTGTGGGACTAAAAGCCCCTTCAGTCCGCGATTGTCCGGGACTGGGCCAACTGGCGGTACCAGTGATAGCTGGCTTTTGGGGTGCGCTTCTGGCTTTCGTAATCGACATGCACCAAGCCAAATCGCTTGGAATAGCCATGCCCCCATTCAAAATTATCAAGGAGTGACCAAACCAGATAGCCCCGTACATCATAGCCATCGTCAATCGCGCGCGCGATTTGGCTGAGATAGCCTGTTAGCAAGCCAATCCGATCATGATCGAGCACTTCGCCAGTGGCGGTCATTTCATCGGGGAAAGCGCCGCCATTTTCGGTAATATAGATGGGCAGAGCGGCATAGTGCTCATAGACGCGGGCAATCACTTCATAAATCCCCTCTGGCCGGATTTCCCATCCCATCAAGGTCACGGGCGTTCCAGCTGGCGGGGGAACAAAGCCCATGCCCCCGCCCGCTGTCGCGCCATCGGCAGACACGCTGGCAGGCTTCGCCGCAATTTTTGAGCGTGTGTAATGATTGATGCCCAGGAAATCCAAATCTGTCTTTAGGCGGTCCATATCGCCGTCGCGAATGAATGGGGTGACCATGGCCCCGATATCATTGGGGTATGTCCCCTTGAAGATCGGATCTAGGAAGGCGCGGTTCATGATGGCATCGGCTAATGCGCTGGCGGCCACATCCTCTGGGCTTGTCGAGGCGGGCTGCACGCCATTGATGGAGAGGACGGTGCCAACTTTTGCGTCCGGTGCCAGACGGCGCACGAGGCGCACGCCGTCTGCGGTTGCAAGGCTGACATGGTGCACGGCGGCCCCGTAAGCCGCGGGGTCTTTAAGGCCGGGGGCATGTTGGCCCAATAGATAGCCGAGCGAGGTGAATATCGTCGGCTCGTTAAACAGGCACCAATGGGTGACGCGGTCCTTCAAGCGATTGGTGACAAGCTGGACCAATTCGAGAAACCAATCCACGGAAGCCCGATTGGCCCATCCGCCTTGGTCTTGTAAGGCTTGAGAATAATCCCAGTGATAAAAGCAGACCCAAGGCTCTAAGCCGCGTGCGATGCAGGCATCCACCAGCCGATCATAGAAGGCCAGCCCGGCTTCATTTACCCGTCCAGCACCATCGGGCAAAACGCGCGCCCAATTGATCGAGAAGCGATAGGCCGTCATGCTGGCCGCTTGGGCCAGATCGAGATCTTCTTCAAAGCGGTGGTAGTGATCACAAGCAATGTCGCCCGTGTCGCCCTGATGGATTTTGCCGGGGGTATGGGAATAGCGGTCCCAAATGCCTTCCCCTCGACCATCGGTTTGGGCGGCACCCTCAATTTGATAAGCGGCGGTTGAGGCACCAAAGACGAAACTTTCGGGAAAGCGAATAGGCATCGATTAATGACCTTGAAGTGGGCTGATAGGGGTGTTGCGCGCGGCGATCTGCTGCCGCAATTCGGCATGGCGTTTGGCGTCGATTGGGTATTTCCAAAGAAGTGCCATGGAGGCCAAAACGCCAAGAAGTGGAATGAGCGACATCATGGCGGTGATGCCGTCGAGTGTTTGGACGGATTGTGCTTGGTTGGCTTTATAGCCGACCCCGTCCAACATCAGCCCAAGCAAAAGGGCATTGACCCCAAGGGCGGCCTTTTGCGCAAAACTGGCAAAGCCAAACACTTTGGCCTCATGGCGCACGCCATGATGGGCCTCGCCCCATTCGACCGTGTCGGGCAACATCGACCAAAACAACACCCCAAACGACGACCCGCCGACTGAAATGACCATGATGATCGCCATGACGACGCTGACGTCTTTGGATGGATTGAAATAAAACGCCAGATACCCCAATGCCGAGATCATGCTGCCCATCATCCATGCGGCGCGCTTCGAGGTCTTAGAAGCGATGAACACCCAGACCGGCACCAAGACCAGCATGGCAAGTGCCGGTGTAACCAAGGCCAACGTGGCGGATTCCGGGGCTTCGAGAACATATTTGAAATAATAGAGGACATTCTTGGAAAACATGGTCACCGCGATGGATACCGCGATGATCACCAGAAATACCCGTACCAAGGGGCCATTTTGGGCAAATTGGGAGAAGAAGGCACCTACGTCGTTCCACATGGGCTCTGGCGTCGGTGCGGCTTCGGTCTCCTCAGGCTCGCGCATGACCGAGACAACAAAGGCGAAGATCAAGACCGCCAGAATGCCCGCCGCCATGGCCGCCAAAACATAGCCACGCCCTTCATCGCCTTGACCGAGGTTCTTCACCACCAAGGGCGTCAACATGGCTACCGTCAGCACGCCGGATGCGGCACCCATCATGCGGAAGCCTGCAAGCTGCGAGCGCTCATTGGCGTCAGAGGACAGGCGGGCTTGCAAGGAGGAGAAGGGAATACTCGCCACGGTATAGGCGGTGCGCAATAAGCAGTGGGTGAAGGCGATCCAGATCACCAGCGCAATGCCGGTAAGGCCCGGGTTCCAAAAGGCCACCGCATAACTAATCGCCAAAGGTATGGCGCCCATCGCAACCCAAGGCCGATACCGGCCCCATTTCGTTCGCGTCCGGTCAGCGATAACTCCCATAACGGGATCGGTGACAGCATCCCAAGCCAGCGCGATGGCATAGACAAGGCCTGCTATGGTTGGACTCACACCAAACACATCGGTGTAAACATACATCAAGAACAAGCCGGTTCCCGACCACACGAGGTTGAAGGCAAAGTCCCCCGCGCCAAAGCCAAACTTGGCTAAAAAGGGCAGGCGGGCGCTTTGGGTTGCGGTGGGTTGCCCGCTGGGGGTGCTCTGTTCAGCCATTGGATTTAAGGAGCCTTTTTGAGGGGGCGGGTTTCGTTGGGCAATTGGATCGGCCCATCGGCTTGAGGTGTCGTTCTTTGCTGTGTGATCGCGCCAAACTCTGCCCTGGCTGCGTCAATCATCGCTTTGAGCCGCGCCACGACATCGGGGAAGCGGTCGGCCAAGCTGACGGTTTCGCCACGGTCGTTCTTCATGTCGAACAAGAGGCGGTAATTGAATTGGTCTAACGGCGCGTCAAAATTTAAGTAATAAGCGCGAACCACCATGCGCCAGTCTTGCGTGCGAACCGCGGCAATATTGGCGTTGGAGAAGAAGAAGAGCTTGTCATGGGGTGTGGATGCCCCACGCTTGGACAGGATTGGCCAAATGTCTTGGCCGTCAATCACACGATCGGCTGGAACCTTCGCACCGCCGAGCGTGGCCAAGGTCGGCAACAGGTCAATGTTCATCGACATCTGGTCTGACACAATCCCGCTTGGAATCTTGCCGGGCCAACGGGCAATGAAGGGCACGCCATAGGCCCCTTCATAAGTGCTTCCCTTGCGGTCGCGGAGTGGCCCGCTGGAGCCTTCCCACCAAGGTCCATTGTCGCTGGTGAAGATTACCAGCGTGTCTTGATCTTTGCCCGTGGCCTTCAGGGCTTTGAGAATTTCGCCCGTGGTCCAATCCATTTCTTCGACAAAGTCACCATAAAGGCCCTGCTGGGACTTGCCCCGAAAAGCCGGGCCGGGCCGCAGTGGAACATGAGGCGCTATATGGGCGACATAGAGGAAGAAGGGCTTGTCGGAAGGTGAGTTGATCACCCCTTTGGCCTCTTCAACCAGCCGTTCGGCAAAGGTCTCTTGAACCAAGGGCTCCTCAAGGATTGTCATATCGCGATAGAGTGGAAGGGGGTTCA
The DNA here is from genome assembly GCA_021299265.1 of Hyphomonadaceae bacterium. GTDB lineage: Bacteria > Pseudomonadota > Alphaproteobacteria > Caulobacterales > Aquidulcibacteraceae > Aquidulcibacter. Next base: position 7,254 of record JAJTGP010000239.1, on the reverse strand, counting down.
TGTCGTTGGACCATGGCACACCCCAGAAGGACTGAAAGCCATGCCGTGTCGGCCAAGCACTGGCCACTGATCCCAAATGCCACTTCCCCAGCATGGCTGTGCGATAGCCGGCTTCGACTAAAAGTTCTGGCAAAGTCACTTCGCTTTCCGGCAGGCCATAGGTTGAATGCGGGTAGATTACCCCAACCGCCAAGCCAGAGCGGGCGGCATAGCGACCGGTCAAGAGGCCGGCCCGCGACGGCGTACAGACATTGGCGCTGGCAAAGAACCTTGTCAGACGTCCGCCTTCACGCGCCATTCTGTCGAGGTTCGGCGTCCGGATCGTACGCCCGCCAAAACTGCCTAGGTCACCAAAGCCCAAATCATCGGCCAGGATCACAATGATATTGGGTTGTTTCTGGGCCTTGCTGCTGGCTTGTTGGGCCAGTGCAATCTTCGGGTTCAAGCTCGCGACCGCCAAGGCGACACACATGATCAGGGCAGCCTTGAGATTGCTGATCTTCATAAAATGTTCCCCCCGCTCGGCGCTTGTCCATTTTGGATCTACCTTCTCCCTTGCCCAAAACGTAGAAACAGTCAATCGTGCTTGTAAATTTTCAAATCGGGATTGACCGGCTCTTGATCTGTCTTTACCGCACTCGTTTCCTTGCTGATTATCATGGATTTTGAAAGTTCTGCGTTATGCCAAATCCAGAAATTGTAGAGAGAAGTACCGCTGCCCTGCCCGTGAAGCTCGAGGGCTCGTCTACCAATCCAGAACGGTCTGCGGCGACGAAAGCCAAATTAATCGCCGCCACAATCGAGTCGCTCCATCGCTATGGCTATGCGGCCACTACCACGATTTTGGTCGCAAAGATCGCCAATGTCTCGCGAGGCGCGATGCTGCATCATTATCCCAATAAAGTGGCCTTGATCCTCGCCTGTATGAAGGAAACTTATGAGGCCGAAATGGCCTATTATCGCCAAGAGCTGTCCCCCATCAGCGATCCAGTTGAACGGATTTTGCGCCTCATGGATGCGGCTTGGGACTGCTTCAAGTCGCCTGCTGGCGTGGCGCGCACCGAAATCTGGATGGCGACCCGATCGGACGCAGACCTCGCCGACCAACTTGTACCACTTTATCGCTCGGAGTTTGAGCGTTCAAAGCGGGGGATGCTGCGCCTGATGAAGGAGGCCGGTATCGCGGATGAAGTCTTTACTTATGACTTTCTGACATTCTCTGTCGCGACATTCCGGGGACTCGCGATGTCAGCAGCGCTAGGAACGCCGGAGGCTGAAATACGCGCCGCCGTTGATATGGTCAAAGACCGATTGCGCCTCAAAATCTCGCAGCTTTGATAAGCGAACAACGTCCTAGGCAAAGATTCTCACTCAGGACCCCTCGGTAACAAACAGTCTTGACTGTTTGTTGATGCCGTGAGATTGAAGGGTCAATTGAGATCGTGTGGCTGGAAAAGCCACCTTTGGGGGAGAGACACTCTTGCGCAATTTTCTTTGCCACGGCGTAAGCGCCTTGGCTCTTTTGGCCATATCGACACCTGTTTTCGCACAAACGCCCCCTAAGGCTCAGGACGATCCAAACCAGGTCGAAGAAATCATCGTGACGGCGCAACGTCGCTCCGAGCGTCTTCAAAATGTGCCGCTGGCGGTGAGCGCAGTCGGCGGAGATCAATTGGCCAAGCTTGGTATCAACAACCCCACAGAGTTGCGCTTTGTTTCGCCAAGCGTGAACTTCGGCAATTCAGCCAATACGCGTGGCGAGGGCTTGGCTGTTCGCGGCGTAGGTACCCAGATTTTTGGCGATGGTGTTGAGCAAAGCGTTGGGGTCGTCGTCGATGGTGTTCCCATGGGCCGAAACGGCATGGGCATAGCCGACATGCTTGATGTCGATCGGGTTGAAGTGCTGCGCGGCCCACAAGGCATGTTGTTTGGGAAGAATGCTTCCGCGGGTGTGATCTCCATCATTACTCGCGCCCCGCGGCTTGGGGAAACTTCGCTCGACGTCCAAGGTTCTTATGCGACGAAGGATGAGATTAAGGCCAGCATGACGGCCAATATTGCTCTGGGCGAGCAAGCGGCTCTGCGCGTAACTTACGGCACAACAGAACGCGACGGCTATATCTTCAACAAGGTCCGCAACGAATATCTGAACAATCGCGACAGCGACACCTTACGGGTCCGCTTTTTAGCCGATGTCAGCGAAACCGTTCGTGTGCAACTCTCAGCTGATTGGGGCAACTCCAACTCCCTATGCTGCAGCTGGACGGCGCGGTCAGCACCGGCAACAACGCCCTTTGGTGCCTTGAATGCTGCCAGTGGTATCGTGCCAAGCCCCACCAATTTAACCAATGCTGCGGGCGCGACATTCTTCCAAAACCAAGATTATCGCGGCTTGACGAGCCAAGTCGATTGGAACTTGGGTTGGGCCGAACTGACAGCTATTGCGGGCTATCGCTATTGGTTCGCCATCGACAATAATGATCCAGACATTCTGCCGATCAATATCCTCGACCGAAACACGGGCGATAGCAAGGTTGATCAAACATCGTTTGAAGTGCGCCTCGCGTCCCCCGCTGGCCAGAACTTTGAATGGACATTGGGACTATTCTCCTTCGAGATGCTCAATACAGGCGGAAATATACAGGCCGGTACATTGGGCCTCAATCTCGGACCCGGCGGTACAGTCGGATCAGACCGACGTTCAACTACGATCAACAAGAGCGATGCGATCTTCGGCCAAGCCGCTTACACCCTCTTTGACAAGCTGAAGCTCATTGCCGGGGCGCGCTATACCGACGAGACCTTGTCGGTTGATTGGACGCAGGTCCAAGCCTCAAACACCATCGGGACTTTCCCGGGCCGCTTTTATGGCTCAGCATCTGCATCGCGCGGCGAAACAAATCTGTCTTGGCGACTGACGGCTCAATATAATTTTACCGACGACATTCTGACCTATGTCGGGGTATCGCGCGGCTATAAAGGGCCGGCCTATGATCAGGGCCTCGTCAATTCGACCGTTGTGTTTGCAGACCCTGAGATCCCAACCAGCTATGAAGCGGGCTTCCGCTCAAAGCTGTTCAACAAGACAACCATCTTCAACGCGGTGTTATTCTCAACCGAGTTCAAGGATTTTCAGGCACAAGTCTTCGACCAGAATGTCTTCCCATCGCGGTTTACGGTGGCCAATGCTGGCAAGATCGAAACCAAAGGGGCAGAAGTTGAGTTTGTGTCCCGTCCGATGACGGGGCTAACATTGTCTGGCAATGCGGCTTGGATTGACGCTACCTATGCCGACTTCAAAAATGTGGCCTGCTATCTCGGCCAAACTCAATTGCCATTCGGAACCACGCGAACTTCGCCGCGCCAATGTATCCGCATCAACAGCGCAACGGGGCCATTTGTGACAGAAGGCACCGGCAATAAGCTGACGAATGCGCCGGAGCTCACCTGGAACGTCTCGGCCAGTTACGAACAGCCAATAAACGCAGCGTTGAAAGGCTTCGCCCAGATCAATTATTTCTGGCGCGACGATGTGAATTTCAGCGCGGCTGGCGATCCCAACGCCGTGCAAGAAGCTTATGGTCTTTTGGGTGCGCAGTTGGGCGTTGCGGCGGCTGACGGCAAATGGCGGATTGCTCTGTTTGGGAAGAACTTGGGTGATGAGAAGTTCGTCAACAACGTTATCGGCCAACCCGTTCTGGGTGCCACAGGTGTGTATTCTCAATTCCCGAGCGCTGATGCGGAGCAAATTGTCGGGATATCGTTCGAGATGAGCTTCGGAAACTAAGCAAAACTTGTCTCGCCAATTCCGCCTCTGCGGTCTTGGTGGCCTGAAGCAATCGGGCATCGGACGGGAAACCCACAAGACCAGGCTAGACCATTATCGGCCAACCAAGAATGAGCTTTCGCGATGCGCTGCTGAGGCGTGCGCATGAGGCGGGAAAGTATCGGAGACTCGCAGCGGAGGGCTACTTATTAGTTAACTTCAAAGGAGGGTTCCAAGAACCATCACAGGTTTATTGACATTAAAAGTGTCATAATTTCTTCTGCCTGTGGGACGTCCTTTTAAGGAAACTGAAAATGAGAGTAAAAACGTTTGCTGTCGGTGGCTTCGCTTTGATGCTGCTGTCCGGATGCGTCACAACCAACGCCACCCTCCTCAATGGATCGACGCTACCGGCCGGAGCAATGCTCCAGCCAGAGCAAATCGCGATTTATCGAACCGCAGATCAAGTGGGGAAATCCTATCGGGAAGTTGCGATTTTAACTTCCACGGGCGATTCCAACCTGACCGACATGTCGGCTTTTCATAAGTCCATGCAGGAGCGTGCGGCTAAGGTCGGTGCAAATGCGGTGATTTTAGGCGCAACGCGGGAGCCTTCAACAGGCGTCGAACTGGCGTCTTTGATTCTCGGCGTGCCGGCAAATCGCAAGAGTGAGGCGATAGCCATCGTGGTAGACGGTTTGGTTCCACCACCGCCAAAGGCAAGGAAGAAGTAACTGACACACAAAGAGTAGGGTGCAGTCTGGAGGGATTGCACCCTCGCAACATTTGCGAACCATCAGCATTCGCCCCATCATCTTGCGCAAGAGAAATGTCCACCCCACGCCCAATCGGCAAACAGCTCAGCGCGGGTTGCAAACCACCACGGAAATTTTCAAGGAAAAATGGCGCACCCGACAGGATTCGAACCTGTGACCTTTGCCTTCGGAGCGCATTTTTTCGGTGTTTCCTTGGGTTTCGGAATGTTTCTAAATCTTCAATATAAAGAAATATTTAGCCTAAGTATTGCGAGTTTCCGTTTCGAGCGGTATAGCTCGGTTTCGCGCTCTGTGGTAGCCCCGTGGTATCCAAATTGACCACTGCCTTGGATGTTTTTTTGACCGCTGCCTTGGGTGTCTTTTGACCGCTGCCTTGGATGTTTTTTACCACTGCCTTTTTGGCTAAAAAGAGCAAAATCAGATGAAGTTACTTTCAGGTTTGGTATCCAGCATTAAAGCAACTGGGACGGATTTTGTCGTGTGGGATCATCAGGTCCGAGGCCTCGGGCTGCGTGTTCGGGCTAGCGGCGGTAAGTCCTTCATCATTAAGGCGAGGATCGGTAGTGGCAGGCATGCCAAACAGATTCTCACGACACTCGGTAAGCCTGGCACTATGACTTTGGACGAGGCACGTGCCAAGGCGAAAGTGATGTTGCTTGAAGCTGCGACCGGCATTGAGCCGGTTGCGAAGGTCCGAGCGGTTCCCGCCGCTGAACTTCCTACCGTTGAAACCCTGTGCAATCTGTGGCTGGAAAAAGGATCATTTCGATCGCGCCAGCGGGGAAGATTAGCCGGGGCATTGCGAGATCCCAAGAATATCGCAATCGACCGTGGCCGGATAAATTGCCACATTCTGCCAATTCTTGGGCAGGTCAAGCTGACAGATTTGAACCGGCAGCGCATCGAGGGTTTTAGGGATGCTGTAGCACGTGGCGACACGGCCAAGTCTGAAAAAACCAAGCCTAGAGGTCGGCGTTTGGTTCAGGGTGGGGAGGGAACAGCGACACGGACGCTCAGACTTTTGTCATCCATTTGTTCATTTGGTGTCCGAGAGGGATTGCTGGTGAGCAACCCAGCCCTTGGAGTGGAGACAACCCCAGATCGAATGCTTGAAAGGTTTTTGAGTGCCGAAGAAATGCGGCAACTTGGCGAGGCTATTGGCTTTGCCAAGGAGAATGGCGCACATCGTTCGGGGATCGGGATTATTCGCATGCTGGCTTTGTCCGGTGCGCGCAAAGGAGAAATTGAGAATCTGACTTGGGATGAAGTCGATTTAAAGACTGGGTTTCTGCGATTGCAATCGTCGAAGACGGGAGCCAAGATTATCCCGATCAGCGGCCCGATGCGCGAGATTTTGGTTGAGCAGATGGCCCGCAAGCGGGATCAATGGGTGTTCCCGGATAGCTCTGGCGTTGGGCCATTTCAAGGAACGCCAAAACTTTGGACCCATATTCGCGCGAAGGCAGGTCTAAGCGATGTTCGCCTGCACGATCTGCGCCACAGTGCCGCTTCTTTTGGCTTGGCCGGTGGCTTAGGACTTGAGGTAATTGGGAAATTACTCGGCCATCGAGACATTAAAACCACCCGCCGATATGCCCACCTGTCTGATGGCTATATGAGGGCAGCAGCAGAGAGCCTGGGCAGTGAGATCGCGGAGCTTTTGAACGGGAAGGGCTGATCTGATAGATTTGGGATCCGAAGGTGATAAGAATGGACACTTATTTGAAAAGCACTATTTGAGAAAATTTTTCTCAAAATATTAAATTTAAATATTCTATTCAGGAAATTAGTTTCATATCTTGTTAGATAAAAGCCTGCTATTTTCTAATGAAATGGAGTGATGCAGTGACCGCGATGACGGATAAAATTATCAAACGTGTGAGAGGAAAGGGTCGGGGTTGGGTTTTTACGCCCAAAGACTTCCTTGACCTTGGTACCCGTGCATCGGTTGATATGGCGCTCACACGGCTTCTGAACTCAGGTTCAATTCGGCGTATCGGACGCGGCCTCTACGATTATCCCATGGTGCACGATAAGCTTGGCTTGCTTTCACCTGACGCGGATATGATAGTCCAAGCACTTGCAATTCAAAGCGGCTACAAAGTGGTTGAATCTGGCGCTATGGCGGCAAATCGCCTTGGCATCTCGACGCAAGTTCCTGCTAAATTGAGTTATGCGACAAGCGGGGCATCACGCTCGAAGAAAGTTGCTGGTCAGGCAATCACGCTGAAGCGATCACGTGCGCCAATTTTGGACGACGCGTCATTGCAGGCCAATGCAGTTTTGCAAGTACTCGCCCATCTCGGCAAAGCTAACGTCGACGATAGAGCAATTCAGATCCTCGCTAGTCGCTTAAATGGCCCGGATCTTTGGGCGCTAAAGACGGCCCGGTCACAAATGACAGGGTGGATGAGTGATACAGTCTCGAAGATCGAGTTAGCGAAGCAAGGATGATCTTGCTCGCCGTAACTTTGCTGACCCTCCCACTATGGTCACCGACCGATCCCCGCACCTAAGACCTGCCCCAGAGCAAGCTCCGCTCCGGGTATTTCGCGAACGGCGATTGTATTCACCCCGCGATCAATAACGGCATGGCGGCCAAGAACAGTATCGATATGACCGAGGACCGTGCCTTCCGACGCATTAAGCTGCACGCCAATTGAGCCGCGCTCGAGCCTTAACTGTTCGCGGGCGGCGGCTTTGAGGTCCCTG
>JAJTGP010000214.1 GCA_021299265.1 Hyphomonadaceae bacterium | reverse complement strand
CCCAAGTCTGATGTCTCTGCGGCAGCGAGCTCTATAAGTGAAACCAAGGGTCAGCCAACCATGTCTGTTGCGGCGGCTGCGACCCCTGTACCGGGCCAGGCTGTTCGCCTAACTTTGATCCTAACAGGCGCGGATGGCAAACCCCTCGGCCCCGATGACATCGCAACCCAGCACGAGCACAAGGTCCATGTTATGATCGTGGATAGCGCGCTGGAGAATTACACCCATGTCCATGGTGAGCCAGGCGCGCAGCCCGGACAGTGGACGGTCAGCTTTACCCCGAAATATCCCCGTCAATATCGCGTTTGGGCGGACTTTAAGCCCGCAGGCAAAGAGCAAGACGGGCACGCTCATGACCACGGCAAAAGTGACCATGGTGATGAAGGTCACAGTCATGACAAAGCAGGCCATGATCATGGTGAAGGAAGTCATGGCCATGAAGATTCAGATGCCCATAACCTTACGCCTTCAGTCACTCTAAACGTGGGCGCAGAAAAAGGTCCAGAGGTTGCAGCGACCCAAACACTTTCCACCAAGGTCGACGGCTATACCCTGACCCTGTCGCTTGGCGGCGCGCTCACGGCTGACGCACATACGCCAGCTACGCTGACAGTTGCCGATGGAACCGGGGCTCCGCTTGCCTCGTTAGAACCGCTTATGGGGGCCTATGCCCATTTGGTTGGCTTCTCGGCCGATGGCACCACGATGGTGCATGGTCATCCTGAGGGTGCAGAACCAAAGGATGCGACGGCACGCGGCGGGCCTGCATTAGCTTTTGAATTGCACCCAAGCGTTGCCGGACCGCACCGAGTGTTCGTGCAAGTAAAGATCGGCGGCAAGGTAATCACTGCGCCGTTTACGTTGGTGGTGGCAGACTGACATGGATTTACCGACGTCTATAACAACAGTCCTATTGTACGCCTATTTGGTTGGGTTTGTATTGCTTAGCAGACAAGCGAAAGAGTCCGCTGGACGCAATATTGACTCCTTCGCTAAGCCGGAGGGTACCCAAATTTGGACGGCACTCTTGTTCAAAATTGGATTTGTCGGCGCTGCCGCTTGGGGTCTATTCCGAGCAACTTTTCCAACTTGGGTGCCTCAATGGCCACCTATGTTCGATTGGCTTGTTTGGCCGGGATTCGTTGCTGTATTCGTCGGGGCTTGCGTGGCGCTCGGGGCGCAATCGCAAATGGCGGGATCTTGGCGGATTGGTGCAGTAGAGGGCACTCTTGGAACACTCGTGACGGGGGGCTTTTTCGCCTTTTCGCGAAATCCGGTTTTCGTTGGCCAGCTGGCCCTTTTTGCCGGGCTTGCCTTTGTCAAACCTGATATCGTCCAAGTGATCCTTTCGGCCTGTGTTTGGATTGCCGCTGTCTGGCAAGTCCGCATTGAAGAACCGATTTTGGCCAAAAGTCTTGGGCAAGGCTACCGCGACTATGCTGCCCAAACCCCGCGCTGGCTGGGCTTTTCAAAGGAATAAAATAGTGGGTCACGATCATGGCTACCATCAAGACAGCGGCCACAATCATGGTGCCCATGCCCATGTGCACGGTCCTTCCAGCTATGATGGGGCTTTCGCGCTTGGAATTAGTCTCAATGTCAGCTTTGTTCTGGTTGAGCTTGGAGTGGGGTGGTCAATCAATTCCCTCGCGCTCATCGCAGATGCGGGCCATAATGCAACCGATGTGCTAGGTCTCTTGCTTGCTTGGGGCGCAACGGCACTCGGGCGACTTCAGCCCCGAGGGCGGTTTACATTTGGATTTGGCCAAGCTTCCATTCTGGCGTCTCTCGCCAACGCCTTACTCATCCTCTTGGCCGCCGGAGTTATCGGTTGGGAGGCGATCCGCCGTTTTGCAAACCCCAGCCCGCCGGATGGCGCTTTGGTTATGGCGGTTGCAGCCGTTGGGGTGGTCATAAATCTTGGTACGGCGTGGTTGTTCTCGCGCGGCCGAAAGTCGGACATCAATATTGAAGGTGCCTTCCTCCATATGCTGTGGGATGGCCTTGTCTCTCTTTCAGTCATCTTGGCGGGTGCTGCCATCTTGCTGACCGGGCAGGCTTGGATTGATCCGGCGATCAGTCTTGTTGTCGTGGCCGTCATGGTTGCAGGGACGTGGCACTTACTTTTGGCCTCATCCAGACTGTCGCTGGGTGCAAGTCCTGCGGGCGTTGACTTGCCTTCTGTAAAGGAGTGGCTTGCGGCACGCCCAGGTGTGGCATCGGTGCATGACCTGCACGTTTGGCCCCTATCCACCACACAAGCCGCTTTGTCTGCCCACCTAGTCATGCCCGAAGGTCATCCCGGTGATGTAGTACTTGCCACTCTCGCGCATGAACTCGACGAGAAATACGGCCTCAGCCATGTCACCCTTCAGATTGAAACAGGTGATGGAACAAATTGTCGCCAATCTGCGCATGGCCGATGAATGGAAACAAGAGCTCCATTTTTCAGGGGCCATTGGGCCTTGGATAACAACCTCGCAAGACCAAACCACATTCGGCAAATTCCAATGTGGCTGCGCCAATAGGATAAAAGCCCTTTGCTTTTGTCTGCGTCTATACACGGAAGGAAAATCAAAATGTCAAAGATTCTCATGCACAGCGCTATTCTGTTGGCGCTGTTTGGACCGATTTCATCTTGGGCAGACGAACCTGTTCCATCAAAGATGAATGATACAATTGTGTCTGCGCCACAGTCCGCAGATCTCGCCATTCAATGTCGAAATGAGGCCGAACAAAATCACAATGTGGGCGTCTTCCCAAGAAAGCTATCAAGGAACAGCGCGGTTGTCCGCCTTCACGCACGGACTCTTGTTAAGTTTTGTGATGCCTTTGAAGGTAAAGCTAGCCAAGAATTTTGGGATCAAATCTCAGCATCCAAGAAGCCAAGTGAACGACAAGAAGCATTCTTAAGAGCTTGTCTATCGGAAGCAAATGGTGGGCGATCAACGGTGTTCAAGCCCGCTCGTCAACATATCGAACGCATGTCCTCAATTTGCCAGAAAATGGCAGATAATTTGCCGAGCGAATGACTTGCGGCGATCATTGAAGTGCTTGAAGAAAGGTTGTCACTCCGAGAAGTCACATAGGGACTGACTGTTGTGATATCGCTTCATGCTTAAGCATAACTACGTTCATAGGCTTTACCCAATGACTGCTACTGGCCTTCCATTCCAGGTTTTAGTGTACGCCGCAGCCGCTGCGGCTGAGATTGGGGGCTGCTTTGCGGTCTGGACGGTTCTCCGCAATGGGGCACCAAAGCCTTGGCTTTTGGTCGGTATTTGCCTACTTGTGATTTTTGCCTGGCTTTTGACGCTAATTCCCTCAGCCTTGGCAGGTCGGGCATTTGCCGCCTATGGCGGGATTTATATTGTGGCTTCCTTAGGGGCAATGTGG
>JAJTGP010000025.1 GCA_021299265.1 Hyphomonadaceae bacterium | reverse complement strand
GCGCACTTGCGTTTGTGTTGAAAGCACACAAAAGCGCATCACGGCTTCGGGCGGAATAGCGAACACCGAATAGGAATAGCTCGTTGGATTGGGGGGCAGGATGTAGGTCACCTGAAAGCCCAGAACATCCTGATAGAAGGTCAACGCCCGATCCAAATCGGCGACAACATAATTCCCGCGCTGGAAACGAAGACCCGTCATCGCCAATCCTTTGGTTCGCCGCGAACCGAACAGCATTGCACACCCACGTTTTGACCATAGTAAAGTTGGGCCAAGGCCTTGGGCATGTTTTCGAACCCCGTGATGATGTCTTGAACCGGCTTCAGCTTGCCTTCGCGGATCCAGCCCGCCAGATCTGACATGACAGCGTCCCAGCGGTGAATGTGATTGTAAACAAAGAAGCCCTGCATGCGGCTATCGGTTCTTCGAAGTCTTGTATAATTGGCCAAAGCGAAGGGATCCGTGCGTGCATACTCGCTGATCGAACCGCACAAAACCACGCGCGCATGCATGCGTAGGCGCTCCATACAGGCTTCCAAAGTTTCTCCGCCGACATTGTCAAAATACAGATCAATGCCATCCGGCCTAAGCGCATCGAGCCGCTCGACCAGGTTTTCATTCTTATAATCGATTGCTGCAGAGCAGCCATGATTGCGCACAAAAGCGCATTTGTCCGCGCCACCAGCAATGCCAACGACATCGCAACCAACCACATTGGCTGCAATCTGGCTGACCATTGAACCAACACCGCCCGCAGCACCCGATAAGACCATGAGGTCGCCTTTTCGCGGATCGCCAGTTGGAAACAGGCCCGCATAGGCGGAGAGCCCCGTCATCCCTAGTACCCCTGACCCTAGCGCTGCTGGCAGGCCATTTTTTGGCATTGGGAAGAATTTTTCTTGCGGGGTCATTGCAGAGACTTTGTAAGTCTGCCAACCCATCTGGCCCTGTACGAGATCACCTTCGCGCCATTTCGGATTGCGCGACTTGATAATCTGGGCGACCCCACGGCCATGGATGACATCGCCGATGCCGAGCGGCACTTCGCCCGACGGGCTGCCTCCCATCATGTACATGCGCATGACGGGCGCAAGGCCAAGGTAATGTGTCTTAAGCAAGACCTGCCCCGGTTCTGGCTCGGGAATCGCACTCTGTGCCCAGCTGAAGTCGTCTGGTGTGACATTGCCCACCGGATGCCGCGCCACGCGCCAGCTGAAATTGGCGTCGTCATGGATGGACTTGCCAGCCGCTAAAGCATCGAAGGCGTCGAGTTCTCTCATTTTACGTGCTCATTCACTTCGAAGAAGTAACCGTCTAGGTCAAAGAAACTGGCCGCGATTAGTTGCTTTTCGTTTCCATCCGCACCGGTGACCGTTGAATCACAGGGTTCGCAATAAATGAACGATCCTAAGGCGCGCGCGCTCTCGACAGATGTCCTGCAATCCTTGGCCGAGACAACAAAAATTGGCGCGCCGAAGCCAATTTTTGTCGGCAATTCGGCGGGCGCATCCTGCTTAGGGTCCAGCCATTCCAGAAGGCCAATCATCCCAATCATATCATGGTCGCATTTAAGGATCACCAATCGAGTCTGATCACCTTTTTTGCCGGCAGCCAGCTGAGTGCCTGACAAAGTGAAAGGCACATCCATCCATCGGCTCATCCCAAAAACAGTTTCATACCACTGAGCGGCCCGTTCTGCGTTGCGCACCATCAGGGTCGTACGTTTGATGATGTCGACCATTCCTACTTCCCGCTTTGTCCGTCGTCAGACGATTTTTTGCCACCCGCTGTGCCGATCCTCAGCATATTTGCTAAAGTACAAAGGGTAGAGTTATGGGCGAATTCCGCCCAGTTGCAAGCGCTGTTGCACGCAGCAGGCCAAAACATTGTTCGTTTCCGTATCCCGCGGTGCTGACCTCTTCTATTGACGGTGCTCCATGCACTAAATCCAAACGCCCAGACAAAGCGTGAGCAGCTGAAACCTCGCTAGTGTTCTGAAACCAATTATACTGGGAAGCCGCTGGTCTCCTTTGCGCCAAGGGTTGCCGTTTGGGGTGGGTTGGCGGTTGCTTGAAAGCGGACATTTGCCAACATGTAGGGTGCGGTCCGATCGGACTGCACCATCTCGTTCTGTGCAGCCTTGGTTTGCTTTTGTTCACTTAGATCGCCTTTGCTACAGGATCTACCTAAGCAAAGGCCGTGTTCGAGTTTGTGCGAGCAAGTTGGGGTGTCCAGAGGTGAAATCGGCTTCGCCGACGCGCGTAGCGCGCCTTGACACCCCAACTTGCGCAATAAGAATTGTTGCGCGGCTTCAAGGCAAGCGAAGTGCGGCCTGAAGCCGTTCTAATTGATTTGGCTCATCATTAACGATCTCAGTAATTGCTTGACCAAGGTGCATTCCATTGATGGAATGCACCCTACGGCGCGAAGCGCATTGCTGTGGAACAGAATTGGAGGTTCTAGTCGCTGCACGCTCTTTCAAGAAAAGCGTGCACTGCCAGTTTTCAGTCGGACTGTGTTGCCGACGCATAATCGCTAAACAGCCAAACGGCGCAAATCGCGACACCGCTTGCGATGAAGAACACCTGGGCACCCAGAACTAGCGATGGGGCCAAGAAGGCCGCTGCGATAAGCGTGGGGCCGACGAGCATTTCGACTAAGGCGTGCAAGCGCATGGGGATGATCTTCACGAGGCCAAGCGGCATGTCGGTCAGGACCGTCATTGCCAGGTGAACAACTGCAAGCAGATAGGCTAGCATGGCGGGCGCGCCCGAGAACCCGAGGAGCGACGGGGCAGAAGCGAAGGCGATTACCGTAGCGTAGTCGAGAATGCCGTGGATCGAGGTGTTGAGGATCTTCATAGTTGTCATTCCTTTATGGAGCGATTGGTACAATACTAGGCAGGGCCGAACGCTCCAAGATGCCTTGCCGAGTATTCAAATTCCTGAGAGCGCTTGTAGCGTAAACAAAAGCGTCTGTTTGGCCGCTCCGATTTCTTCCTCGAGCATTCCGGCCTTTGCCAGCACCAGAATGCCTTGGATGCCGGCTACAGCATGCAGTGCGAGCGCCGATATGGCGCTGTCCGTCAGGACGCGTCCGTCCAAATCGGCGATGCTCAGAGCCTTAGCGAAATGGTGCCGAAGGAGACCCACCCCTTGGTTAAGGCGGTCGCGCACGTCTTCGTCCTGAGCGCCCATCTCCAGCGCTGTGTTGCCAATTAAACAGCCGCGCCAGCCGATCGTCCTTTCGTCGGGATCGCGTGCTACAGTCAAGATTGCATCCAACAAACGGGAAACCGCTTGGTCTCGGCACTTCGCGCCCGCTAGCGCTTCGGCCAGCACGTGGTCGACCGCACTGAAATATCGGTCGAGGACCGCGAGGAACATAGCATGCTTGGAAGCGAAAGCGTTATAGAAACTTGCTTTGCCAAGCTCCATCGCGTCCAAGAGTTCGGGCATGTGAGTTCCGTCGTATCCCAGCCGCCAGAATAGGGGCAGGGCTTTGGCGATGACAGCGTCGGGATCAAAGAGCTTGGGGCGCATAGGCGAGTTTTAGACTAAACAGTACAATATGTCAACTTGTGGAATCTTCCCCTGTTCGCAACCTTTACGGCTCGCTCACAGCCTTCGCCCACCAGGAGGCTGCTGGTTGACTGACCCCGCCCCCTTGGCTCTGATGATCTTGACAAGAGCACTGTTGCTTTCATTAATAACAGCTTTCGCCTGTTCGCGCCCCCGAAACCAGACCAACCGCTTTCGTGAAGGGTTTCGGATGCCTTTGGGCGTACGAAAGTATCCGAAGAACGAATCTTTGGTGTTGTGGGCTGTGGCTATGGG
>JAJTGP010000096.1 GCA_021299265.1 Hyphomonadaceae bacterium | reverse complement strand
GAAACTTTTTAAGTCTGCACACGGCTGATCCGGGCGAGGGTCGCCCCCTTCACGGGGGCGTGGATCGAAACCCATTAGTAGGTGACGTTGAGACAGGCTCAATTTGTCGCCTCCTTTACGGGGGCTTAAATCGAAACGCGGTACGCCCGCAGTAGTGGTAATGGCTGAAGCGTCGCATTGCAAGCCAACAGTGGTGGCTTAATGGCCCGTTAGCTGACCCCACAAAACCGAAAACTAATTCAAAAAGCGTTTCTCTCACGACTAATTTGAAGTTGGGCATTGGGTAACTAAAATCAACCCTTAAACTTCGCGCGAGCCTGTAGGAGCGCCCATCGCGTCTTGAACAATTTTTCGTAGCTACTCCAGTGCCTTCCAATTGAAATTCGATGGTTCCAACCTGTAAACATGATGAGGTCGTACCGTTCACGGGTTTCACCAAGTGTTGATGTTGAAAGTTGTGGGGATGAATACGTTCTAGATGATTGAAACACTTCGCCACGCTTCGAAACAAAAAGAAACAAAATCCCCCGTCGTGATTCTGCCTCAAAAATGTGGTATCCAGGTGGTATCCAAATACAAAATGACGAGAACGCCAGAATTTATAATTCGTTACCACATTGTTTTTTATTGAAAAAATGGCGCACCCGACAGGATTCGAACCTGTGACCTTTGCCTTCGGAGGGCAACACTCTATCCAGCTGAGCTACGGGTGCAGCGCAGATGTGTCGGTAGCCCAGATGGGCTTTGGTTTCAACATCGCTTGGGCAGTCGGCTTGGGCCGCGATTAGGGCTTGGCGTTCTTGGCTTGCCACGCTTTCATCTGGCTGATTTCGCGGTCTTGTGCAGCGATAATATCTTCGGCCAGCTTGCGGATTTCTGGGTCCTTACCATGCTCCAACACGACGCGGGCCATGGCGACTGCGCCCTCGTGATGGGGGATCATGCCGGCGATGAAGTCTTTATCGGCATCGCCTGTATAAGGGATGGTCATATTCTGATGCATGGTCGAATTTGCCGCTTGAAAGGCCTTGGTCGAGGGTGCGGCAGCGGCAGCAGGGTCGCCGGGCGCCATCATCGTCCCGTGATCCATTTGGCTATGGTCCATGCTGCTATGATCCATCATCACATTGCCCATACCAGATGCCGCAACCGTATTGGTGGGGGCAGGCTGGCAGGCTGATAGCGCAAGCGTCGCGACCAATGCCGTTGCGGCGAATAGGCCTATTTTGAAAGCTGTCATGGTGTGGCTCCAGGGCTTGATGTGGCAGGTGAGGCCGGGGCGTCCAATCGAAAGGCGAGTAGGTAAGTGCCTTGGTCGGCAGAGAAATTATCGTCTGACAGGATGAAAACGAGCTTAGCCTCGCTTTGTGGGTCCTTCATCATGGCAAGGCCTTCATAATTGTCCATCATAAAGGGCGGGGACAGAGCAAGCTTCAGCGTACAGACTGGCTTGCCGACTAGAACGCTTGAGAGGCTACATGTTTCCAATCGCGAGAGATTGACCTTGGTCGTGGTGTCGTAAGACCGTTTGAGCACCCAGACTTCGTCCTCCAGCACGCGAATATCAGTGATGCCAAAGCGGCCTTGATTTTCAAAGCTGCCAAGAGGCGCGGTCACGGCTTTACTGTTCTGGTCAAAGATCCAATAGGGCACTTGAAGCTTTGCGGCAGGATCACCCGGCCGGTCCGGACCATATTCGGCAGAAGCCAGATATTGGCCGTTGGGCAAGCGGGTGAGGGCTTCCATTCCGCCATTGGGTTCTAGACCTTCAAAGCCACTTAGGCTTGGACCCGCTTTGGTCGCGTAACCTTTATCGGTTTTGATAAGCTCGATCAGGCGATGGTTACGCTCAAAACTGATGAGAAAGCCGGTGTCGGTTGGGGCAAGGCCTTCGCTGTCAATTTGATTGGCCCCGCGTAGGGGTTTATCCGCCGTATCGGTGAGTGTGGTAAGGTGGACTTCGCTGGTTACGGGCGGGGCTGCTGTTCCCCATGTCATCGGATTTGGGGCTGAGACGCGGGCGAGATGGCCCTGATCGGTCAAGGCATCGAATGTGATCGTGTCGCCGTCTATCGCCTGAAAGGACAGGGAGGAAAGGCCACCAAATTCTTCTGGCATGCTGGGGTTTTGCCGTTTTGTTTCGAGCCGTAAGGCATAGATTAGATCGGCAGAGCCGGACTTGCTGATCCCGGTCAAATTCTCGGTTGAGAGCGTGAGGCTGCTGATCCGGGTCGAAAATGTTTGGTTCAGAACCGGGGCACTAGGTCCCGTCGCCTGGGCACAGGCGGTGCTGCTCAGGAAACAAAAGGCTAAAAGTTTCAGTCCCCGCATAATCAATCCTCTTTCAAGAGATCCCTATTTCACCTAAGCCGTTTTAACTTTGCGGTCTATTGCGACAAAAGCAGCCGAGCGTGTCGGTGTCCTTCGTTTTGACATTCTGTGCGCCAAAACATAGGCTGGTGCAAAATCAAAGGGGGGCGCACAATGTCATTGAAATCGCTTGTGGTTTCACGAGTAGCTGAGGCCATCACCAGCGCGCAGCGCCTAGATGCGGCCCGCGATAAGTATGAGAAAGAGCGCCAGCGCCAAGGTGCGCGCCACCGCATCGACTATTTCCACCAGATTGATGATCCTTATGGCCATTTGGCGCTGCAGGCTTTGGATCAGTTTCGCAGTCGCTATGATGTCGACCTACATGTCTGGCTGGTTGGTCCACCTGATGATTGGGCGGCACCTGAGCGCGATCGCCTGATTGCCTATGCGCGCGAAGATAGTGCGCGGCTGGCCAAAAGGTGGGGCTTTGCGTTTGACGACCACGGCGTGCAGCCCGCGCCTGATGCCGTGCGGGCGGCCCAAGCCCAGTTTGCGGAAGCTTTAGGGGCAGACGACTTCTGGCCGCGGGCGTTGTCGATTAATCGCGCCTTATGGGATGGCACAATCGAACCAAGCGCGCCTGCTGTGACGGGCGAACCTTGCGCTAGGGGCGACGCGGAGCGGGCGCGCCTTGGCCATTTCATGGGCGCGATGCTGCATTATGGCGGAGAGTGGTATTGGGGCATCGACCGCCTGCATTATCTCGAAACCCGTTTGCGCGGGGTTGGCGCACGGGTGCAAGGAGCGCCTGCCGAACTCATTTTTGCTGCGCCGGATTTGGAACTCAAATCGGCCAAGCAACAGGCTGGCGAACGGCCTGTGCTGCATTGGTACTTATCGTTCCGCAGTCCCTATACTTATCTATCCCTCCACCGCGCCGAAGCACTCGCAGATGCCTATGGGGCCGAATTGCGCTTGCGTTATGTCTTGCCCATGGTGATGCGGGGCCTGCCCGTACCGCAGATGAAGCGGACCTATTTCACGCTGGACAATGCGCGCGAAGCTCGACGGCTGGATATTCCGTTTGGGCGCATTGCCGATCCGGTCGGCAAGCCGGTTGAGCGCGGCTATGCCATTCTTGCTTGGGCTATGCAGCAGGGACGGGGCTATGAATTTGTGGATTCCTTTTTAAGTGCCGTCTGGTCGCAAGGCGTAGACGCAGGCTCGGATGCCGGGATGAAGCAGATTGTTGAAAAGGCGGGCCTGCCATGGCCAGAGGCGCGTGAGCAATTAGCCTACGAGACCTGGCGCGAGACGGCAGAGGCCAATCGACTGGAGCTTTTAGAGATTGGCCATTGGGGCGTTCCGTGTTTTCGTGTGAATAACGTCTGCGTGTGGGGGCAAGACCGCATGTGGGTGATTGAAGACGCCTTGAAAGAGCTGACATCTTGAAGCGAGCCATCCTCATCCTATTGCCACTCTTACTCGCCACTGGCTGTAAGCCAGCGGTGGAAGCCGAAAAGAGCGGGGCTAAGGTCAGTTGCGGCTTGCCGGTTGCCAAGCAGGGCGGATGGGTGAAAATACCTGCGGGCTCTGTCGTCTTAGGCCAAGACCCGCATTTCCCAGAAGAGGGCCCCACGATGCGCGTGCAGGTCACTGGGTTTGAGATGCAAGCGCACGAAGTAACAAATCGTGAGTTTGCCGCCTTCGTCGCGGCAAAAGCCTATGTGACCGACGCGGAAAAATCGCTGACCCGTACAGATGGCGGCGCGGGGTCTGCCGTGTTTGAAATAGGGAAGAATGGTCAGCCCGGACAGTGGAAACTGATACCGGGTGCGACGTGGAAAGCGCCACTTGGGCCGGGCAGCTCCATCATTGGCCAGGAGGATAAGCCCGTCATTCACGTTTCGCGCCAAGATGCGAAAGCCTATGCAGAGTGGGCCGGTGGGCGTTTGCCGAATGAGGTGGAGTGGGAGTATGCCGCTCAAACCGGTCTAGCCGATCAGGCGGATACGCGGTCTGGTGCCTATGATCCGCAAAAAAAGCCCATCGCCAATACCTGGCAAGGATTGTTTCCAATTCTGGATGAAGGCGCGGATGGCTTTCAGACCACTGCGCCAGTCGGCTGTTTTCCAGCAAGCAAACTGGGCCTCTATGATATGATCGGAAACGTTTGGGAATGGACCGAAACGCCCTTTCAAGACGGGGTTTCCGGCACGGTTAAGGGCGGGTCGTGGCTGTG
>JAJTGP010000155.1 GCA_021299265.1 Hyphomonadaceae bacterium | reverse complement strand
ATGGTCGAGCGCTGCTTCAACAAGCTCAAGCAAAGCCGACGCCTCGCAACCCGTTACGATAAAACAGCTTCCAGCTTCCTTGGCTTCGTGCTTATTGCTTCAACAAGGTTGTGGATTAGGCACTTTGTCCACACGGCCTAGTTTGCTGTCATGTTTGCAGCCGTTTCACGTTTCTTAGACTTTGCTTTAGACCGCGCCACGTTGGAACCAGCGAGCGCGCCAGCTTCCATTCGCATTTCAGGCGTTCGACAGGCGCTTAAAAATACACGGGTTCATTGGTCGGCAAGCTTTTTGAGCCATGGGCTTTTAAATGCTGGTATCGCCATATCTGGGGCACCAGTTTGGGCGTGTCTGATTTTTCTGGCCAGCATCGCGTTTGATTCGCATCTCAAACGCTTCGCCAATGTCTGGTTAAGCCAAATGCGGGGCCAGCCGGATCCTGCTTTGCTTCTAAATGCAGCGCGCCGAGCCGAGAACCAACTTATCCTGACGCTGATTGCCCGCTGCGCCTTAGCTTGGGTCCCGTCGTGCGCCATAATTGCTATAGGGGCTCATTCTGGGATGAGCTACGCGGCGGCAGCGATCATGTTGGCAGCCAGCACAAACGTGTTTGTTGCTCAGACCAATTCGCGATTGCGAATTATGGTTTTGGGAACATGGCCGATCTGGCTTGGGTCAATTGGTTTCGGACTCTGGTTAGCGTTCCAGCCCAACGGCATTATATTGGCTTTCGTGACGGCTGCTTACTTCTGCTGCATGATGTGGTTTGCCCGCTATCTGAGTGATGGCCAGGCGCGCTTGCATGCATTGCTGGTGGAAAAGGATAGCCATGCCCAGCAATTGGCAAACGCGTTGGAACGCCGCGATCGTGATGCCCACATGTTCGACTTGCTGGAAAGTGATTTGCCCATTGGCTTCTTTGACTTTGACGCACGGTTGGGAAGTCTATTCTGGTCACCTGGTACGTTCCGCGCCTATGGTCGTCGGCCTGGGCTGGTAGCACCATCCGCGCGCGATCAATTACTTCAAGTTGTGCCAGAGTGTCGTGACTTGGCGAAAGAGAACGTACTCCGCTTCAATCAAAATGCTGGCGTCCACAAGTTTGTGATGCCGATCGTTGGGATGGATGGCGTGACCCGCCAAGTGGCTTCCATTGTCCACACGGTATTGGACGAAGAAGGTAAGGTAGCTCGGATTTTTGGGATGGTTGATGACCAGACCGAGCTTCGCACTTTGTTGACCCGGGCTGAACAATTGGAAAACCGGCTTGAGACCGCACTGATGAGCGGCTCGTCCATGGTTTGGGATCTGGAACAGCCGGGGCATAAATTTACGGGCTTTGGCGCGGTGGAGCATTTCCTACGTCCCGATCAGAGTCGAAATGGCGAACTGATGGCTTCGTTTCTTGAGAATATCATCGAGGAAGACCGTGAGCTCGTTCATCGGGTGACGCGCCAGGCCTATCTCGAAAACCGTCCTCAAACAGTCGACTTCCGCTTCTGCCTAGACGGGGTCAATATTCGCCACGGGCGTTCGATCGTGACAGTGTTTGGTCGTCCGACATCGGGTGTGGGCACGATTCGTTCCTTCGTGACGGACATCACTGACGACATGGCGCGGCGTGAAGCACTGGATCAAGCGCGTGCCAATGCTGAATTGGCGAATAATGCCAAAAGTGCCTTCCTAGCTAATATGAGTCACGAGATTCGCACACCATTGAACGGCATCGTCGCGATTGCTGGGGCCCTGTCGCAGAGCGAGTTGACTGCTGCTCAGCGTGAAATGGTGGATTTGGTTCGAGATTCGGGCGTCTCTCTAGAGCGCGTTCTCAATGATATCCTTGATTTGGCCCGCGTAGAATCCGGACGTTTAGAAATTGAAGCGACCCCCTTCCGGGTGTCAGACCTTATTTCAGGTACGTCGGCCCTGTTTGCGGTCCGTGCTGACGATAAAGGCCTGAAGTTCAGCCAGCCTTGCTTGGAGTCACACCATACATGGCTGGTCGGTGACGCGGTGCGCATTCGGCAAGTTCTGGCGAACTTGTTGTCAAATGCCATCAAGTTCACGACGGATGGCTCTGTTAAGTTGGCTGTCGACCTTGTGCCTGCGGTGGACGCCGACGGCCAAGCTATGCGTTTGGTTGTCGCCGTATCAGATACCGGACCGGGAATTGAGGCAGAAGACTTGGCCCGCCTGTTCAATCGGTTTGAGCAGATCGATGCGTCTATCACGCGGGCCCACGGCGGTTCGGGCTTAGGTCTCGCGATATGTCAGTCTTTGGCCCAGCTCATGGGTGGAACAGTTATCGCAGAGTCCGTTGTTGGCGTCGGGTCTACCTTCCGCCTTGAACTGACGCTGCCCATTGCGGAGGTGCCCGGGGCCGTCGTGACCGCCCATCGCGACACTGCGCGAGAGGTGGTGGCCGATGCCCCGTCTGATCGTTTACGCATTTTGGCAGTCGATGATCACCCAACCAATCGCCGCGTCCTACAGCTGATCTTGGAGCCTTTAGATGTTGATTTGACTCTCTGTGAAGATGGTCAACAGGCCCTCGATGCTGTGCAGCACATTGAGTTCGACGTAGTCTTAATGGACTTACAAATGCCCGTCATGGATGGCCTTACAGCAACCCGAGCCATCCGTAGCCTTGAGGTGGCACAGAAGCGGCCGCGTATGCCGGTCATCGCTGTTTCGGCCAATGCGATGACCCACCACAAAGCAGAGGCTTTGGCGGCAGGTGCAGATTTCCACATCGCAAAGCCATTCACCCCGGAAACCTTGATTGCCGGGATTGAAGAAGCTTTGGCCCTAGCCGAACAGGCTGCTACACGCACCAACGGCAAAGAAAAAGCCTCCTAAACTTAAGGCCCAATTTTAATCCGTCCACAGATGATCATGCTGAAAATGGCGTAGAGCATTCCGGCATTTGAGCTGCCGGATTGCAATAAATCAGTCACACTCAATTTATATTTCTGTCACACCGACTTTGCGAGACTGTCACATCCAAGGGCTAGGGAGGCCCGGCACGAGCGAAATTGCGCCCGTTTTCCAGCGAAAATGCCTGTTCAGGGCGTTTACCACTCGCTGAGGGAACCGTCGCATCGGCCAGTGAGGGGAATATGATGAAATTTATCGCAAGTCGCGGGACAATGGTTGCCGCATTGGCACTCTTTTTGGGTGCATGTTCGCAGGGCGGCAGCATCCAATCGCCAGGATCAACTTTTGTGGGTGATCTTCCAGGTGGCACAGGCGGTGGCGGCACGGGCGGCAGCGGCAGCGGCGCGACATGCCCGCTCGGCACCACCATCGGGACCGCAATCGGCACGACCACGGTTTGTAACCTCACCGGCGAAGTCCTGACGAACCTGACGCTTCCACGCATTGCGGGTGTTGCCTACCGTTTGGTGGGCCGTGTCGATGTCGGTCGCGACTTGGGCGCTGCGGGTAACGCTGCAACCGGCGTGGCAGCAACTCTGACTGTTGAGCCCGGGGTGACCATTTTTGGCGACGAGGCTTCTGACCTCCTGATCATCAACCGCGGAAGCCGCATCAATGCTGTTGGTACCCCCAGCCAGCCGATCGTGTTCACCGGGAAAGAAGATATCGCTGGTACAGCGAACGTGGATACCACCAATCGTCTTTGGGGCGGCGTTATTCTTTTGGGCCGCGCCCCAATTCGTGGCTGCTCTACCGCTGTGGCGCAAGGCTCGCTGGAGTGCCAAAATGCGGTTGAAGGCATCACCGCCGCTACCGGTCGTCAAGCTTTGTACGGTGGCTCTACCTCTGCCGACACCAGCGGTACCATACGTTATGTCCAGATCCGTTATCCAGGTGAGTTCTTGTCTTCGGCAGCAGCCGGCGACGATTTGAATGGCTTGACCTTGGGTGGCGTTGGCTCGGCTACCGACATCAGCTTCCTCCAGGTTCACAATTCTGGCGACGATGGCATCGAAGTGTTTGGCGGCAACGTGAACATGAAGAATATGGTCATCACCGGCGCGTTGGATGACAGTCTTGACTTCGACGAAGGCTGGACGGGCGCTGTCCAATTCTTGGTGATCAAGCAAACGCCAAACGCCGGTGGTCCTGACCGTCTGTTCGAAGGCAGCAACCGCGCAGTTGCAAGCTTGGCAGGCACGTTGAATACCAACCCAACCATCGCAAACTTCACCGCCGTAGGCATTCGTACCAACAGCGCTGGCGCAAACTTGCAAGGTATTGTCTTGAACAATACCGGCGGCACGCCCGGTGCTTCTGGTCGCTTCATCAATGGTGTCGTGACCGGCACAAACACCTGCGCCGTCTCCAGCACAGCCAATACCTCGCCAGCCGTCCGTTTTGACTCGCTGATGTTCGACTGCTCAGGCGCATTGGATTCAGTGGCCGCAGCAGCTTTCTCAGGTGGCACCAACAACGTCTCAAACGTCACTTCGACTTTGAGTGCTTCCTTGTTGCCCGGCCCGAACGAACTGGCTCGTACGGCTTTGAACCCAGCAGGGGTCAACTCATTCTTTGAGGCAACAAACTATGTCGGCGCTTTCTCGGCCGCCTCCACAGCAACCTCGAACTGGGCTTCAGGCTGGACCATCCAACTTCTGCCCGCAGCGGCCTGCCCAACGGGTACGATCGAGCAAGGCACCATCGCTGGCCAACGCAATTGCGTCATTAGCGGCGTTATCGGCAGCGGCACGATCCCAGCCAACCTTCGCCTGACTGCAGGCAACATTTATCAGATCTCCGGTCGGGTAGACGTTGGCTTTGATCGCGGCGCGGCGTTGAATGCTGGCACGGCAGCTAGCTTGACGATTGACCCGGGCGTCCGCCTTTATGGCTCTACCTCGGCTGACGTCTTGATCGTCAACCGTGGTTCGCAAATCTTCGTCAACGGGACGTCGCAAGCTCCAGTTGTCATGACCTCGCGTAACGACGTTGCTGGTACCCAAACCGACAAAGCGCGCGCAAGCCGCGAATGGGCTGGTCTGATTGTGCTGGGCGCTGCGCCAGTTCGTGGTTGCTCGACTGCCGTGACCCAGGGCAGCGTCGACTGCCAAAACGCCATCGAAGGCATCACCGCAGCAACTGGCCGCCAAGCGCTCTATGGTGGCGCAACTTCGGCGGATAACAGCGGGCGGATCACCTATTTGCAAATCCGCTATCCAGGTGCTTTCTTGACCTCGGCAGCCGCAGGCGACGACTTGAACGGTTTGACCTTGGGCGGCGTTGGTTCAGCAACGGAAATCAACAACATCCAAATCCACAACTCTGGTGACGATGGCATCGAAATCTTCGGCGGCACCGTCAATATGCGTAACTGGGTTGTTACTGGAGCGCTTGATGACTCGCTCGACTTCGATGAAGGTTGGGTCGGCAAGGCTCAGTTCGGGATCGTGCTTCAGGCTCTGACATCGAGTGGCGGTCCTGACCGCTTGATCGAAGGCAGCAACCGCACCGTCGCCAGCTTGCCTGGCACGCTGAACACCAACCCAATCATCACGAACTTCACCTTCGTGGGTGTGCCTCAGAACGATGCATCGGCAAATTTGACCGGTATTACATTAAACAACACGGGTGGCACGCCTGGAGGTTCGGCCCGGCTCTTGAACGGTGTTGTCACCGGCTCGACGACCTGCTTGAACTTCGAAACAGCAAACACCAGCCCCGCTCCTCAGCTCGACTCGATCTTGTCTAGCTGCTCGGGCTCCTACGGTGCAGTCGCCACGGCTCGCTTGAATGCTGGCTCTAACAACACCAGCGGCACCACAGCGACCCTAGCTAGCCGCTTCATCAATGGCTCGGCTGAATCGGCAAGACCCGCGGTGAACCCCAGCACGGTCGACACCTTCTTCACGTCGACCAATTATATCGGGGCGGTTCGAGATGCGACCGATTTGTGGTGGTCCTCTTGGACCTGCAGTCTAGCCGCCGGTTCGACCTGCTAAGCAAAACAAGATCGGTGCGGCAGGGCCTCCTTGCCGCACCGATTGGTTTCCTACATTGGCCAAATTGGCCACTTCCTCAGACTTCCTAAAGGCCCGTCCGTCATGACCATTCCAGCCCGTCTGCGCAGAATTCTGTTGCTAACCAGCATCTTTGCGGTGCCATCCTTGGTACCCAGTTTCGTCAGTGCGCAAGCTGCCCCCGCTGCTCCGTCAAAGCCAGCAGAAGCACCGGCGGCAGGCGAAGAGCCTGAACAAGATGTGGAAGTGGTCGTTGTTCGGGGGCGCTTTATCCCCGAACCCCAACGCGTAACGTCTGAAGTCGCGAACTTTCTGTCTGCAGCTGACCTTGCCCGCACGGGGGACGACAATGCCGCAGCCGCATTGACGCGTCTTACCGGTCTGTCTGTCGTTTCTGGTCGGTTCGTTTACGTGCGTGGTTTGGGTGATCGCTATTCATCTGCACTTCTAAACGGCTCGCCCTTGCCAAGCCCAGAACCCCTGCGCCGCCAAGTGCCTCTGGACTTGTTTCCATCTAACATTCTAAACGGCGCGACGGTTCAAAAGACCTTTTCGCCAAATTATCCCGGCGAATTTGGCGGTGGTGTAATCGACCTTCGCACCCTGAAAGCCCCGAATGAGGACTTTCTAACGCTCAAGGCCGGGGCTGGCTTTAACTCTGAGACCACCGGCAAAACCGGTTTGGTTTATGAGGGGCACCGGATGGATTGGACCGGGGTCGACACCGATCTGCGTCGTCTGCCCCAGCCTGTCCGAGACGCTGTCTCTACCGGTAAGCGCATTAACGATACGAATTTCACGCCCAAGCAGCTGGAGTTCATTGGGGAGAGCTTCATCAATTCGCCTTTGACGGTTGTCCAAAGCGAAAAGACGCGCCCGGACTTTGAAGCAGAACTGACCGGCGGTCGCAGCATCGATGTCAAGGAAGCGACGATCGGTTTGGTTGGTGTTTTTGGCTATAAGAGTGGGTTTAAGACCCAGGAAGCCTTCCGTCAGGATGTTGTCTCAGACACGGTGGAAGCCGAAGGCACCAATTTGTCGTCCACCTGGGACATTGTCATCAACGGCTTCGGTAGTGCCAGCGCGAGCTGGGGCGATAACCGCGTCGGCGTGACGGGACTTCTTGTTCGTAGCACCTCAAAAAAGGCACAAGTTGAAGTCGGAACCGACACGAACTTGCCGACCGGCCAGTCCTATCGCAACGAAGGCACAGCTTGGTATGAGCGCGAGCTCGCCTCTGCTCAGCTTTCTGGTGAGCACAAACTGGGTGACGTTGAACTGCAATGGCGCGGATCGATCGGCCAATCTACCCGCAAAGCCCCTTATGAGCGTGATATCTCATACACCGTTGTCAATGGCATCACCGCATTCAATGGCGCATCATTGGGCAATGCCATCCGCTTCTCAGAGCTCAAGGATGAAGTTTCCAGCTTTGGTTTTGACGCGAAATATGTCCTGAAGCTCGCGAAGGGGCGGGAATTGGAATTGTCGGGTGGCGCGGTCACGTCCAGCACTGATCGGAATTATGAGCTCATTTCCTTTGCGTTCACAGGTCCGCGTGGCCCAACGTCAAACAACGTATTGCGCTCGCGGGTCGATTATCTTTTCTCGCCTGACAATATCGATCCAGCCCGCTTTGTGATTTCGGAGCAGACAGGCAAGGACGATGCTTACATCGGTAGTTTGGAAAACTTAGCCGCCTATTTGGCATCAGAGTTTGAGGTGACCTCCTTCATCCGCGCGTCTGTCGGTGTGCGCTATGAAGATGCAACCCAAAAGGTCCGAACGACCAATCGCTTTGGTGATACGCCGACCGCCCCGGTAGAGCTTGCCAACGACTATTTATTGCCAGCAGCCACCATCACGTGGAACTTCGCCGACGAGTTGCAGATGCGCTTGGGTTATTCCAAAACCATCGCACGCCCACAATTCCGCGAGTTGGCCTTCACGCCTTATATCGATCCAGAATCCAACCGCATTTATCAGGGCAACCCGTTCCTGAAGGATAGCGAGTTTGAGAATTACGACGCGCGTCTCGAATATTACTTTGGTCGCGGTCAATTCGTCACGGCTGGTGCCTTCTACAAGAAGATCGATAATCCGATTGAAGAAGTGATTGTGCGGTTAGAACGCTCATTCACCCGCTTCATCAACGCACCCGAAGCAACGCTTTATGGCTTGGAACTGGAATATCGCGCTAATTTCGAGCTACCATTCAAATTGCCTGTGCTCCAGGACGCCAAATGGAATTTCGCGGCCAACTACACCTATACTCATTCTGAGGTGAGTGCGTCCGCAGGAACCAACGTGATTAGCCCGATTGACTTCCGCTCGATCTCGGCAACGCAATTTGGCCTAGACGGTAGCGAGTTGCAGGGGACGCCCAAGAATATCGCCAATTTGCAATTGGGTTATGAGACCGACAATCAACAATTGACTCTGTTGGTTGGTTGGGTTGACGAGCGGATCGCCCGACGTGGCCTTGGTTCGGTTCCATCTGTGATCGAGAACCCAGGCACTAACGTAGATCTGGTCTATAAGCGCGATTTCACTGTCGCCAATGTGGACTATACATTTGGCATCAGTGGCCGCAATTTATTGGCCGAAGACAATCAGGAATTCCAGATCTCCAAACTGGGTCGCACGGAAGCCAATACCTATAAAAGGGGGCGTTCGATCTCCCTGAGTTTGACGGTCCGTCGCTGATTTCGGGGCAAGGCCGCGAATCACCAGCTCTCTTTCCTCTCGAGGTTCCGGGTCCATCACACGCTATCTTGCGTGCGTTGGACCCCAAGAATCCATGTGCGGCAGGGTGAACGTTGGATTTCAGCGCGGATCAGGTCAGAACTGCCTAGTGGAACTGAGGGTAAAGCGAGCCATCTCTCGACAAACTCACCGTTTCAGACAAAACTAACCGATCCAAGCGCTTGGCATGCACATGATCTATAAAGTGAAATTGGTTGGAAGGTCCCTAGCTTCGCAAGGTTTTGCTTGGCTTACGCTCACCTGCGCTTGCTTTGGATTCGGACCGGCAGCGGCTGACGTGATTGAAGTTGGTGCCAATGGCGCGGCGACCGTCTACTCTGGCCCAACTTTGTTTCTCGGAAATACAACCAGGCCAGTCTTGAAACCGGAACCTAAGTCCCAATCCGCAGCCACTCGGTCGACACCTTTCAAGTTAGTGGAGCCGGTCTATCCATTAAGGCTTCATCCTACTTTGGATGCCTATGTCACTGAGGCGGCAACAAAATATGGCGTAGACCCAATATTGGTGCGAGCCGTCGCTTGGCAGGAATCGCGCTTTCGCGACTCTGCTGTCTCTCGAAAGGGGGCCATCGGCGTTATGCAGTTGATGCCGGAAACCGCGTCTTGGCTGGGGGTTAATCCCCATGATCCGCGCGACAATATTTTTGGCGGCGTGGCGTACCTAAGCACGTTATTGGATCGTTTTGGCGGGGATGTCCGTCTCGCTTTGGCCGCTTATAATGCCGGGCCAGAGGCTGTAACCCGCCATCGTGGAATTCCACCCTATCGTGAAACCCAAAACTATGTGAAGGCCATCTCAGAGCGGCTTTCAATCCGCTAGTATAGTTGCAAGCTTGAGGAAGACGTCGATGACAGAAGTACGCAAAGCGCTGTGGGCGCTGATCTCGATCTGGGCCATCTTCTGGGCCGGCCCAGCGTTAGCGCAATCAGCAAACTTAGACCCAGCTGGCTCCGGCGTCATTTTAGGCGCTGTGAATTGGGTGCAGGGTACACTCTTGGGTGCGGTTGCAACCGCCGTGGCCGTGATCGCGGTAGCCGGCTGTGGCTTCATGATGCTGACCGGTCGGATGAATTGGCGTCATGGGGGGATGGTTATTCTGGGTTGCTTTATCTTGTTTGGGTCTGCAGCCATTGTCGGAGGCATCCGCAGCGCTGCACAAGGATTTTAGGGGGCGAACATGGCGCAGCTAGAGCGCGATCCAGTTTTTGCTGCTTTGACCCGCCCGCAGATGTTTGCGGGCGTGACTTATACTTGGTTTATCCTCAACGGCATCATCACTGCAGAAGTCTTTTTAGTGACTAAGTCCGTCTGGGCCTTGGTCGCAGCCGTTGTTCTGCATTTGGTTGGCGTGATCGCGGCCCGCGATGAACCACGATTTCTCGATCTATGGATCACCCGGATGATCAGTTCGCCCCGCGTGGCGAATTTCGCCTTCTGGCGATGCAATTCGTACAGGCCATAGGAGATGATTGACGTTTAAATGGCAGGTCCGCGCGCCCAGCAGAAGCGTTTGGCTACGTTAGCCGAAATTGCTCACCGAGAAGCCCCGGCGGGTGCTCGGCTGCCTTATGCGCGCCATGTCGACGATACGACCATTGAAACCCGTGACGGCATGTTATTGCAGGTTATCAAGCTGGACGGTCTGGCCTTTGAGACGGCGGATACCGAGGACCTAAACTACCGCAAGGCCATCCGCGATACGATGTTGCGCTCAATCGCACATGCCCGTTTTGCGGTGGTTCATCATGTTGTTCGTAGCCCGGTGAAGCCGTCACTAGAAGCTGATTTCCCCGATGCCTTTTCCCGTGAAGTTGATCAGCAATGGTCTGCGCGCCTCGATGGTCGGGCCATGTTCATCAATGACCTATTCTTGACGATTGTGCGCCGTCCTGCCGTTGGTCGAACCGGCTTTATTGATAAAGCGATGGAGCTTTTGCGGGGCACGTCGTCGCAAGCAATTGCCGCGGAGCGCGCGCGGGATATGCGTGAATTAGATACTGCTCGTGACGCTTTGATGGCGTCACTCGCCCCTTATGGTGCGCGGGTCCTTTCGGTTTACGACAGTCGCCATGGTGCCTGTTCAGAGCCATTGGAGTTTCTGTCGGGCCTTTACAATGGCGAATTGCGTCCGGTCTTGCTGCCGGACACCGACCTCGGCTTTCATGTTCCTTATCGCCGCATTAGTTTTGGCCTAGAGGCTTTTGAACTCCACGCCGCCCCCGGTCTCCCGCGCCAGTTTGGCACCATGATTTCGATCAAAGACTACCCGCCACACACAGCGCCTGGCATGCTCGATGATCTCATGCGTTTGCCCGTTGAGATGACTGTAACCGAGAGCTTTGCCTTTGTGGACCGGCAAGTCGCACTTGATCGCATGAACCTTGCGCTGCGTCGGATGCGCGCCGCCGACGATGATGCCATTAGTCTGCGTCGGGACCTGTCCATTGCGAAGGACGATGTCTCCGCCGGTAGGTCCGCGTTTGGCGAACACCATATGAGTGTGTGCATCAAGGCGACGACGCAAGCACAGCTCGACCAAGCTGCCGCAGATGTACAAGCTGCGTTCACCGAAGAAGGCATCATTTCTGTCCGCGAGGACGTCAATCTCGAGCCCGCCTTCTGGGCGCAATTCCCGGGCAACTTTAAAGATATCGCTCGGCGTGCCTTAGTCTCTACGGGCAATTTTGCTGGTCTGGCGAGTTTTCACAATTTCCCGATTGGCCAAGAAGACCACAATGTCTGGGGCCAAGCGGTGACCGTGTTGGAAACAACTTCGGCTACGCCCTATTATTTCAACTTCCACAAGAATGATTTGGGCAATTTCACGATTATCGGCCCCTCCGGTTCTGGTAAAACGGTAGTCTTGAACTTCCTTTTGACCCAAGCGCGCAAGTTTGATCCCCGTATCGTGCTTTTCGACAAAGACCGCGGCGCGGAGATTTTTATTCGAGCGATAGGTGGGCGCTATGAAACCCTGCGCCATGGCAATCCTTCCGGCTTAAACCCTTTGTCTTTGCCTGATACTCCCGCCAATCGGGCGTTTGTGACCGAGTGGTTGTCGCGTTTGGTTAGCATTGATGGCGAGAAACTGACCATTGATGAGCAGGCGCAGATCGCGGACGCAGTCGCAGCCAATTTTGACCAAGCGCCACAATATCGTCGTCTGCGCTATGTTGCTGAACTGCTCGCCGGGGTCCGCCGTCCGGTTCCGGGTGACCTTGCGTCGCGACTTGAGCCTTGGATCCATGATGGCGTTCGCGCATGGCTGTTCGACAATGAGGAAGACCGCCTCGACTTGTCGACCCGCACCCTTGGCGTGGATATGACTTCAATTTTGGACGACCCCGCTTTACGCACGCCGGCCATGATGTATTTGTTCCATTGTGTGGAGCAACGCCTCGATGGCACGCCCGCTATTTTGGTGGTTGATGAGGGCTGGAAGGCCTTAGATGATCCCATTTTTGTCGCCCGTATTCGCGATTGGGAAAAGACTATTCGTAAACGCAACGGGATTGTGGGCTTTGCTACCCAGAGCGCTTCTGACGCTTTGTCGAGCCAGATATCCTCGGCCATTATCGAACAAGCCGCGACACAAATATTCATGCCTAATCCAAAGGCGCAAGAAGACGAATATTGTCGTGGGTTCGGCCTGACTCTACACGAGTTGGACTTGATCCGAGCTTTGCCGGACACGTCACGTTGCTTTGTGATCAAGCATGGTACCGACAGCGTGGTCGCGCGACTGAATCTAGATGGCATGCCGGATGTTTTGACCGTTCTGTCGGGACGCGAGTCAACCGTCAGGCGCCTCGATGCGCTGCGGGCCGAGCATGGTGATGATCCTGCCATTTGGCTGCCGCTTTTGACTGCTAGCGTCAATCAGGCTCGCGATTCCAGCAGAGGGGGGCGGCGATGATTGGTCAATGTTCGGCCCCACGCGCTGACCTAGGGCTGGTGCGCGGCCTTCTCGATACGGTTGACTGCAATATCCGCGAAGGGGTGCAGGGCGGCTATAATGCCTTCTTTGGTCCGGGCTCTACGCTTGGGTCGGTTATAACTGTCCTTTTGACGATTTATGTCGCGCTCTTGGGCTTCCGTCTTTTGACGGGCCGAACTGATTTGCGCGTTGGCGACCTGCCGATGATTGCAATTAAGCTGGGTGCCGTGGTGATGTTGACCACTTCTTGGGCGAGCTATCAAAGCCTTGTATTCTCGCTCTTGTTCGACGGCCCCGCCGAAATCGCCAACAGCCTTTTGGCCAATATGCCGATGCCTCAAACCATGGGGCCAAGCGATATCTTTGCTCGGCTACAGTATACGTTTGACCAATTGACCCAGTCTGCCAGCGCCATGGCTTTAGTCAGCGACGTGCCCGGGCAAGGACCAAATGTCGCCGGTGCCACCGTGAATGCGGGCAGTTTTGTCTTGCAGGCAGCCCCCGGTACCGACCCAGAGAGCTTGAAAGGTTTGGCACCTGTGATCCAAATGCGGTCCGCTCTGCAAGGTGGCCCTGCCTTTGGTGCGACGGCCCTGTGGCTCTCCGCCATTACGCTATTGGTTTCAACATTAGGGTTGTTGATCTTGGCCAAATTGATGTTGGGCCTGCTGTTGGCTATCGGCCCTCTGTTTGTTGGGCTCTTGTTGTTTGAAAGCACCAAAGGCTTCTTTGAAGGTTGGCTTCGAACCGCATTGGGCTTTGCGCTGGTGCCGTTAGCAACGGTTGTCTTCATGGCAGGCCTTTTGGCCTCACTCGAGCCAAGCTTGCAGGGTCTCGCCCTTGCTCGCGCCGAGAATCGCTATGACTTGCAGCCAATTTTGACTGTCATGGTGATTATCCTCACCTTTACGGCAGTCTTTGGCAGTGTGATTGGTTTGTGCACGCGGCTCGTCGCAGGGTTCCGTCTGCCCGATGTCAAAGCGCG
Source organism: Hyphomonadaceae bacterium (assembly GCA_021299265.1). Classification (GTDB taxonomy): domain Bacteria; phylum Pseudomonadota; class Alphaproteobacteria; order Caulobacterales; family Aquidulcibacteraceae; genus Aquidulcibacter. The sequence continues at coordinate 10,530 of JAJTGP010000155.1, read as the reverse complement.
CGAGCCAGAGCCTGTTCTTGTGAATGAGGCTGCCACAGGGCGTCAAGGCTTTGGCGCTGATGCGCCGACCGAAGCCAGCCGTGCATCTCGTCTCGCGGCCGTTGTCGCTGGGGGAGCTTCAGGATCGGGCTCTGATCGTCGCGATGCCCGCTTGGCGGCCGCAGTTTCAGGTGCGGGAACTCAAACCTCAACCACATTTGATCGGCGAACAGAGTTGGTCGCTGGTGGTGGCGGTGAAGGTTTGCGGGGCGATAATTCTGTCCGCTTGGGCCAAAATGGCCGCAAACGGAATAATCCAACGCGACCCAGCAGACCCCGCGAAAGCATGTTTGCCCAACCCCCTTCAAAACTAAGCCTATCGGCAACTGGAAAAGCACCATGACCGGCCCGCACGCTGATCCGTCCAACAATCCCGCTGGCGTTCCGCCTAATGGCGTCGCGGCCCGCGCCCATTATTATGAAGCGTCCAGCACTTGGGCGCAGGACACGCATGCGACGCTTCGCCGGTCGCAACGTACCGCTTGGATTGTTGCTGGGATCGCAGTTGGGATTGCAGCAATTCAGGCAGTTGCCTTGGTGGTATTGGTACCCTTAAAGCAAACAATGCCGTACACGATCACGGTTGATCGTGAGACTGGCTATGTTCAGACCACACGCGGGGTCAATCTCGGCACCTTGAGTGAAACCGAGGCCGTCGCTCAATCCTTTGTGGTTCAATATGTTTTGGCGCGGGAAACGTTCGACGCTGCCGACTATCGCGAGCAATATCGGAAGACCCTCGCGTGGTCGCAAGGCGCAGCAGAGACCGATTATTTGCGGGATTGGGATAAGTCTAATCCAAACGGCATTCAAAGCCGGGTCAGCCCTAACACTCGCATTCAAGTTACCGTAAAGAGTGTGACCATTTTGGGCCCACGTTCGGCCATGATCCGCTTCGATACAGAGCGCTCCGAGAGTGGTGGCGGGGCCGGCATGCGCCAGCCTTGGGTGGCGTCCGTTGTCTATAGTTTCTCGGGTAAACCGATTAATGAGCAAGATCGCTATCTGAACCCTCTTGGCTTCCAGATTTCAAGCTATCGGCGCGATGCCGAGACCACGCAGCCCGTGCCGATGCCCGCTTCGCCGCCGCCAATGATACCCGCACCGACTCCCGTTCCAACGACCGGAGTAACGACGCTTCCCGTTCCAGGAGCCCCAGTGACTGGCGCGGCTCCTGCGATGCCTGCCGCGCAGGCTCCTACACAGGCCACGCCTGCTGCGCCGCCGCAATCAAAGTCGGGCAATCCCAATGGTGAGGAGTTCCCAGCCCAATGACGCACCTTAAGCCACACTGGAACATCTGTTTAGCCGTCGTGTTTGCTACGCTGGTTATGGGTGCTGAACCGGTGCGCGCCCAAATGCGCGAGGTGCCGATCCCGGGTGCAATAGACCCTCGCGTTCAGACGGTTTTTTTCAGAGAGGATAGCGTCGTCTCCCTCCGGGGCCACTATGGCTATCAAATGATGATTGAGTTTGGTGCCGATGAGCGCATTGAGAATGTCTCGATCGGTGACTCGCTTGCTTGGCAAGTTACGCCTAATCGACGAGCTGATACGCTGTTTGTGAAGCCGATTGAGTTTGACGCTGCGACAAACATGTCGGTGATCACCACAAAACGGCGTTATACGTTCCAGTTGAGCGCCGAGGAACCAACAGGTCCGGGCGATCCAAACATCATCTACCGGGTGAAATTTACTTATCCGCCTGACCCGGTTGCACCTGAGCCTAAGGACTTGATACCTCAGCCGCAAACCGGCTCAAATCAAAATTACTCGGTTTCCGGTAGCACGCGCAATGTACCGTCGCGCATATTTGATGACGGCCAGCGCACCTATTTGGAATGGCCTTCTGGCGCGGCGACTCCGGCCGTTTTTGCATTGAGCGCGGATGGGTCTGAGTCACTCGTCAATTTCATTATGCGCGGCAATGTGATGGTGGTGGAGCGGGTTGGTCCTGCGTTCGTTCTTCGTAATGGCCCCGACCAAACCATCGTCAGCAATGATTCTTGGCGTGAACCTGATCCGGGCCCTAATGCGCCGGTGATGCGGCCTTCTAGCCGGACACAGCCAAAGTCTCGCGGTCTATTCGGCCTCGGTGCGCCGAAGGGGGCGAAGCCATGAGCTCCATAAGCTTTGGTTCGCTTGAACCAGTTGACCCTTTGGCCACTGGCCCAGTTGCGGCAGAAAAAGCGACAGAAGGCGCGGCGTCGGAGTTGATTGTGGATGCCGCTCCTGCCGTTGCTTATCCAGACCGCCCGTGGGTAATGATTGCTGGCGTTGTTGGCGCGCTTGCCCTCGGTACCATCGTGTTTACGACCATGGTTTCGGCTCAAAAGCGGGCCGGCGTGGGTGATTTGACCCCTACGCGCGACGCAAAAAATGACGGCAACCTAGGCCAAAGCATTCCTGAGCCACCGAGTCTGTTTGCTCAAACAATGGCGCCGCCAATCATGCCTTCGCAGCCGATGGTCCCTGAGAACCCGGCGGCAAATGAGGCGGTGCCCCCACCCCAAGCGTGGACACCTGCGCCGCCACCACCGCCCTCACCCATCCGCGACGTCTATCGTCCAATGCCTACGCCTTTACCGCCGCCGCCGCCGCCGTCGCGGACGGGAGCGGATTTGACGCAGCGCATGCGCTCTCCGGCCTTGATCGTCGATCTTGTGTCTCCTGGTGCAGCAGAGGCCGCAGCAAATGCTGCAAATGCTGCAGGCAGTGGCGGGGGTGACAATGATGCCTTTGCTGCGCGGGTCAGTTCGGGCGACGTTCCTGCTGCCCGTGCTGGCTCTTTGCGCAACCCAAATACGACGGTTCCGCAGGGTGCCCTGATTGCCGCCGTTTTGGAAACAGCGATCAATTCAGACCTTCCAGGCTTTGTAAGGGCAGTGGTTAGCCGTGATGTATTAAGCTTCGACGGCACACGGGTCTTGATCCCGCGAGGCTCACGCTTGGTTGGTCAATATCGCTCAGAAGTGGCGCTAGGGCAGTCGCGCGCGTTTGTGGTTTGGACCAGACTTTTGCGGCCCGATGGTGTCTCCATCCAGCTTGCATCACCGGGGACCGACCCGCTTGGTCGAGCTGGATTAGACGGAAAAGTGAATCGTCATTATTTCCAGCGCTATGGCCCAGGACTATTGTCGACGGCAATCAGCGCGGCTCTGAGCAATACCAATTCCAACCAATTGGTCATTGGGACGGCTCAGACTCTTCCGAGTGCTGTTACGTCCGGTGAAACGATCAAGCCGACTGTGACCGTAAAGCAAGGAACAGCTATTCAAGTTTTCGTAGCCCGCGATCTCGACTTCTCGCTCAACCCAGTCTCACCAGCTGTGGGCGCTCCACCAGTTATGGAGCAACCCGCTGGGAATAAACCATGAGCGGGCTACATGGGGCGCCTCAGGTCTTAGGAGGCGTTTATCTATCTGCTTTTCTGGAGCCACTCGCAGGTTGGCTGAATCGACCTGACGTCACGGACATCTTGGTCAATCGGCCCGGCGAGGTGTGGGTTGAGAGTGTAACAGGCGGCATTGTCCGTCACGATGCACCTGATGTGACGCAAGTTAATCTAACGCGTCTAGCCTCCCAAATCGCGCGCATTTCTAAGCAGGGAATCAGTCGGGAACATCCCTTGTTGTCGGCTAGTCTGCCGACGGGGGAGCGGATACAAATCGTGCTACCCCCGGCAACCCGAGGCGAAGTTGCCCTGGCTATTCGCAAGCACGTGCTGACGGATCTGACTCTTGATGATTATGTATCGGCTGGGGCGCTCTCTCACATTGTGGGCGCTGGCGGCACAAAGGCCTCCTTTGATCCGGATAAAGAACTTAAGGCCAGCCTCGCCAAGGGCGACGTAACCGCATTCTTGAAGCTTGCCGTTCAGCAAAAGCGAAACATCGTTGTCTCCGGCGGTACGGGCACAGGCAAAACAACCTTCCTCAACGCCCTTTTAAAAGAAGTTAGTTTAGACGAGCGTTTAATCCTGATTGAAGACGCCGCGGAAATCCGACTTGTTCACGAGAACGCCGTTGGCCTTGTTGCGGTCAAGGGCCAGACTGGCGAGGCGCGGGTCGATGTGGACGATCTTTTGCAATCAGCACTACGTATGCGACCGGACCGCATCATTGTGGGTGAATTGCGAGGCAAAGAAGCTTTCACCTTCTTGCGTGCCATAAATACCGGGCACCCTGGTTCTGTCACCACCCTACATGCCGACACTCCGGATGGGGCCTTGGAGCAATTGGCTCTGATGGCCTTGCAGACGGGCACAGCAATGACCCATGCAGATATCTTGGCCTATGTCCGAAGTGTCGTGGATGTCATCGTACAATTGGAGCGTAATCAGGGCCGACGCCAAGTTCGAGAAATCCGCCTATTGCGATAGGGTGGCGACGTACACTTCGATTTTTCAAATATATTTTCATTAAAATGACCCCCTTAAGTAAAAATTGGCGAATAAATTATACGTTTTTATAGTCTTTCGGCATAGTAGCCTTATTGGTAGCAAGAGCTTTTGGCGCCACAATTGTGTCTGCACGATTGGTGAGAACGGCTTCTTGAGGTGGGGTGAGTTATGAGCAATCGTTGGATTAAGGTAGCAAGTGCTGCGTTATTATTAGGAATGGTCTCAGCCTGCGGCGGCGACGGCGGTTCGTCTGCGCCGGGCGGCGGTGGTGGCGGGGTTGTCACGCCAAGACCGACTGCGGCAGAGACGTCGCGCTTCCTCATTCAAGCGACCTTTGGTCCGACCGAAGCGGAAACTGAAGCAACCCGGGATACGACCTTTGCAGCGTGGATCACCGCGCAGCAGGCCCTGCCAGAAGGTGCGCTCGCCCTCGACTACTTAAACACACGACGGAATCAATTGCGGAACCCGCCAGCTCCTGCGGCACCTAATCCGACCGCAGATGTGAGCTCGACCCATTTCTACGAATATTTTTGGCGCGAAGCTGTCACCTCGCAAGACCAATTGCGTGAACGAACCAAGTTTGCCTTGTCACAAATTTTCGTGATCTCATTTGCCGAACCACAAATGAACGTCCGTGGCCTCGGCTCTTATTATGATATGCTGGGCCGCAATGCCTTTGGTAATTACCGCCAGCTTCTGGAAGATGTGACTCTGCATCCGATGATGGGTGTCTATCTGACCCATATGGCAAACCAGAAAGAAGACCTCACAACGGGTCGTTCGCCAGATGAAAACTTCGCACGCGAAGTCATGCAGTTGATGTCGATTGGCTTGTTCGAACTCAACAATGATGGAACGCAAAAGCTGGATGGTTCGGGCAATCCAATCCCAACCTATACGGCAGCAGACATCTCCAACCTCGCGAAAGTCTTTACCGGATTTAGCTGGTTTGCCACGACGCCAACCAACTCGACTTTCTCGGGCGGCGGTCGCAATGATGCTTCGTTTGTGAATCCAATGATTGCTTACCCAAATTTCCACTCGATCTCTGAGAAGCGCTTCTTGGGCACGGTGATCCCCGCGACCACGACTCCAAATCCTGCTGGTGATTTGAAGATTGCTCTTGACGCCATCTTCAACCATCCAAATGTCGGCCCATTCATTGGGAAGCAGATGATCCAGCGTTTGGTGACCTCGAACCCAAGTCCGGCTTATGTGAACCGGGTCGCGAATGTCTTCAACAATAACGGTTCTGGCGTGCGTGGCGATATGGCCGCAGTCGTCCGCGCCGTTTTGTTGGACAGCGAGGCCCGCAACATGTCTGCAGGGGTCGACGCGAATTTCGGCAAGCTACGTGAGCCCGTTATCCGCATGACCGGTTTGATGCGTGCGTTAAATGCCTCCTCAACCAATGGCTTCTGGCCAGTCGGCTCGACGAGCGCCTCGACGTCTTTGGGCCAATCACCCATGGCTTCGCCCTCGGTGTTTAACTTCTTCCGGCCCGGCTATACGCCGCCGAATTCCAAAACCGGCACGCAAGGGCTCGTCGCGCCGGAAATGCAAATTGTCGATGAAGTGACGGTAGCTGGCTACATGAACACCATGCAGACCACAGTCAACACGGGTATCGGCAGCAGCAGTGACGTCAAGCTGAGCTACACCAAGGAAATGGCCGTTGCTGCCGATCCAGGTGCCTTGGTCGACCGGGTCAATTACCTTTTGACCTATGGCAACATGACCACGGCTCGCCGCCAGCAAATCATTGATGCGGTCACGGCAGTCAACATTCCATCGGGCGGGACCACCACGCAAGCACAGATCGATGCAGCCTTGCTTAACCGTTCAAAGCTCGCGGTCTATCTGACTGTTGTTTCTCCAGATTATATCTTGCAGCGCTAAGGGGGCGGCCATGAAAGATTTACGTCATACACGTCGCCAATTTATGGCAACAACCGGTGCAGTTGGTATTGCCGCGCCAGTCGCAACCGCCTTCGGCATGCAATTGGCCGCCTTTAACTCGGCTGCCAGTCAGACTGCAGGGGGATACAAAGCGCTTGTTTGCATCTTCCAATTGGGTGGCAACGACTCCAACAACACGGTTCTGGCCTCTGATACCGATTCCTGGAACCGTTATTGGGCTGCACGCAACACTGGATCTGATCCGATTGCTCTGATGCCGGTCGGTACAGCTGCCGCAGCGGTTGGTTCAACTTCCTCTGTCACTGGACGGACCGTTGCTGCCGGGACACCTGAAGCCTGGGGCGGCATCCTGCCGTTCACGACAAAGACGGCCCAGGCCATTCCTGCCGGCACCACCGCGACAACGCGTACATTCGGCTTCCACCCTATGTTGGCTCCACTTCTGCCGGTCTACACCGCTGGTCGATTGGCCGTGATCGCCAATGTTGGCTCTTTGGTCGAGCCTGTGACAAAAGCACAATATCAAGCACGGTCGAAAAAGCTGCCTGCCAATTTGTTCTCGCACAATGACCAGCAGGCCGTTTGGCAAGCGGGCCTTACCGAGGGTGTCCGCACCGGTTGGGGTGGCCAGTTTGGTGACCTGATGGCATCGGGCAACGGTACCAATAGCCTTTATACCGCCATGTCGACCGCCGGGAACGCTGTGTTTCTGTCGGGCCGTACGGTTGTGCAATATCAAGTATCGACCGGCGCGACGCCCGCAGTGGTTGTGAATGCCGCGGGTGGGACCACACTGTTTGGTTCTAACCAAGGCCCTGCAAAAATGCGGGAAATCATCCGAGACACCGGCTTTGTCGCGAATATGGGGGCTGACCATGCGACGATCGTCGGTCGCTCGCTAGATGCCTCTGTCACGCTGAATACAGCCGCGACAGGTGCGATGGTGACGGCTATTCCTGCGCCGCCGGTGTATCGTAACCCGATCACCAACAATGTGGAAACAAACTCCTTGTCGGTTCAGCTGCAAACCGTCGCTCGTATGATTGCGGCCGCACCTGCGCTTGGCTTGCGCCGTCAGGTCTTTTTCGTGGCCATTGGTGGCCATGATAGCCATGACTTCCAGAACACGGCCCAACCTAACAATTTGAGCAAGCTGGCCAATGCCATGGCCACATTTGATGCGACCTTGGCCAATATTGGTGGCGTGGATATGCGGAGCTCCGTGACGACCTTCACGGGCTCTGACTTCTCGCGGACCTTTAACACCAATGGCGATGGTACTGACCACGCTTGGGGTGGCCATCATTTGGTGATGGGTGGCGCGGTGAACGGTGGCGATATGTATGGCCAGTTTCCAACAGTTGGCAGTGACTTAGGTACGTTCCGTAACCCAGATCAATCCGGCAACGCCCATATTCCAACCACCTCGGTGGACCAATATGCTGCGACTCTTGGAACTTGGTTCGGCGTCTCGAACACAGACCTCGCCGTGATATTCCCGAACTTGAGGAATTTCACGACTCCAAACCTTGGATTTATGGTCTGATAGACCCTACAGAATTCAAAAGGAAAAGCCGCTTGCCTACGATGGCTGGCGGCTTTTTCGTTAGTTGGTCTTTTCCTGACGCAACTGCGTCCAGCGATTCTCGCCACCATTCAGCATGGCTTTGAGGTAAGCTACATTCTCCGATGCCACGGCCGGTGGCAAATCGCGAGAGGCCAAGCGCTCACTTTCCTCGAAGCGGCCCTGCAGGCCGACTACGAGAGCCAAGTTTTGGCGTGCTTGCGGCGGAGCCAATGGACTGTGATTGGCGCGCCGAAGCAGAGCCTCAGCCTTTTTTAAATCTCCTGCCATCGCAGCCGATAGCCCGTAATTGCTGAGCACAACCGCGTCTTCTGGCGCTAGCTTGAGCGCAGTTTCGTAGGCGGTTGTGGCAAGATCTGGCCGCTCCAGCCTGTCGTACACGACCCCAAGAGCCGACTGCAGGCTAGGGTCTCTTGGGCTGAGAGTGGCGGCCTTTTGTAGGGCCTGAAGCGCGGCCTCATTTTCACCGCCCGAGACCAAGGCCAAGGCGAGCGCGCTCCATAATTGTGGACTTTCACCTTTGACCTGAAGACCCATAGCGGCAAGCTGGACTGCGCGCTCTGCTGAGCCAATTCTTCTAAGGGCAATCGAGCCTTCTAATGCAGCTTCGGCATCAGTGGGATTCTTCTCAAGTTCACCCAGCCAGAATGCAGATTGATTGATTAAGTCCAAACTGCGAGCCGCTTGGCGTTCCTTTGCGGACGCAGGCTTGGCAGCAGCCGTCTGTTCGGCCGTAGGTGTCGGATTTGACGGCCCCTCCACTACGGATGTCCTCGCGCTTTGCGCCCGCGGTGCACCCTTTGCAGCTGGCGCTTTGGTGCTCGCTTCTGGCTTTTTGCCGAAGAAGGGAAAGGCTTGTGCATTGGGTGCGGACAGACAAATCAGGCCAAAGCCTGCGCTCAAGAGGGCGAGTGGCAATCGACGGGCACGGGAAGGGAAAGTCATGGTGAGAACCTCACGAATCACAGGCACCAATCTTTCGTCAATCTTTGTTAATAAACCCTCAAGGCCGGGTGCTCCCTTGCCCGACTTAATCGCTTTTCACCGGGTTCAGAACGGCCTAAAGAAGGCTCATGCATCCGAACATCGCCCCCCAAGACGCCACCTTTATCCCCATCCATGCCATTTCAAGCGCCGAATGGCCTGCTTACCTTGAAGGCAAGTCCAGCGCGCAAGCCGCCCTTGCAGGCCACCAGGATTTTCGTGCCCAAGCCGGTCGCGTGCTAGTGATCCCTGCGCCAGATGGCGGGTTAGAGCGTGTTTTGTTCGGGCTTGGCGCGGGGACGGATACATCGGTCTATGGTGCATTGGCCAGCAAACTGCCGGCGGGCGACTATCGGATTGCGTCGCCGCTTGCGAAAGAGCAGGGCCACGCGATTTTAGTTGCCTATCTTTTGGGGGCTTATGTCTTTGATCGCTATAAGCGCAAGGATCCACGTCTTGCCCGCTTGATCGCCCCGGCTGGGGCCGACGTTGAGGCTGCTAGCCGCACGGTCGCTGCGGTTAAACTTGGTCGGGACCTCGTCAACACGCCGCCCAATGACATGGGGCCAGATGCTTTGGAAGCGACGGCCGTTGCTTTGGGCGAAAGCCATGGCGCTGAGATTGAAGTGATCCGGGGCGCAGAATTATTGGCGCAAAATTATCCGTTGATCCATGCTGTTGGCAGGGGTGCCGCGCAGGATCCACGCTTGGTAGTCCTTCGCATTGGTCGACCAGATGCCTACCCGTTGGCTTTAGTTGGCAAGGGCGTCACGTTTGATACCGGCGGGCTAAATCTCAAACCGGGCGCTGGAATGGCGTTGATGAAGAAAGATATGGGCGGGGCCGCTTGTGCCTTGGCCCTTTTCTCGATGCTTGCTGAGGCCCGGCTTGACGTGCGGTTGTCGGTTTATCTGCCGATTGTTGAGAACGCCATGGATGGTAATTCCTTCCGGCCTAGCGACGTCATCCGCGCCCGTAACGGCTTGAGTGTCGAGATCGACAATACCGATGCCGAAGGCCGTCTTATCCTTGCGGACGCGGTCACGCGCGCCAGCGAAGACGGCAATGCTATGATCCTCGATATGGCGACCCTAACCGGCGCTGCGCGTGTGGCACTGGGCCCCGAATTGCCGCCATTCTTCACCGAAGACGAAGAATTAGCTGCGGCTTTGAACGAAGCGGCGGCTCTGACAGGTGACCATTTGTGGCGAATGCCTTTGTGGCGGCCCTATGAAGATGATCTCGACAGCCCGATTGCAGATATGAAGAACTCTGGCGGTCCGTTCGCCGGGGCAATCAATGGCGCGCTGTTCATCTCGAAATTCGTCAATGTGAAGGAGCAAAAACCGATCTGGGCACATTTCGATGTCTATTGCTGGAATCCGAAGGAAAAGCCTGGTCGGCCGCAAGGTGGCGAAGTTCATGCAGTTCGTGCGATCGAGGCCATGCTACGGAAAAGATTCGGCTAAATTCTACACGGACTCGCGTAGGCTGTTTCGGCAAGCAATTGAGTCCACAGGGACTCTTTCCCAATAGCGCAAATCGATTCACCTAATGACGCAAATGGCATGGTCACGAGTGACCAAAGCCCAAGGGGT
>JAJTGP010000004.1 GCA_021299265.1 Hyphomonadaceae bacterium | reverse complement strand
CTTGCCACCTGTGTCGCGCTTGATGGCGCGCAACAAATCATAGGCGGTGGTGCGCAAGGTACGTGGCAGATCATTGACGCCTTGTTGCTTGAGGCGATTGAGGGCGCTGGCGGCCCAGATCAGAATATCAGCGTCCCAAATGCTCGCCATGCCATAGGCAGGCACAGCTTCGACTTTGACCCAAACTTCGCCATCGGGGCTGCGGTAGTCGATGGGCTTGAGGCGCTTGCGCTTTTGCAGCGAGAAGAAGGGCCGCTCCATCGTCTCCCGCTGATCCTTCAACGGGATGTCGTGCACCATCGGGATAAAGAAATCGAACTGAGGATCATCTTTGCGTCGCGCGGACATAGCTGTCTCTCTCTTTCGAATATTGCCACAGTGCTCGCACGCGAGAGGGCAAAAGCTTATCCCCGGTGACGCACCAACGGGTGCAGATTAGGCGTGTCCCGATTCTGAGCTTTGACCAAGCCAATCGGGCTATTTGGATCGTGTTTGGACAATCCTATCTGATTCTGCGGCTGCGCAGGATAAATCAGGCTTGCGCTGTCAGACAGGTGGAACCGTCGACCTGTCTGCGTGTGGACACGTCTTCAAGTCGCCACGTGGTCGTGACGGGGCCTCTGCCCTGATGCGGGTCTTGGACTATCGCTCACCCATCGGGTGCTTGCCATAATGGCGTAGGACGAAATCAAGGCCCTCACCCACCAGATGCTGCACCGTGACATCGCGCTCTGCCGCCAAGATTCGCAGCGAACGCGAAAGTTCTGGGCTGAAATAGCCGGCCACCATTACGCGTCCATCGCGGGCTTTCGCTTTCTGAGCCACTGGCATCGCAAAATTAGGCGGCGCGAAGACCGGCGCGGGTGCGATAGGCTCAGCGGCCTTGACGGGGGCTGGTGCTGCAGCAAACTGCGGCTCGGCCACTTGCTGGCTGTCCTGGTTGGCAGGCGCGGTCATTTGATATGGGCTTGTATTGGGCTGTGCGGCTACGGCGGCGAGGCGCGCTGCGAGGCTTGGTGCTTTGGCCATCTATCTCCCCTTCCCTCTTGGTTGAATTTGTAGGTTAAGCCGCTTGGGCGACGGTTTGGGTTTTGGTGAGGCGGCCCATCATCCATTCAAAGACCGCATCCACTTCGCTGGCTGCTTTACAGCCTGGCTCATACTCACTGGCGGTATGGCCATCGACCACCGCATGGCGGAAGGCCGCGCGCTCTGTCAGGCAGACAGGGGCCAAAGGCATGCCAATGCCACGCACAACAGCAGCTGCATCTTCGACCAAGCTCGCCGCGCGCGGTGGGACGGCATTGAAAATTGTGTAAGCGGGCTTTTGTGCAATGCGCATCAATTCGCCTGTTGTCTTAATGGCGTGCAGGTCGAAGGCGCTGACCCGGGTGGGCACCAAAACGAGGTCTGCGGCACGTGCGGCAGAAACGGCGGCCGCATCTGCCGCTGGCGGGCTATCTAGGATGCAGAGATCGACGCCGGCTTGGGCCGCTTCCTGCAAGGTTGCCTCTAGGCGGGTGTAGGGGGTAGCCACAACGGCTGGATTGTCCCCTCCCCGCCAGTCGCCCCATTGCGCGGCCGTGGCTTGAGGGTCGAGGTCGATCAAAGCCACTGAGAGGCCCGACCGGGCGGCTGCTACGGCGAGGTGAACCGATAAAGTGGTCTTACCTGCCCCACCTTTTTGGCTGACTATGGCTACTACATGCATCTTCCTACCTCCTCGTGTCCACATGCGGCCATGTGGTAAGTTCGGCGCGTCGTCATTTGGGAGCGCCCACATTTGGAGGCCCCCACAAGTGGGCATTGGAGACATGGCGAGGTGTCGCCCTGTCCGAGGTTGGACTTGTTGAAAAGTCGCTTCCTCCCCGTGTCCACATGTTGAAACCCTAGACTTTAAACCTTAACGATTCCTTATCGGCCATCTGAAACTGCGCCCCTGAGACGACTTAAGCCGCGGGACGGTTGTCGGATCGTCTTTGGGCGAACAGGGGGCTGGTGGTCGATTTCTGTGCCATGCAGGGGCAGGTGAGGGGCCTAGCGGTGCTTTAGAAGGGAGTTCGCGCAAGTAGAAGAGCTTTTTGAGGCTCCAGCACCCTTTTGGTGGCCAGAAGTTGGTCAACTGTCAGATCGCGGACGCGTCCACACGCTGACATATCCCCGCGCGGAGTCGTGGCCTTGTGGGCTTATCCGATTGTAGAGTTGCGGAGGTGCGCACAAGCGGACGCATCGACACGTCGACCCTCGAGATTTGTCCACACGCCCCCATGCTTGCGATGTGGACGTGTAGGCTCAAAAATCGGCTGCAAGGGGAGGGGGAGGACGCGATGGTCGTGTCGCGGGGCAGTTCGGCGACGCGCTGTCATCAATCAGCAGGCAGGATGCTGCTAGCTCGAGCCGCTCATAGCGACCTCAAGTCGTCGGGGGATTGCACACGCAGGCAAGGCGATAAACGCCTTCTCTGGATCAGCAAAAAGCAGGTTCACAAGTGGCTTTATACTTTTCGCAACTGGCATAAAGCGCCAGCGCCATGGTCTGCGCATTGGCATTGCGTGCCATCGCCCAAACAGGGCCTGCTTGCTTCCAATCTGGCTCGCCATTGCCAGCATTACGCCAAATCCAAGCCACCGCATCATGGATCAGATCATCGAGAATGATGTCCTGATCAACCCGGTAGTCCGGATCACGCTCGTGCCGGTTAGCCAGGACATTTAGCGCTTCGAGGCAGAAGGTGCGATAGGCGGGGTCGGGAATGGTCTCTAAACGCACCTCAATCTCCAGTGCGAAATCCTTCTCCCAGGCGGTCAGGTCCGATCGGGCGACTGCCGCATCCAGTCGATTATTTGCGCCAAACACAATGCCCGGGCAAACATGGAGGAGGGACCAGAGCCGCGCGAAAAAGTCGCTACCCACGCGGGTTAGAACGCCCAGACGCTCGCGCCATTGTTCCCAGTCGCTGCCGATCGCCTGCGCCGAGGGTGTCAAAGCAAAGGTCGGGGCAGGGGAGACGACCGCCCGCACCGACGGCGTTTCGAGCAGGATCGCCTTGACGCGATCAAACAGGACACTCGGGGGTTCTGCCACCAGATTTTCCATGCCGCCTATTTCTTCCTGGCCAAGCCGACCAACAATCTCGGTCAAGCGAATGGTGCGCATTCCGCGCACGGCGCTGGAGTCAGACTTAGAAAATAGTCCCAAAGCTTGCAGCACTTCTTGGGCGATCACCGCATGCAGTTTGGAATTTAGGCCCTCTTCAATCATCGCCACCAAATCGCCCTCTGGCACTGGACGCGTGATGACGCGCCCTTCACCTAGGTCCAAGCGCCGCAGACGTACCACAATGTCCTTGGCGGAATCTTGCAGACGAGGATCAGTGCGGTTCAACCATGCCGCGCCCCGTCGTGCTGTGGCCCAATCCCCGGCTCTTCCGGCGGCCTCATAGGTGCGCTCGACCTCCGCTTGGTCACCCGATGTGATCGCTTCATCCAGACTACGGCCAAAACCGTTGTCTAAAGGCTGTGGCAAACTGGAATGATCGACCCCACCCGGTTCGGGTGGCAAAAGCGACGTGATCGACTTTGGCTTGGCCTGCGCGCGCAGAACTTCGTCAATCCGGACCAACTTCGTGCGGGCAAAGTCAACTTGGCCGCGTTGCGCTTCGTGAAGCAGATCAATCAGGCGATCCACGCCCGTGCCTTGCATGGCGGTTGCATCGACGCACAGGATAAAGACGGGGCTGTCCTGTCCGCGCCAATGTCGGGCGACATAACGTAAATCCCCTCGCAAGCGGCGCGCGCGGGCAGCAGCATCATAGCGGATATGGTGGTCATGGGCTTCTAGAAGTGTGGCTGAGAACAACACGTGTCGCCCGCCGGTCTCATAGACATAGGCATTGGCGAGAGGTCCAAGGCGCTTGTCGGGGCGACCTGTCAGTCGCAACCGCGCATTCGTCCCGATCTGGGTCCAGACGCTGACCAAATCCCCCGCCGGGCGAATGATCACGTCGGAGCCAAGGTGAGTCATCTGGTCACATAGGAGGCCCAAGGCTTGTAGCTTCGCCGCGGTCTCCTCGTCCTCGGCGACGATAGCAAAGGCGATTTCAGGCTGATGCGTCCGGTTTAGATGATGGCGACGGCCCAAGGGATCTATGTCTTCGGGCGAGAGTAAGCCCTCTTGCAGCATGGCCCCGAGCGCCCAAAGTGACTGCGCCCATAGTAGCGGCAAATTGGCGTTGGCAACGCGGTCCTGACTACCCGGTGCTGCGGCTTCTGCTTCCACCGCCTCGGCCTCGACATAATAAAGCTCGGGCAGAAGCGGCAAGCCGTCGCGCATTTGGAACAAAGGTTCCAGCCGATCTGCCCAAGCCCCGGCCCCGCGCTGATCGCCCGTCATCTCTGCGTCAACAAGCAGATAGGTAAAGAAGAGTGGCCATTCGGATTCGATATTGGCGAATTTTGAGAGTTCGCCCGCGTGATAGTGCAAGCGGTGTTCGTCTTCCACAGTGGTCTGATGGCCATCGCGCAAGAAGCGCTTACAGCCATACCGCCCGGCCAAACGATCCAAGATGCGCCCGCGCGTATGGGCGATCATCACCTTGTCGTCGACCGCAAAGGCAGGCCAGCCAACCACTGCTAACAGGGCGGCATCGGTCTCCTTGGAGGCGGACTCGCCCGGCAAGAGGACCTGCAACGTCTCCCGAGCGCGCGCGATATCATCGGCGGGCACGCGGATGGGGCCACGAGCCTGACAGCCAAATTCTAGCCCATCCATGGCTTCCAGCGCGGCTTTGGCGATGCCAACAGAACTGGCATTGATCTCAACAACGCCGTCATTGGATTTGCGGCCACGTTCCCAAATTCCATAATCGGCAATCCGGTAAGCTGGCCCTATATAATGGACTAGGTTTTGCACGAAATCGACCTCATCGGCGGTTTCTACGATTGTGAGACCACCGGCGGTCATTTGCGCCAAAAACAACAAGAAGAGGGACGTCGCATCAATTTGAAGATGGCCCCAATGGGCATCGCCCACCACTGGCTTGCCCGTCGCGGCATCATATTTGGCGTGCAACCCGTCGAGTGGGTCTTGGGTATATTTAAACCGCTCAACTTTGTCGGCTTGCCCCATCATGGCCGACAACAGGCCGCGCATCAAACGAACGACATTGGCCTCCAACAGGCTGGTACGCTCTGAACCCGGGTCCAAACGCCTATAGGCGCAAGCTAGGCCCCAAGCGCCAAGAATAGAATAGACATTGTCGCGCACCCATGCGTGCGCATAATCCCCATGGACTGTCTTGGCCGTACTGGCTGGCAAAAGGCCGGCCTCAGCGCTCAAACGCTTCAGAAAGATCGCGTCAATATGGTCATACCAATGACCGAGGCGCGCTTCTATGTCCGGGGTCTGTGCATTCATGTGGCTTAGCGTCCGTATTCTTTCGCGAGATCAAGCAGTTTCTTGCGGGCGGCTGGCGTGAAGTCATCCGCTTCAAAGCGCCAGTTCCAATTGTCCTCAATCGTGCCAGGTGTATTCATCCGGCCATTGCCATCGAGCCCGAAGACATCCTGTAACGCAATGATAGCAAGGTTTGATCCAGACTGCATGGCCAACTCAATGAAGCTCCAATGCAGGTTGCTGCCGTCCCCCCCGAGAAGCTCTAACGCGGCCGCTGCTTCACGGGGCGCATCATTGGCGCGCTCGGCGGCTTCACGGCCGTCATTCTTGAACCAGCCAATCACGGTGTTATTGTCGTGCGTGCTGGGATAGCAGACGGTTGCGGCGGGATAATGGTAGGGGTGGCGCTCATCGCGCGGGGGGCCATCGCCAAACTCAAACTCAAGGATTTTGAGACCGGGAAACGCGAACTTGTCGCGCAGGGTGATGACGTCTTCGGTGATATGACCCAAATCTTCCGCGATAACCTTCAAGTCGGGTAGGGCCGTCATGATGGAGGTAAACAAGGCATCACCTGGCACATCAACCCATTGGCCATTGATCGCGGTGGTCTCGCCAGCAGGGGTCTCCCAGCACGAGGCAAAGCCACGGAAATGGTCGATCCGCACGGCATCGGCAAAATCGAGCAAGCGGCGCATCCGCGCTACCCACCAAGAAAAGCCATCTTCGGCCATCTTATCCCATTCATAAATGGGATTGCCCCAGAGCTGACCGGTGGCACTGAAATAGTCCGGGGGAACGCCCGCCCCCACACGTGTGTTAAAGTCTGCATCCAGCTTGAAGAGATCGGGCCGAGCCCACACGTCAGCTGAATCGTGGGCGACAAAGATCGCCATATCGCCAATGATCATGATGCCCTTTGAGGCAGCATGCGCGCGCAAACGTTGCCAGCGTAGATCAAACAGGAATTGCAGGGCTTCAATCGCGGCAATCTCATCTGCCAAGCGCTTGCGGGCTTCAGCCAAGGCAGCAGGGTCTCTGCGGCGCAGATCATCGGGCCAATGCATCCAGCCTTGGCGCTGGCGCGAAACCGAAATGGCTTCAAATAACGCATAATCATCCAGCCAAGCCGCGCCGTGCTTGGCCTTGAAAGCTGTAAGCCCTGCCGCAAGAGGATGATCGGCTTGTGCTGCCAAGCGACTGCCTGCCAGACGCAGCACTTCCAGACGGGCAGGAACTGTGACGTCATAATCGACTTTGACTTGAGGAAGTGCCTTTAGATGTGCCACTTCGTCTTTGGTCAACAGCTTGGCGTCAATCAAGCCGTCGATGTCGATCAAAAGCGGGTTGGCGGCAAAGGTCGTGGTGGCCGAATAGGGGCTTGCATTATTGCCGGTCGCATTAATGGGCAGAATTTGCCACAACTTCTGCCCCGACTCCGCCAAGGCATCCAGAAAGGCCATTGCCTCATCGCCGATTTCGCCAATGCCATATGGGCCGGGCAAGCTGGTGGGATGGAGCAAAATGCCACTAATGCGTTCAAAAGCCATGTCCGGTCTTTCCAATTGTTCGAGAGGTATCGCGCGAAAACACGATCAAGGTTCGTGCAGGAAGTTGAATGGTTTGGCCGCCAGCGGCCACTTGGTCCTGGGTTGGACGGATCGGGTCCGCCGTCGTCAGCGCCATGCGCCAGACGCCTGAACCAGTAGGGGGCAGGATGAAGGCTGCATCGTCAAGGCTGGCATTGAACAGGATCAGCCAGCCGCGCGGCTCATAAACGGCGGCAAAGCACTGGGTCTTGTCGTCCATCCAATCCTTGTGGGTCATCAGATTGCCCCACACACTCCACCAAGCAATGGTAGGCTCGCGCTCACCCGGGCCATTGGGATGGCCGTCTGGGAAGCCCGCAAACATCTCTTTGCGCAGCGCAATCAGCTGCTTGGTAAAAGTCAGGCGTTGGGCACCGAGGCGCGAGCTGGGTAGACGCCAGTCCAGCCAGCTGATCGCATTGTCTTGGGCATAGGCATTATTGTTGCCACCTTGCGTACGGCCCATCTCATCGCCTGCCAACAGCATGGGTGTGCCGAAACTTAAAAAGACGCTGGCCAGCATGTTGCGGGCTTGGCGTTCACGCAATTCTTCGATGCCGCGATCAGA
This sequence comes from Hyphomonadaceae bacterium, assembly GCA_021299265.1. Classification (GTDB taxonomy): domain Bacteria; phylum Pseudomonadota; class Alphaproteobacteria; order Caulobacterales; family Aquidulcibacteraceae; genus Aquidulcibacter. The sequence continues at coordinate 15,918 of JAJTGP010000004.1, read as the reverse complement.
AGTTTCGCCTTCGACCCCATAGTTAGATGAGAAATCGTGGTCACCACCGTCTCGATTATTCTCACCATTGGCGTGATTGTGCTTGTGCGAAAAACGCGTGAGGTCGAGAAGCGGGAAGCCATCGTGGCACGCCACGAAATTGATGCTGGCTTCAATCGGCTTGCCCTTATTTCGAAACAGATCAGGGGTGCCCGCCAGAGCCTTGGCAAAGTCGCGCACCTTGTCCGAGTCGCCGCGCCAGAACTGCCGGATGGAATCGCGGGCCTTACCGTTCCAGTCCGCCCAGTCAGGCGGAAAGTCCCCGACATAATAGCCCCCCGCTGCATCCCACGCTTCGGCGATGAGTTTGACATCTTTTAGGCGAGGATCTTGGCGGACCGCATCAAAGAAAGGTGCCTCGCGGCTGAAATGGCCAGCCTCGTCTAGGGCGAGGGAAGGGGCGATGTCAAAGCGGAAGCCATCAAGGCCGTAACATTGTACCCAATGTGCCAGCGATTCCACGATCAAGTTCTGGACTTTGGGATGGGCCGCATTCAAAGTGGCACCGCAGCCGCTGATATCGGCGTAGCGGCTCAAGTCTTGCGGGTTCAGGCGATAGTAAGACGCATTGTCGATCCCGCGATAGGATAGCGTTGGACCGTGCCGATTGCCTTCGCAGGTATGATTATAGACCACATCCATCCAGACATCGAGATTGCGCGCATGGGCGTTTTGAACAAACCCCCGCATCTCCGCGATTGGATCGCCAGCGGCATATTCAACGTGGGGCACGAAGTAATTGAGGGTGCTATAGCCCCAATAATTCTTCAGGCCCTGATCGACGAGAAACTTGTCGTGGACGAACTGATGTATGGGCAAGAGCTCGATCGTCGTAATGCCCAGCGCACTCAGATAGTCGAGGGCTGCGGGACTGCCGAGGCCCGCGAACGTGCCGCGTTCCTTTTCGGATAGGCCAGGCAGCTGCATCGTAAAGCCCTTCGCATGCAGCTCATAAATCAGGGTCTCGCGCCAAGGCTTTGCTGTATGGCGGGGCAGGGGCGCGATGGCGGCGGGATCCACCACAACAGACTTTAGGCAAGTTGCAGCATTATCGCGATTATCTGGCATCCCGTCAGGATGATGGCCTTCATAGAAATAGCCAAAATGCTCAGGCCCCCATTGGAACTTGCCCGCCATAGCTTTGGCATAGGGGTCAAGCAGGACTTTATGCGGGTTGAAGAGGTGGCCTTGATCTGGTCGATAAGGCCCATGGACGCGGTACCCGTAAACGGTACCGGCTCCAAGCTTTGGCGCAAAGCCGTGCCAGATATCGCCTTTGCGAGCCGGAAGGTCTGCGCGCGCAATCTCGTGTTGCCCATCGCTCGAGAACAAGACCAACTCAACGCGTACCCCATGGGCGCTGAATAGCGCAAAGTTGACGCCACCCTCACCGAGCGTCGCCCCCAATTGGTTTGGGTTGCCTGGTTCCAGTCGCAGCACCATTCAGACTAGGCTTCCTATGCCGGAACGAGATAAAGGCCAGCGAGCGGCGGTAAGGTCAGGACAATTGAAGCAGGCTGGCCATTAAACGGCACGGCTTCGGCTTCAACGCATGTCGGGCCGTCGAAATTGGACCCGTCATAGGCAGAGGAGTCCGTATTCAAAATCACCCGCCACGCCCCATCATGGGGAACGCCCACGCGGTACTCTACACGCGGGACTGGAGTCATGTTGATCAGGGCGAGAATTTTCTCCGAGCGGTCATGGTTCCAGCGCAGGAAGGCAAAGACCGATACGTCGGCCGCATCGGCCTGCACCCACTCAAAGCCCGAGGGGTCACAATCGCGCTGATGTAGGGCCGGGGTCACGCGATAAAGCTTGTTCAGATCCCGAACCAGCGACTGAACACCCTTATGGCTGGGCTGATCCAATAAGTGCCAATCGAGGCTGCCTTCATGATTCCATTCGGCGACTTGGCCAAACTCTGCCCCCATGAATAAGAGCTTCTTGCCGGGATGGGCCCACATCAAGGCATAATAGGCGCGTAAGTTGGCATAGCGCTGCCAGTCATCGCCGGGCATACGCGAGAAGATCGAGCCCTTGCCATGCACGACCTCATCATGGCTGAGTGCCAGCATGAAATTCTCAGACCAAGCATAGGCAAGTCCAAAAGTGATTTCGCCATGGTGCCACGCGCGGTGGATGGGGTCCCGGCTCATATATTGGAGCGTGTCATGCATCCAGCCGAGGTTCCATTTGAATCCAAAGCCGAGCCCACCGTCATAAGTTGGCTTGCAGACGCCAGCCCAAGCGGTGGATTCTTCAGCCACCATCATGATGCCATCGGCCTCGCCATAGCACATCTCATTGAGGCGACGCATGAATTGGACGGCCTCTAAATTGATATTGCCGCCATATATGTTGGGTATCCATTCGCCGTCCGCGCGGGAATAATCGAGATAGAGCATCGAACTGACAGCATCGACGCGCAGGCCATCAATCTTAAAGCGGTCGAGCCAGAACAAGGCTGAGGACACCAGAAAATTGACGACTTCGGGTCTGGTGAAGTCATAAATATTGGTCTTCCAATCGGGGTGGAAGCCAAGGCGTGGGTCGGCATGCTCATAAAGGGCGGTGCCGTCAAATCGGTTCAAGCCGTGACCGTCAATTGGGAAGTGGGCAGGCACAAAGTCGCACAGGACGCCAATTTCTGCCTCATGCAAACGCGCTACCAACTCGCGGAACTCATCGGGCGTGCCATAGCGGCTGGTGGTGGCAAACAGGCCAACTGGCTGATAACCCCAAGAGCCATCAAACGGATATTCCGTCAGTGGCATGAATTGCACATGGGTGAAGCCCATGTCGCGGGCATAGGGGATCAACCAATCGCCAAGCTCCCCATAGGTCAGCGGGCGATTACCCTCTTCGGGCTTGCGCCGGAAAGATCCCGCATGAACTTCATAAACGGAAATGGGGGCGTCTAGCCCATGACGGCCATGGCGTGTTTTCAGCCATGCTTGGTCGCTGTCGACTTGCTTAGGCGGGTCTACCAAGCGGCTGGCATTGGCGGGACGAAGCTCTGCCGCCTGTCCGAATGGATCTGACTTCAATGGTTGTAGATCGCCGTTTGCACCGATGATCTCGTATTTATAAATATCGTTTGCCGAAAGGCCGGGGACGAAAATCTCCCAAATGCCTGCATCATGCAGCTTGCGCATGATGTGGCGACGCCCGTCCCAATTATTGAAAGGACCCACCACGGAAACCCGTTGGGCGGCAGGTGCCCAAACGGCAAAGGCAAAGCCTTCGACATGATCCAAAGTGATCGGCCGAGCACCCAAACACTCCCAAGCCCGCCAAAGCTGGCCTTGGCGGAAGCGCAAGATTTCCTTCGTGCTCAAGATGCCGGCAAACCGATACGGGTCTTCGAGGCGAACTTCTTCCCCATCCCAGCTTGCCATATAATGATAAGAAAGCGGCTGCTTTGTTTGGGTTAGTTTGGCGACAAACAGACCGTCTGGATGCATTTTGGTCATGTTTACGGAAAGCTTTTGACCTTCACTGATCAGCGTGACTGAATCGGCAGCGGGCAGGAAACAGCGCACCGTCATTTCGCGTGTCCCCTCATCCACATGGGGGCCCAAGAAGGCAAACGGGTTGGTATGCGTGCCGGCGACCAAGGCCAACACCTCGCTCTGATCGGCCAGCGCGGGTCCCAAGGTTGCCGCGCCATTCACTGCGGCCTTTGCAGGCTTTGCCCGGGTCGTCTTAGGGGCCATTAATGCGCATCCTCATAAAAAGTCGTGTCGTCCGAGTTTGCTTTCTGCGCGCTTTGCCGATCGCGACGACGCGCGTCGGCATAGGCATTCTCGCGCTGCGACTGCAGCATCTCGGAATCTGCTTGTGAAAAATGACCGCTTTTGGAGAGGCGCGCCTCGATCCCTAAGCGAATGGCTTCGATGACTGCCGCATAAGCAATATAGTCAGCCAGACCGGTATCAAATTGGCCGAGTGAAAGTGTGGCGGGCAAGCCCGAATGGCCGATGAGGGCGACCCGTCCGCCCTGCGCGCAAACATCTTCCAGGTTTTGCTCCACCTGCGGGATTCGCACGCTCGACTTCAAGGCAATGACCAAGATGCTATCGCGTCGCCCATTGATATCGGCTGTGGTTTGATCGCACACTTCTAGCCCGCAGCCACGTAATGCTAGGACCAATGTGTCAGCAAACAGGGTTTCAGCGCCAGAATGCAGTACAATTATTCGTCCGCTGCCGGCGCAAATCTCCAAAAGCGTCTCGAGTTCATCGAGTGCAAGGCCGGTCCCTTTTTGGCCCAAAGTCTTGGTGACTTGTTCGAAGAGTGCTTGGCCAAGCCCACTATGGCCTTTCACGTGGGGGTTCTGGCGGCTCATCGACAAGGTGCGGCGCTCTAGGTCGCGCGCAAGGCTCAGCTTGAAATCCATAAAGCCCATACAGCCAATGGCCTTACAAAACCGCATAATGGTCGGCTCTGAGACATCGGCACGCTCAGCCAGATCGGCAATCGACATTTCAACCACGACTGTCGGGCGACCCAAGACAAAGCGCGCGACACGCTGCTCAGAAGGGCGCAATTCGGCAAGATGAGAATCGATCTGACTGATGATCATCGCCTTTTTCCCTCCCGCCCTTTGTTTGTTGTCTTGATTTATACGAATATTCTGCGCCCAATGCCAGCCTTGAACGCGTGTTGCGCAGGTTTTGTAGTTTTGCTACATCAAATGTGCAATACCAAAACCAATGAACGGCAGGGCGACCCTCCACAGGGCGGAAACTGCAGTCGGGGAGAGAAATGGACCTAGCCGGGTGTTTATCTCGGCTTGGGATCGGCATTTGCCTAAGCGGCAGCGGTTTGTCGGTCCGATAAATGGCTCCTCCACGACTGAAATTTCCCGCTTCTGCCGAGAACACAGGGGCAGGAAACCGGCATGGCAGGCATCACTTTTGAAACCGTCGAAAAGCGATATGGCGAAACTGATGTCATCAAGAACCTATCTCTCGACATCAAGGATGGCGAGTTCATGGTGTTGGTCGGCCCATCTGGTTGTGGCAAGTCGACCGCCCTGCGGATGATTGCGGGCCTCGAATCAGTCTCCTCGGGCATGCTGAAAATTGCCGACCGCGTCGTGAACGATTTGAAGCCTAAGGATCGCGATGTCGCGATGGTATTTCAGTCCTATGCGCTCTACCCCCATATGACGGTTCGCCAGAACGTCGCCTTTGGTCTTGAAGTGCGCAAAATGCCCAAGGCCGAGATTGAAAAGCGAGTTCAAGAGGCTTCTGCCATTTTGGGCCTCGACCCCTATCTGGACCGTAAGCCGAAAGCGCTATCGGGTGGACAAAGGCAGCGCGTGGCGTTGGGCCGGGCCATTGTCCGCGATCCATCCGTGTTCTTGTTTGACGAGCCCTTGTCCAACCTTGATGCGAAATTGCGAACCGGCATGCGGGCGGAAATCTCGCGCCTTCAAAAGCGTCTGGGCACCACCGCCGTTTATGTCACGCACGATCAGACCGAGGCCATGACCATGGGCGACCGGATTGCCGTCTTGGCCCCTTTGGCCGAGGCGGGTGAAAGCAATCTGATGCAAGTCGGCACACCTCTAGAGCTCTACCACCGCCCCAGTAGCGTTTTCGTGGCTCGCTTCATCGGCGCACCCAGCATGTCGATTTTGACAGCGCAATTGGCAGGACGTGCAATTTCGCATGCGGCCTCGCCAGGTTTCGCCATGCCAGAGCGGTGGCAGCCAAATGGCCAGACTGGCGACACCGTCTTGATTGGTTTCCGGCCGGAGGATGTGCGCGTGGCCGGTCAGGGCAGCTTTGAGAGGGCCGCGCATTTCAAAGGCCGGGTCGAAATGGTTGAGACCTTGGGGCATGAAGTCCTTACCCATTTGGATGTGGATGGCACCACCTTAATCGCGAAAAGCCATGGCGAAGCGCCCATACCCAAAATGGGCGAGATCGTCGAAGTTGAGGCTGATCTAAGTAAAGCCCACTTCTTTGATGTATCGACGAATTTGCGCTTGACTGAGAAGGCTTAACAAATGGCCTGGCGCGCAAGTCACGGGGGATCACCCACCAAACGGTCATTCATAGCGGCAGGGCTTGGTCTGTCAGGCACGGCGCTCTTGGCGGGTTGCGGCAAATCCGCCGCGCAAAAGCGGCCCGCTTTGGTGGTTTGGCATTCCTATCGCGGTCGCGAGAAGACCGCGCTTGAGGAAGTCGCCGCGCTTTATTCCGCGCAAGTTGCCGGCAAAGCCCGCCCGGTCCGCTGCGTCGGAGTACCCAATGATGCCTTCGCCGACAAGATTTCAGCTGCCGTCCCGCGCAAGAAAGGCCCCGATCTGTTTATCTTCTCGCATGATCGGATGGGAGGCTGGGTTGAGAGCGGCAACACGGTTGCGGCCATCGACTTTTTCTTGAGCGACGAAGATCGTCAAGGCTTCTTGCCGGGCATGTTGGATGCGACGACCTATAAGGGCGTGACTTACGCCTTGCCCTTGAACTTTAAATCCGCGGCCCTGATCTACAATAAGAAGATGGTGCCCAATCCACCGCGCACCACGAAAGAGCTCGTCGAGATCGCGACAAAGCTGACCGACAAAGGACGTGGCCGTTTCGGCTTTGCCTATGCCTATGATGATTATTTCTTCCACGCAGGCATCGGCAATGGCTTTGGCGGTGGTGCGTTCAATGCTGCGGGTGATCTCATTCTAAACGATCCCGCCAATGTCGCGGCTTCTGACCTCGTCCGCAAATGGCGCTCCGAACTCAACCTCCTGCCAGACGATCCTGCCAATTCGCTGGTGACGGCCCTGTTCAACGAAGAGCGCGCCGCCATGGTGATGAGTGGACCGTGGTTTTTGAGCGAAGCTGCGAAGAGCATTGATTTGGGTGTTGCAGTGTTGCCGATGATTTCTGAGGCCAACAATCAGCCCATGCGGCCTTGGATGACGATTGAGGCCATCTATTTGGCTGCCGGTACAGCCGATGAGCATGAAGCGTGGCAATTTGCCAAATTCTTGGCTGGACCTCTGGGCTCAGCCATCATGGCACAGAAGGGCGGGCAATTACCCGCATCGCAAGCCGCTTACCGCGTTCCAGCCATTGCTAATGACCCGATTATTTCTGCCTTTAAAGCCCAAGGTGCTTTGGCGGTACCGATGCCAAATTTGCCGGAGATGACACTCGTCTGGTCGCCAGCAGACAAAGCGATGAAACGCTTCACCAAAATGGAAACAACGTCGCAATCGGCGTGGAATGATTGTCAGGCAGAGGTTCAAGCGGCCATTGATGCATTGCGGGCTTCCCAAGCTGGGGGACGGGCATGAAACGTAATTTAAGCGCGGTATTCTTTGCCCTTCTGATCGTTTTATCCGGGGCTTTGTTCTTCCTCCAGCAAGCCGCCCAACACCGGGATGAAGCGGCTTCTGGTGCCGTTGCGCTGGTCACCGCGTCTGATTTGGCCAAACTGGGTTCCTCAGGTCTGCAAGCAGGGCTTAGCGAACAAGCCGTGGGTAGCCTGATGGCCGATGTGCTGAAGCGCTCAGGCCGGGAAGGGGACCGCTATCGTCTCGTGATGCGCACCGGCAAAGAATTGGCCGCCAGCAATTGGCCTGATGAAGCCGCGCCGCGTCCGTTAAGCCTGACCGAAAAGCCTTTGTTCGATTTGATCCTTGGCCTACCTGCGGCAGGCGCGAAACTGACCCCGACAGCACAAGGTGCTCATGCTGCCGCACCTTTAGTGGTTGCGGGACAGCGCGTCGGCATGGTGGAAATCGTCCAAACTTCGAAGACTGTTGGGCCGGCTTTGATATCCATGTTGCAATGGGGTGCCATTGGCATAGGCGTTTTGGCCATAGTGGGTCTTGCCCTCGTGCAGCCAAAACTTGGTGCTTGGGCTGGTGTGGTCGTGCCTTTGGGCGTGGCATTTGTCTTGGGGCAATTGACCGGGGCTAATTTAGCCAGCACGGCGCAAGTACTTCTCGACAATCTCAATACAAGCGCTCGTGCGATAGATGACGCCATGCGGGCGGTGGCTGTGTCTAACGGACTTGCGCTAACAGGCGATGTCGCGCGTCTTGATACGGCGGTCGTGGCTGGGGCGGTGGATGGAGCCGCGCTTACCACCTCACTCCTCTTTTTAGGTGGCTTGGGTGCCATCATTGGGGCCTTTATCAGTTTTGGTGCCGCCGCTTCGACCTGGCGTGCGCTGAAGGAAAACCCAACGGCCTATACTTATGTTGCTCCTGCCTTGATCGGTATGCTGGCGCTGGCCTTTTTCCCCTTCTTCTATGGTTTTGTTTTGTCCTTCACCGACACCACCTTGCTGAACCAAGGGGCTAGCTGGAGTGATCGCTGGGTTGGCCTGGCCAATTACGCCAGCATTCTGGGGGACTTTAACTTCGGTGGGTCTGGCGCGGCGTTCAATTATCAGAACTTCTATTGGACCATGGGCGTCACCATTGTCTGGACGGCCTCAAACGTCGTCTTTGGCGTGTCGATTGGCCTCGGGATGGCACTGCTCCTCAATATCAAAGGGCTGCGCGGGGTTGCGATTTACCGCACGCTTCTAATTCTGCCTTGGGCCATTCCCAATTACATCACGGCCTTGACGTGGAAGGGCATGTTCCACCCGCAATTTGGTGCGATCAACCAAGCCATCCAAGCTTTTGGCGGCCAGCCGGTGCAGTGGTTTGATGCGGTGGGGCCGAGTTTCATCACGGGCCTTGCCACCAATGTCTGGCTGTCCTTTCCCTTCATGATGGTGGTGGCCTTAGGGGCGCTGCAAGCGGTGGATGAAGATATGTATGAGGCAGCCCGCATTGATGGGGCGTCGCCTTGGCAGCAATTCTGGTTGATCACTTTGCCGAGCTTAAGGCCTGCCCTATTGCCAGCCATCATCGTCTCCGTGGTTTGGACGTTCAACATGTTCAATGTGATCTATCTGGTCAGCGCGGGCCAACCCTCGGGGGCCAACGAAATCCTCGTGACACGGGCTTACCGGATTGCGTTTGAGGAATATCGATACGGCTATGCCGCAGCCTATTCGGTCGTGATCTTCCTCATTCTTCTGATCTATGGCGTGTTTCAAATCCGCGCGACTTCTGCCACGGAGGCCAACAACAAATGACGTCATCCGACCAAAAGCGCGCGCCCCTTTGGCTTCATCCCATTTTGATCGTCATTACACTCTTGGCGCTCTATCCGATCTTTTGGGTCTTTGCGCTGGCCTTCTCCGGGACCCAAAACATCGGACTGGCGGACTTGCCAGCCAACCCCGGTTTCTGGGACCGTATGCGGGCGGCAACGCCTGTTCCTGCGCAATGGTCGATGGAAAACTTCGTCGGCGTCTTGCGCGATCAGCCCTTCCTTCAATGGATGCTGAACAGCTTGTTGGTTGCCGCTTTGACCACGGTCTTTGGTGTCGCCTTGGCTTGCTCTGCCGGATATGCCTTCTCGCGCTTTCGCTTCAAGGGCCGCGAAACGGGCATGACCTTATTCCTCGTCACCCAAATGTTTCCAGGCACTTTGATGCTGATCCCGCTCTATGTGATCATTGTAGATTGGCTTGATCTCGACAATTCGATTTGGGCGCTGGTGATTGTGTATTCGGTGACCGCCATTCCCTTCTGCGTGTGGATGCTGAAAGGCTATTTCGATTCCATCCCGATTGAGATTGAGGAAAGCGCAATTATGGACGGCTGTTCCCCGTCGCGCATTTTCTTTCAGATCGTCTTGCCACTGGCCCGACCCGCCGTGGCGGTGACGGCGCTGTTTAGCTTCATGACGGCGTGGAACGAATTCATTCTCGCGGCCACTTTTATGGATGAGGAGGCGCTTTACACGGCTCCGGTCGGCTTAAGGTTTTTTGTCAGCGAATATTCCTCGCAATGGGGCTACTTTGCTGCGGGGTCTATCTTGGTCTCGCTGCCCGTGGTCCTTCTCTTTTTGATGTTACAAAGGTTCCTCGTGTCGGGCCTGACGGCGGGTGGCGTGAAAGGCTGATCAGATGGGGTCTCGTGCTTGGGTCAACTGGTTGCGGCGTCTCGGTCCCGTCGTGCTAGCGGGTCTGGCCTTGGGCCTTGCCCCTTTGGCTTCGGCAAGGCCGGCGTCAGAGTCAATCGTGATTTCTAAGCCCAAGGGGGAGATGGAAGCGCGTTTGCCATGCAATCGGAATGGCAGCCCGTTTTGTGAACTTCGCCTCTATCAAATCATGGTCGGCACCTTCGTCGATGGCACGCCAAATCACAATCCGATTGGCGGCTATGGGCCTGGCCCCCATACGGGCGATATCAAGGGGGTGATCCAAGCCTTGGATATCATCAAGGAAATGGGCTTCAATGCCGTCTGGATCACACCGATTTTTGACAGTGCGGCTGGCAGCCCCCAACATCGCCACTCGGGCGAGAAAGTGGTCAATCCCCGCTTGGACGGCACTGGCTATTATCCGCGCGACTATTTCAAAGTTGATCCGCAATATGGAACGGCCCAAGACGTGCGCGACTTGATCGCGGCCGCCCATCAGCGCGACTTGAGGATTATTTTCGACGGCGTCTTTGGCCACCATAAGGGCAATGTCACCCCGTCACCCTCGGGTCTCGTGCCAGCAGCCTCCAAGCGGCCAGCCGACTATTTCAATAGCCCAGAGACCTATCCCGGCGAGGTGGTTGATTTCGCAAACCCTAAGTCTTTGGCCTTTTATGATGAAGTCGCCCGCTATTGGATCGATGTCTATGGCGTAGACGGATGGCGGCTGGACCAAGCCTATCAAGTGCCCAATCGCCCCATGGCGAAGCTGGTCAAATCCATTGCGCAATCGTCAAAAGATCAGGGCAAGCTGGGCTATGTCGTCGGTGAGATTTGGGGCACGGCAGACAGAATTCGCGCCTCTTTGGGCACCAATGAAGAACCTGCCTTACCCAGCGCCTTTGACTTCCCCGCCCGCTATGCCCTTGTCCAAATCCTAGCGACCGGTGAGGATGGCACTAAGGGAAAGCCCGCCACGACCTTGCAGGAAAGCTGGGCCATGGGTGCTCATGCCAGCTATCCAGATCATGCCATTATGAATCTGATGCTGGGCAATCATGACTTGGTCCGCTTTGGCGACTTGATCCAGCGGGCAGGCAAGGGCGGACCAAACACGGAGTCTTACTGGGCGCGTCACCGATTGGCCTTCACCTTTATGGCGGCTTGGTCTGGTCCGATCACCACCTATTATGGCGAGGAAGTAGGCGCTGAAGTTGCGGGATTTTCCATGCGTGTCAGCCAGAACTGCGGCGAGGTCCAAAAATGTGATGACCATATTGCTCGAAATATGATCAAACTCCCCGGTATCAATGCAAATAACACCGATGTTCTGCCCAAAGCGCTTGCACTACGCGCCTACCTGACAGAGTTACTGGCCTTACGTAAGGTCAGCCCGGCTCTCTATGCTGGGTCGCGCACGCATCTTTATTCAGATCGGCATGTCTATGTTGATCTCAAGTCGCTGGGCGCGGAGAAATTTGTGTTCGTCATGAATGTTTCTGATCTGCATCAAACCATACGCTTGTCTAAAAGCGCGTTGTCCGACGAGGATATGAGGGAAGCACGACTGATGATTGGCGATATCAAGGTTCGGGAGACGGCTGCAGGGCTCGAAATGGACTTGCCGCCCTTGAGCACGGGCATTGTGCGGATCCAAAACTCCGAGGCTGCTGCACGTCCTTGAGATAAAAACACTGATTTGGCGCTGTATTCCGCGACAAATCCCTTTAACCCTGATGTTCCTATGGAGCGCTCTGATGGCTGAATTCGTCCCCGTCCCCAGTTTTGATTTGGTAGTTTTCGGTGCGTCCGGGGATTTGGCACTTCGGAAGCTGTTTCCGTCCCTATTCCACCGCTTCAAAGATGGTCAAATTCCAAGCGATAGCCGCATCGTTGGCGTGGCCCGCCAAGTGATGACCAAGGACGCCTTTCGCAAGACGGTGAGCGAAGGTTTTGCGAATCTGGCTAAAGGCGATCCGTCCGCCGAAGAGTTCCAAGCCTTCTTGGGTTTGATCGATTATGTCGCGCTAGACGCCACCAAAGCGGATGGTCCTTGGGACCATCTCGTGCAATCGTTAGCAGGCGGCGAAGATAAGGTTCGCGTCTTTTATCTGTCGACGCCACCGTCGGTTTTCGGCGGTATTTGCGCCCAATTACGCGATGCTGGCCTTGTGTCACCTGCCTCACGCGTCGTGCTTGAAAAGCCTTTGGGTCGCGATTTGAAGTCCGCCAAGGCGATCAATGATGCAGTGGCAGAGGTCTTCTCCGAAGATCGCGTTTATCGGATCGATCACTATCTTGGCAAAGAGACGGTGCAGAACCTCTTGGTGCTACGTTTTGCCAATGCCCTGTTTGAGCCTGTGTGGTCGCGTGCTGCCATCGATAATGTTCAGATTACGGTGGCCGAGACGATCGGGGTTGGTAGCCGTGGCGATTATTATGACAAGTCGGGCGCCATGCGCGATATGGTGCAAAACCACTTGCTCCAGCTTTTGTGCTTGGTCGCGATGGAGCCGCCCAATTCGGTGGATGCCGATGCCATCCGCACGGAAAAGATCAAAGTGCTGCAAGCCCTTGTGCCCATTGGCCCAGCCGATATCGCGAGCCACAGTGTGCGCGGCCAGTATCGGGCAGGCCTTGTCGAGAATGAACCGGTGAAGGGCTATCTTGAAGATTTGGGTCCAGGCCGGACGAGTTCGACCGAGACCTATGTCGCCCTCAAAGCAGAGATTGCCAATTGGCGCTGGTCTGGCGTGCCGTTTTATCTGCGAACCGGCAAGCGCTTGCCGTCCCGCCGGTCTGAGATTGTCGTGACCTTCCGGCCGCCGCCGCACAGCCTGTTTGGCAATGGGGGCGAGCCCAACCAGCTTGTGATGCGCCTACAGCCTGATGAGGGAATGGAGATGTGGTTGCAGATTAAAGAGCCAGGGCCGGGCGGCTTGCGCGTTAAGTCCGTGCCGCTTGATCTGTCCTACGAGACCGCTTTCACCCTGCGCTATCCCGATGCCTATGAGCGTCTTTTGATGGATGTGGTGCGCGGAAACTTGTCACTCTTCATGCGCAAGGATGAAGTGGAATCGGCTTGGGAATGGGTGGATCAGGTCATTGCCGCTTGGGAGAGTGCGGGCACCCAGCCTGATCCTTACACTGCCGGTAGCGACGGACCGTTGCAGGCCGCTTTGTTGATGGACCGCGACGGTCGAAAGTGGCGTGACCTTATATGACCGCAACGCTGACAACCTTTCCATTGTTAAGCTTCCCAAGCCGACCGGCGGCCGAAGAGGCGCTCGCTGAGACGTTAGAGGCTGGTGTCCGCGATGCCCATGCGCAGGGGCGTCGTGCGCGCATTGCCTTGTCGGGCGGCTCAAGCCCAGAACCCGCCTATCGCGCCTTTGCGGCAAAGGACCTCGATTGGTCAAAGGTTGACATTGCCCTGGTGGATGATCGCTGGGTTGATGTGGATCAAGCGGGCTCTAATCAGGCGATGATTGAACGTGCCTTTGCTTCGGCAACAGGGGTCACAATTTTCGGCATGAAGCTGCCTACCGCCAGCCCAAAGCAAGCGGAAGCGGAATTGGACGACGTTTACCGCGCACTGCGCCCGTTTGATGCTGTTGTTCTTGGCATGGGGCCAGATGCCCACACGGCTTCGTGGTTCCCGGCCTCGCCCGATTTGGCTGCATGTCTTGATCCACAAAGCCCAGCAACGGTGTTGGGCGTGGATGCCAGCCTCGCCCCGGTTGCCGCGCCCTATCCAGAACGCATGACGGTGACGTTGCCGGTCGTGAGCGAGGCGCAGCAAATTCTGATCTTGCTGTTTGGCGCTGACAAAAAGCAAATCCTTCAACAAGCGCTTGAGGCCCCTGTCACAAACGCGCCGATAAAGGCAGTTATTGAAGCAACTGGAGCCCGGTGCGTCGCACTTTGGGCCGAATGATTGAGAGTGATGACTATGCATAAGTCTCTTCATCCCACGATAGAAGCCGTGACTGCCCGCATTGAGGCGCGCTCTAAGGCGCGTCGTCAGCGTTATCTGGACTTGATTGACTCGCGGCGCTCGCCAGATCCTGCACGCGCCCGGCTTGCTGCTGCCAATCAAGCGCACGGCTTTGCCGCGTGCCCGCTTCAGGACAAGGAGATGCTGAAGAACAGCCGTTGGGCCAATATCGGCAACGTGACAGCCTATAATGACATGTTGTCGGCCCACCAGCCATTGGCGGCCTATCCCGACATCATTAAGGCCGCGGCGCGCAAAGCAGGTGCGACGGCGCAAGTCGCAGGTGGGGTGCCCGCCATGTGTGATGGCATCACCCAAGGCTTTGAGGGGATGGAGCTGTCGCTTTTCTCGCGCGACACCATCGCGATGAGTGCAGCGATCGCGCTGTCACATGACACGTTTGATGCGGCCATCTATCTGGGCGTGTGTGACAAGATCGTCCCGGGTCTTCTGATTGGCGCGTTGCGCCATGGCTGGTTACCATCGATTTTCTGCCCAGCGGGTCCCATGCCATCTGGTCTGCCTAATCCTGAAAAGGCGCGCATCCGCCAATTGTTCGCCGAAGGCAAAGTTGGGCGCGAAGCGTTGTTGGAAGCAGAATCGCAAAGCTATCACAGCGCTGGCACCTGCACCTTCTATGGCACGGCCAACTCGAACCAAATGCTGATGGAGATTATGGGCCTGCATGTGCCGGGCACCGCCTTCATCAATCCAAACACGCCATTGCGCACAGCTCTGGTCGAATCCTGCGCCAAGCGGGCGAGCCAGATTACGCAATTGGGCGATAGCTACATCCCAATCGGCCACGTGGTTGATGCGCGCAGCATTGTGAATGCGATCGTTGGCCTATGTGCGACTGGCGGATCAACCAATCAAATGATCCATATCCCGGCCATTGCCCAAGCAGCTGGCCTGATCGTGGATTGGGATGATTTCAACGACCTCTCCTCGGCGACGCCACTTTTGTGCCGCGTCTATCCAAATGGCATTGCCGATGTGAACCATTTCCATGCGGCGGGCGGCATGGGCTTCCTGATCCGCGAATTGTTAGACGCGGGCCTCTTGCATGGCGACGTTTTGACGGTCGCGGGCCAAGGCCTGGAAGCCTATACCCAAGAACCTTTCTTGACCGACGCGGGCCTTGAATGGCGGGAGGCCCCGGCCACCAGTGGCGATACATCTGTGCTGGCACCTGTGGCTGAGCCCTTCTCAAAAGATGGTGGACTTCGGGTCTTACAGGGCAATTTAGGCCGCGCCTGTGTGAAGGTTTCGGCGGTGAAACTGGAGCAGCGGATCGTGCAAGCCCCCGCCCGGGTCTTTAAGGATCAAGCCAGTTTACATGTGGCCTTTAAGGCTGGCGAGCTAGACCGCGATGTTGTGGTGGTCGTGCGCGGTCAAGGCCCTGCCGCAACCGGCATGCCCGAACTTCATAAGCTGACCCCGCCCTTGGGCGTCTTGCAAGACCGTGGCTTTCGGGTAGCTTTGGTAACCGATGGCCGCATGTCGGGTGCTTCTGGCAAAGTCTTGGCCGCCATCCATGTTAGCCCTGAATCAAAGTCGGGCGGCTTGATTGGGAAAATCCGCGACGGGGATTTGGTCCGCGTCGATGCAGAGGCTGGAACCCTGAACGCCTTGGTGCCGGATGAGATTTGGCAAGCCCGTGAAGTCGATACCAGTGTCGTTGACGGCGTCACTCGCGGCTTTGGCCGTGAGATGTTCTCCATGTTCCGCGCGCTGGTCAGCCACGCTGAGCAGGGGGCCATGCCCTTTGGCGATATGGACCCAGACGAGGCCATTGTCGATCCAACCCAAGACGTAGCCCCTCAAGCAGCCGAGGCAGACGCATGAGCTCACAAGCCATTCTCGTAGGCGATG
>JAJTGP010000143.1 GCA_021299265.1 Hyphomonadaceae bacterium | reverse complement strand
CATAGGGCTTGCCGCGTACCAAGCGGACAGCCAAACGATTAGGCGTCTGCATGCGATTGGCTGGGTCCATAACGGGATAGCCTTTGATCCGACCATCGGCGAAATTGACGCCGAACACCGTATCATCCCGACCCATCGTCTTGCCGATATAAAAGGTGGCACTCCATTCCTGCACATCGATCGGCCGTCGGCCATGCGCTGCATCGCCGAGGCCTGTGCCGTTCGCATAAGCAAAGTCAAAGACTTTGGTGTCAATATAGGGGCGCGATGATGCCGGATCGCCCGTATAGCCGCCCCGGTAATCCATGAGGGAATAAAGTTCTCGGATTGTGGGGACACGCCAATCATCATGCCCACCCAAACGGCTGGCACGGGCGTAGGCAGCCATGTCATCGTAGGTCATAGGCTGGCTGGGTGCTTTGGCCCATATGAGACCCGTGACCTCATCCAACACCGTGCCATTGCCCTGATCGCGATAGGAAGGCGGATTACCGGGGTGCTGCGCATTCTGCCCCGAAAGGGGTGCGCCTGACGCAGGACAAGCCATGGCAGGTCCGGTCACACTGTAACAGTGATCTTGGCCTGTGCCGACAATCGGATAGGCCGCGTCGGCTCGTAGCCCCGCACCCCATGCCTTGGTCTGCAAGAGGAGTGCGCTCATCAGGGCCAACGCTGCCCGAGCCACTTTCGATGCTCTCACCGGTCTTCTCCTTCACATCTATGGGGCGGCTTTCCGCCCAAGGCAGCGCGCAAGTGAAGCGCTGCGCGACTAAAGGCTTCCGCCTCTGTATCACCGAAACAGTGGCGGAGGTGATGATCAACCGATAACCAAGCCCGCTCAATATCAGACAAAAGCGCCCGACCTGCGTCGGTCAAGGCGATGGCGGTCTGCTTATTGCCAGCCTGACTGTGTCGGTCGACCAGCCCCTCATGCTCCAACCGCGTCAGCATCACCGTCATGGTCGGCGGAGCCAAATCAAAGGCTTGGGCGAGTTGCGACTGCTTGATCGGCCCAAGCTCTGCAATCGCCATCAGCATGCGGGCTTGACGCGGTTGCAGCCCAGTCGCGGCCAAAGCGTCCCGCAGACGCGCTTCGATCAAATGCGCGGCATGAAGGATCGGATGGAACAAAGCTCTCATGGACGCAAACTATTAGATAGCTAACTTTTGGTCAAGTCTCGAATGGTCAACATTTGGGGCCAAGGACCACCCAGCCCTAGACAACGCCTAGCCAGACCGTTAAGCCCTGCGCCCCCATGGCCCATACACCCACCCTTGGTCTCGATTTCGGGACGACCAATAGCGTTGCGACCTTGCCCGATGGGCAGGGCCAAAGCCGTGCGATTCATTTTACGCATGAACAAGACTTGGTTCAGGCCTGCCGCTCGGTGCTGTGCTTTTGGCATGAGGCGGATGACCATCGCGCCAAGGCGATGATGGAGGTGGGTCCGTGGGCGATTGACCGCTTTTTGCAGCTGGGCGGGGATTGCCGTTTCATCCAGTCGTTCAAGACGTTTGCCGCCAGTCCATTGTTCACCAGCACCGTCATTCAGAATAAGGCGTGGCGGTTTGAAGATTTGCTCGCCGCCTTTTTGCGCCGCTTGCGTGAGCGCGCCAGTCAACCCTTCCCTAAGCGCGTCTTGGTCGGCCGCCCCGTGCGCTTTGCGGGCAGTCGCTCAGACGAAGATTTGGCGCGCACCCGCTATCAGGCAGCGCTGACCAAAGCAGGTTTTGACGATATCGCCCATGTCTATGAGCCCGTGGCGGCTGCCTTCTTCTTCGCCCAACGTCTGACGCAAGATGCCACCATTTTGGTGGCGGACTTTGGTGGCGGTACCAGCGACTTTTCCATCATCCGCTTCCGGCGCGGAGAGAAGACGCGCTCTGCCGAAGCGTTAGCCCATCGCGGTGTGGGCATTGCGGGCGATAGTTTCGACCAGCGCATCATTGACCATTTGGTCTCGCCGCTGTTTGGCAAAGGCTCCCACTATGCCAGCGACGGCAAAGTCTTGCCGGTGCCACTGGCCTACTACGGGCGGTTCTCGCAGTGGAACCAATTGTCGATCATGCGTCATACGCGCGACTATCAGGACTTACAAAAGCTCGCCAAACAGGCCCTGCAGCCGGAAAAAATCCAAGCCTTTCTGGACTTCCTCGATGCGGAGGCCAGCTATCACCTGTATCGATCCATCGCGACGGTCAAAACCACTTTGAGCCAAGCTGAAGAAACAACGTTCCGCCTATCCTTTGGCGGACAGGACATGGTCAAATCCTTGACGCGGGCGGACTTTGAAACTTGGATCGGCGAAGACTTGGCCCAGATCGACACCTGCGTGACCGACGCGCTTGTCGCTGCCGGCCTCGATGAAGGCGGCATTGATCGGGTGTTTTTGACCGGTGGGTCGAGCTTTGTGCCCGCCGTCAAAGCCCAGTTTGAGACCCGCTTTGGTGCTCAAAAGGTGGAGACAGGCGACCAATTCGTCTCAATCGCCCACGGCCTGTCTCTGATCGCCCAAGAAGACGACCCAAGCCCTTGGTTGGCTTGAGGGGTCTTGTTTAGCCCAATTCCACCATGATTTCGTCGGCGGCGACCGCCGCCCCTGCCCCCACATGGACCTTCGTCACTTTGCCATCGCGCTCGGCCCGAATGATGTTTTGCATCTTCATGGCTTCAACAATCGCAATGGCTTCGCCCGACTTAATCTCTTG
>JAJTGP010000102.1 GCA_021299265.1 Hyphomonadaceae bacterium | reverse complement strand
GCGGCGGTATGACCGCAAGCCACGTGGCTTTCATATTCCCCAAGCAAATACAATCGCCTACCGACCAGATGTGATCAATGAGCGTCAACGTCTCGGCGACTGGGAATGTGATCTGGTCCAGTTCCGCAAAGAGTTTGGAAACGCCAACTTGACGACAATAGTTGAGCGCAAAACCCGGTTATTGGTCATAGTCAGAAACCAAAGTCGGCATTCCCAAGGTGTCATGAAAGGGATCAAATCTAAGCTTGGCCCCTACCCTGCTCAAGCACGCCGCTCGATCACGTTTGATCGGGGCAGTGAGTTTGCCAATTATAGCTATTTGAAGAGCGAGATTGGCGCTGAGGGATACTTCTGCAAGCCCCAAGCTCCCTGGCAAAAAGGGACCAACGAAAACACCAACGGTCGG
Organism: Hyphomonadaceae bacterium; assembly: GCA_021299265.1. GTDB lineage: Bacteria > Pseudomonadota > Alphaproteobacteria > Caulobacterales > Aquidulcibacteraceae > Aquidulcibacter. Next base: position 6,827 of record JAJTGP010000102.1, on the reverse strand, counting down.
ATGCGGAGATTTTTACCGCGCGAGACTGATCTTGCGACCGTCACAGATGCTCAGTTACAAGCGATCGCTGACAAAATGAACGCCACGCCCCGCAAGTGCCTGGGATTCATCGCGCCCAACGAAGCGTTCTCTCGACTCTTGACGGTCGAGAACGCTTCTTGACGATGTTTGGCGCAAGAGGGAAACTTAGAAACGGGAACTCGCACTTCGCCTAGAATCTACAGTGATTTAGTCTACCCAAGCCGATTGAAGCCCTAGACCTCACCACCCTATCGCCCTAGGTTTGATCACAGGTTCGTCAACTTCAGAATTGGATCCAGCATGAGCACCCTACCCCTTACCAGTCTGGTCACTCTGGTTACGATCATCCTATTCTTTTTTATGGGCCTGAGGGTCGCCAAAGCGCGTGGGACTTACAATATCCCGGCCCCTGCCACCTCGGGCGATCCGATCTTTGAGCGGCATTTCAGGGTTCAGATGAATACGCTGGAATGGCTGCCTATGTTCCTACCAGCGCTGTGGCTGGCTGCAATTTGGCAGTCTGACATGGTTGCTGCAGGTCTTGGCCTTGTCTGGATCATTGGACGGATCATTTATATGTTGGCCTATGTCGCGGATCCAAAGACCCGTTCGCTGGGCTTTGTGATCCAGATGTTGGCGACCCTCGTTTTGATCTTGCTTACCCTTTTCCACATTGGCAGTTCGATGCTTTAAGGTGTTTGATAACAACATGTTAAACTATCATCTGGAGCTCGTTTATGAAGAAACTGATCTTGGGCGTATCAGCTGCAGTCGGCGCAGCACTTTTGATTGCCGTGGCAGCCTCCGGTCAATCGGCACCGCAAAAACCAAAGGCGGCACCTGCACCCACGAAGGCCAACGCCATGTCGTCGCCTGAAATGTTTGACGGCCTGATGGGCGGGCAAGTCAACCTTGCGGACTACCGTGGAAAAGTCGTTTTGGTGGTCAATACCGCCTCGCAATGCGGCTATACCGGCCAATATGCTGGCCTTGAGACCTTGTGGAAGTCGCGGCAACGTGAAGGCTTGGTCATCATCGGCGTGCCCTCAAATGATTTTGGTGGACAAGAGCCTGGCAGCGCCACAGAGATCAAAAAATTCTGCGAGCTCAATTATGGTGTCACCTTCCCCATGGCGGCCAAATATGCGGTTCGTGGACCGAATGCGCATCCTTTTTATCGCAATGCTTTGAGTGTGTTAGGGTCAAAGGCTGAGCCTAAGTGGAACTTCCATAAGATTTTGATTGGCAAGGATGGCCGCCCGGTTGCGACTTTTGCTTCGGCCGTTACACCCCAATCAACTGAGCTTGGTCAAGCGATCACAAACGCCCTCGCTGTGCCCAAAAAGTAAGTGCTTTAGTTCCAGTTGCTTGGCAAAAAAGCTTGGCGTTTGGGATAAAGGGTGACAAGGTCTAATCGATGAGCCTGAACTAACAAGGGCCAGTGGAGAAAGCATGACGAACGATCCCGAAAAGTCCGGTCAAACGGGATCAAAAGTCGCTTTGTATCGCATTCTAGCTTTCTCTGCGCCCAGTCTGCCACTTGCAGCCCTTGGTCTGCCCTTAGTCGTTCAATTGCCACCCCATTATGCTGGCTATATCGGACTTGAGATTGGCGTCGTCGGTCTTCTGTTTATGCTGGCCCGTATCCTCGACATTGGCGTCGATATTGGCATTGGCTTGGCTATGGACCAGACGCGCACGCGGATTGGCAGGTTTTCGCCTTGGCTTGTGATGTCCATTCCCGTGATCATGGTCGGCTCCTACTTCCTTTTCATGGCAAAGCCCGGAGCGGACGCGGCCTATTTGGCCTTCTGGCTATTCTTCACTTATGTCGGCTTTTCCATGGGTTCGCTGTCGCAAATGTCGCTGGGCGCGACTTTGAGCGACAATTATCACGAGCGTTCGCGCGTCTTTGTTTTCTGGCAGGCGGGCAATGTGCTCGGCATGCTGTTGGTGTTGTTAATCCCCGTCTTGATCCATTCACAGGGCGGAACGGCTGCCAGTGGCGTGCAAGGCATGGGCTGGTTCATCGTCGTTCTCATGCCCCTCACCGCTTTGCTTGCAGCCGGCTTTGCGAAAGAGGAATCACCCAAAGCTTCGGCCAAAAAAACCAACTTGAAGGACGTAATTTATTTATTTAAATCAGATGCCTGCCGGAGACTATTGCTATGCGATCTTCTCTTGATGTTTGGCTCTGGGGTAACTGGCGGGCTGTTCCTTTTCTATTTTGATGCGGTCAAAGGCTATGGCGGTTTGGCAGCGGCCCTCTTGTTGATTTACTTCATCGCAGGCCTAATTGGGGCACCGATCTGGACCATGATTGCGCGCCGCTGGGGCAAGCATGTCTCGCTTATTTGTGCCTGCATCTATGCTGCCATTAGCCAGCCTTTGATCATGTACCTGCCCGAGAATAATTTCGTCGCCGCGGCGATAGGCATGTCTGCGGCTGGGATTGTCTATACGTCTGGTGCCTATCTCTTGCGCGCCATGATGGCCGATATTGGCGATGAGGACCTCTTACAGACCGGGCAAGATCGGACGGGCCTTCTCTATGCCTTTGTGACGCTGACGGGTAAGGCAGGCTATGCGCTCGCGGTTGGTGTCACCTATGTCGGGCTTGGTCTGTTTGGCTTCAACTCCAAGCTTGGCGCTGGCAATACACCAGAGGCGCTGACGGGCCTGACATTCCTGTTCATCGGGCTGCCGGTTGTGGTCAATATTCTGGGCGCTTTGTTGTTGGTCAAATATCCAATCGACGCCAAGCGCACGGCCGAGCTTCAAGCCGCCATTGCAGCCAAGCGTGACCTAGCCGAACAAGCATCTGGGTCGGCATAGAATCGCACCATAAAGGGGCATGACCACACCTGCCCCCATTGATCGCCTGCTCAACATTATGGCTGCCCTGCGTACTCCAGAGACGGGTTGCCCGTGGGACCTTGAGCAGAGCTTTCTGACAATTGCGCCTTATACGATTGAGGAAGCCTATGAAGTGGCTGACGCGATTGCGCAGGGTAATCTGGTCTCGTTGAAAGAAGAATTGGGCGACCTTCTGTTTCAAGTGGTTTTTCACGCCCGCATGGCGGAAGAACAAGGTGCCTTTGCCTTTAACGACGTCGTCCAAGGGCTATCGGACAAGATGGAAGCGCGGCACCCGCACGTCTTTGGCACGCGCCAAATCGAGACCGCCGAACAACAAACCCAAAATTGGGAAGTCATGAAGGCTAAGGAGCGTGCGGCTAAGCTTGCCGATGACCCAAGTCTTTTGGCTGATATCCCGTTGGCTCTGCCCGCTTTAATGCGCGCGGAAAAGCTGACCAAGCGCGCTGCCCGCGTTGGCTTTGATTGGCCAAGTTTGGAAGAAGTTTTTGCTAAGCTGACCGAAGAAATCGACGAAACCCGCGAAGCGATTGCTGAAGCCGATCAAGCCCATATTGAAGAAGAAATTGGCGATGTCCTCTTTGTGTTGGCCAATCTTGCCCGCAAAGCCAAAGTTGACCCGGAAGTGGCACTTCGTTCGGCCAATACCAAGTTTGAGCGCCGTTTCCGCTGGATCGAAGAGGCCCTTCAAAAGGATGGGAAGACCCCGGAAACCTCAAGCCTCGAGGAAATGGACGGGCTCTGGAACCTCGCCAAGCGCCACGAACGGAACCTCTGACAAGATTTGCGGCCACTGGGCAACAAAGCGGGCCGCATCATCGGCGGTGAGTCGCACTTTCAGATGGGTAAAGCCCTGCTCGTCGGTTTCCTCCTGACGGACTGCGCCTTTACGGAACAGCCAAGCCCGCGCCGCGCCTTGATCTGGGCCAATCACAAGTTCTACAGGGCGGGCATCGAGCGCCAGTTCAGAATCGATCAAGGTAAAGAGGTCCTTGACCCCTTCCCCTGTCAGCGCCGACACACAAATGCCTTGCGCGGTGCCATCAAGGCCTGAAGCGGCAGCCCGCGCCCGCACATAGGCCGCGCCCGCCTCATCCAAGCAATCAATCTTGTTCCACGCCTCGATCAATGGCGGACGGCTCTCATGATCGGTGAGGACGCGGTCCAGCACCAATTCTACATCGCGGCGCTGATTGTCGCTCTCTGCGTGCGCAATATCGCGGACATGGACAAGAAGGTCAGCTTGGGCCACTTCTTCCAAGGTCGCCCGAAATGCCGCGACCAATTCGGTCGGCAGATCGGTGATAAAGCCCACAGTGTCGGACAGGATCACATCCCTGCCAGTTGGCGTACGCACCGCGCGCAAGGTCGTATCCAAAGTGGCAAAGGGCATGTCTTTGGCCAACACGTCTGCCGAGGCCGCCCGATTGAACAGGGTCGACTTGCCCGCATTGGTATAGCCAACAAGGGCGATCACCGGATAAGGCACGCGCTTGCGACTGGCCCGTTGCAGGGCGCGCGTGCGCTTGACCTCTTCCAACTCTTTTTTGAGTTTGAGGATTTTGTCCGCAATCATCCGGCGATCGAGTTCGATTTGCCGCTCACCCGGGCCGCCGGTTTTACCTGTGCCGCCGCGCTGACGCTCCAAGTGGGTCCAGGTTTTGACCAAGCGGGACTTTTCGTAGCTGAGGCGGGCCAGTTCGACCTGCAGCCGCCCTTCCCGCGTCCGCGCACGGCGGGCAAAGATTTCAAGGATCAGACCGGTCCGGTCAACCACTTTAACCTGAAGCTCTTTTTCCAAATTGCGCTGCTGCACGGGCGACATCTGATCATCTAGGATCAGAACATCGACTTTCAGCTCCTCACAATGGGCTTTAAGTTCTTCGATTTTGCCCGTGCCGAAATAAGCACCGGGGCGTACCTGACGCAGGGGTTCTAGTCGCGCATCGGCAACTTCAAGGTCGAGGGCTTCGGCGAGGCCACAGGCTTCAATTAGCCGCAGATCGGGGTCACGACTGGCAGAAGCGTCGCTTCGCAGGGGGTGGATGACCAAGGCCCGCTGCACGGGCGCCTGACGATCGATCAAATGCAATTATCCTAGCTCTGTTGCGCGCATACAGACCACCTGTAGCCGCATTAGCATGAGCCTGAAGACGGTCGATGACAAGAAAGACTTAGTCGAGGTCCGCAGGATCGCCCTCAAACATCTGGACCGGCGCGCCGGGCATGATGGTAGAGATGGCGTGCTTATAAACCAATTGGACCTGGCCGTCGCGGCGCAACAACACACAAAAATTGTCAAACCAAGTAACAACGCCCTGAAGCTTGACGCCATTTACCAAAAAAATGGTCAACGGCGTGCGCGACTTCCGGACCGCGTTTAAAAATGTATCCTGAAGATTCTGTTTTTTGTCGGCAGACATTGTAAGCCCTGTCTTTTTTTGGGTGTCGCACCTCGACACCTGAGTCGCTCATTAGGCAGTCCTTCTTGGAAATTTCAATCCAGAAGGGTGTTGTCTAAGGCTTTTTTACTGATGTTTGTTGAGAAAGATAGGTTTCCCGCAGTTTTTGCGCGATTGGGCCAGGTTTTCCGCCACCAATTTCGTGCCCATCTAGGCCGATCACCGGGGTTACGAAGCTGGTTGCTGAAGTAATGAAGGCTTCTTGCGCGGACATAGCTTCTTCTCTGGAAAAGGCTTTTTCTTCAAAGCCAAAGCCCAATGCCTGCGCAGTCTTGATGATGGTATCGCGTGTAATGCCGCGCAGAATCGCATGCGTTGCCGGACGTGTTCTTAATATGCTGTGAGAATCAACGATCCAAGCATTTTGCGCCGTACCTTCAGTAACCATCCCGTCGCGATCTACAAACCAAGCATCCGCAAAACCCGCTTCCAACGCCGCCTGTTTTGCCAGAACGTTGGGAAGCAGATTGACAGTTTTGATATCGACCCGGCCCCAGCGAATGTCTGGGCAGGTCTGCACCTGAATACCTTTGGCCGCGCGCGCATCGGCTTGGACCATGTTCATGGCTCGCGCCGTAAGAATAATGCTGGGACGAGAATGGGCTGGAAACGGATGGTCCCGACGTGCCACCCCGCGAGAGACCTGTAGATAAACAAGACCGTCTTTCAGCTTGTTGCGCGCCATCAATTCCCGCACAACGACCATCAAGCTGGCATTGCCCAAGGGTGCCTTGATTTGAAGTGCCGCAAGCGAGCGCGCGAGACGGGCTAAATGGCCTTCTGAGTCGAACAAGATTCCGCCGCGCACCGCCCAAACTTCATAGACGGCATCGCCAAATTGTAGACCGCGATCTTCGACATGGATCGAGGCTTCACCATGGCGCACAAATTGGCCATCGACATAAGCAATCCTCGGCACGCTTAACCCTCCAAATCGAAGCCGCGCGTGCCTTCAACACCGAGACTTTTCAGTTTGCGGTGCAAAGCCGACCGCTCCATCCCAATGAATGACGCGGTTCGCGAGATATTGCCACCAAAGCGCGTGATTTGCGCTGCCAGATATTCGCGCTCGAACAGCTCGCGGGCTTCGCGCAATGGTAAGGACACCAATTGATGCAAGCCCGTTCGGTCTGCCAATTCACCTACGCCAACCCCGTCCAGCGCGAGAGCTGCTGCATCAATGGGCTCGCTGGCATCGCCAGAGGCGAGGATCAACATGCGCTCTACCAGATTGCGCAATTCGCGCACATTGCCGGGCCAGCTGGCCGCTTGCATCGCTGCCAACGCTTCGGGGCCGAATTGGCGTTGCGCCACCCCATTGGCTTCGGCCACGCGCTTGGAGAAATGCTCAACTAAGCGGGGCACATCATCGCGACGTTCCGCCAAGGCCGGCGAACGTATGGGCACCACATTGAGGCGGTGGAATAGGTCTTCGCGGAAGCGGCCAATGCTGATGGCGTCTCGAAG
>JAJTGP010000081.1 GCA_021299265.1 Hyphomonadaceae bacterium | reverse complement strand
GGCCTCACCTGCAGCAAACACCAACGGCACAAAAGTCCCACGCCCGCTAGTCTGCTGTTCCCGCTGGCGACCAGCCTTCCATGCCCGCACAAAGGCTGCAACCCGCTCATACGAACCATCATAGCCTAACACCACAAGATCAGCGTGCATCTGCTTGGCTGTGCGCTTTTGCTTGCGCGATTTGTTGGCCTCCATCGGGAGCCAGCGCGACAATTTATCCGCAAACTCATCAAGCTTGATTGGCCGAACTGACGTTTTGAAAACCGGCCCCAAGATATCGTTGCGCAGATTCTTTCTGATCGTGTTGCGCGACAATGCCGTCCGCCGCTCAATCTCACGTATCGGCATCCCTTGGCGAAAATGCCAACGGCGTATCACACTCAATAAATCCATGTTGATCACTCCTCATCCCCCAACTCTCAGCCAGGGGCAGTTCAAACATGGGTCAATTCTCAATGAAAATTTGTGCCTCTACCGGGTCACTTCTCAGCGACAATCAACAAAAGACCGAGACGGCGAGCCGGGTTAGAGGGCGGATTGAAAACATCATCGACTGGGCAACCGTCCGCGAATATCGCACAGGCGAGAACCCTGCCCGCTGGCGTGGCTATTTGGAAAAGGCCCTGCCTGCCCGCAACAGGACCAAGAAGGTGAAACACTTTGCTGCCCTGCCGATAGATGAGTTCCCAAAGTTCATGAAGCACCTGCGTGCTCAAATCGGGGTCGGTCCCCTCGCCTTCCAATTTGCTATTTTGACCGCAACCAGAACGTCTGAAGCAATTGAAGCTCGCTGGGACGAAATCGACTTGGTTGATCAATCTTGGATGATCCCAGCTGATCGCATGAAAGCAGGCCGCATCCATCGCGTGCCACTTTCAGCGGCCGCACTCGCTGTCTTGAAAAAAGCTCGTGGGCTTGACCCCATTTTTGTGTTCCCTGGCCATAAGCATGGGAAGCCCATTTCAAGCATGGCGTTCCTCATGACGCTCCGCCGCATGGGGCGCACAGACGTAACGCCCCATGGCTTCCGGTCCACCTTTCGAGACTGGGCAGCCGAACGCACCGACTTTCAAAACGAAGTTGCCGAAGCGGCCCTCGCCCATGTCGTCTCTAACCAAGCTGAAGCCGCCTATCGGCGGGGAGACTTATTTGAGAAGCGCCGGGCGCTCATGGAGGACTGGGGTAAGTTTGGGGGTTGAGGCGAGATCAGACTTCATTGTGTCGGCTACCTATTACCCCAGAGACCCTAAAAATGGGTGGGACTGGAATTCGGATTGGATACAAACAAAGCGGTGGAAATAAGCCGACTTAAATGGTTCAAAAAGATGATATCCGAGCTAACGTAAAAGAGGTATTGAAATTCAAAATTTCAAGCCACAGGATGCCCTTTTTCGGGGTATTTGAAATCATGGGCTTAGATTTGCGTATAGCATACATCTGCTTGGCTGTGCGCTTCTACTTGCGCGATTTGTTAGCCTCCATCAGGACCCAGTCCGAGAATTTATCCGCAAACTCATCAAGCTTGCTTGGCCGAACTGACGTCTTGAAAGCCGGCTCCAAGATGTCGCTGCTCAGATACTTTCTGATCGTGCTGCGCGACAACGCCGTCCGCCGCTTAATCTCCCGTATCGGCATCCCTTAATGAAAATGCCAACGAGGTATCCCACTCAATAAATCCATCTTGATCACTCCTCATCCCCCAACTCTCAGCCAGGGGACAGTTCAAACATGGGCCACTTCTCAATGAAAATTTGTGCCAATAATGGGTCACTTCTCAGCGACAATCGACAGTCACTGGTTCAAACTCTGTCGGATGCGCCATTGCTCCCATAAGAATAAAGGCAAACGATCACAAGATTCCGAGGCGTTGGTCATTGTTCATTTGGATGATACCTCAGTTCGGGGGAATCGGGGGTGGCAAAGTGAGATGCAAACGCCTTTTCAGCAGCCTCAGTGCGTTGCGTTGCATTTCGAACTATTTAGACCCGAGAAGTCGAACATGCCATGCTGCCAATCGCTGCAGCGACTTTGCGTGCCCCCATCCCGCTGTTTTGTTAGCTCTATAACAACAAGCCGTGCGGGATTTTGGGTCACCCTCGGATAAAATCGGCTTGTAAAGCTCATACCCGACATCAAACCAGACGTCAAAGAGGTCTCCTGTTTGCAAGATTCAACATAATTTATTGAAAAACAATCTTTTTAAGTCTAATGACTCCTGACACGAAAGTAGACATATAAATGACCATTGATCGCGGTGATAGCATAGGGGCCATGGAACCCCTATCCATAGGGGAGAGTAGCCCGCGTCGCGCGCCTCTAGCAGACCTTGCGTTAGAGCTTGTCGCCAAGTCTGAAGGGTTCAGGCGAAGTTTACCGCCTGCAATGGTCAGCAGCCTTGCTGATCTCGTACGCTCGATGAATTGCTATTATTCCAACCTTATCGAAGGCCATGATACACACCCCATCGATATTGAGCGCGCTTTAGCCGAAGACTTCAGCGCCAGCCCTGAAAAGCGCAACCTCCAACTTGAAGCCCGCGCCCATATCCATGTCCAACGCTGGCTGGATGAAGGCGGCCTCAGTGGTGGTCGCGCGATGACGGCAACAGGTATCGCGGAAATTCATCACCGATTTTACGCGGAAATCCCAGCTGAGTTAGCTTGGGTCGAAAATCCACAAACTGGCAAACGTGTGCGCGTCAGAGGTGGCGAGTGGCGAGATCAAGACGTTCAAGTCGGCCAATTGATTGCCATTAGCCCAGGCGCGATCCCACGATTCATTGATCGGTTCGAAGCCCATTATGCCAAGCAAGGCAAGCTCGAAACCGTTATCTCCGCGGCAGCGGCTCACCATCGACTTGCATGGATACATCCGTTCTTAGACGGCAATGGCCGCGTGATGCGCCTCATGTCGCATGCCGTGCTGTTGGAGCCGGTTGGCTCAGGCGGCCTATGGTCGGTCGCGCGAGGTCTCGCCCGCAATAGCGCACGTTATAAGGCCCTCTTGGCCGCCTGCGACATGCCGCGCCGCAATGATCTTGATGGCCGTGGTACCCTAAGCGAAGAAGCGCTGGTCGAATTTACGCGCTTTTTCCTGCAAGTCTGCCTCGATCAAGTCCAATTCATGGAAAGCTTGATGAAGCCGCAAGAATTGCAAACCCGAGTACGGGTTTGGGCGGAGGAAGAAACACGGCTGCGTCGGTTGCCCACAGGCAGCGTCGCAGTCCTCGATGCCTTGCTCTATCGCGGCGAGCTCCCTCGAAGCGAACTTCCTGCCATCTTGGGCGTCGGAGATCGCCAATCAGGCCGCGTCACAAATGCTCTGATAGCCAGCGGTGCAGTCACGTCGGAAACCTCCCGCACTCCGCTGAAACTCGTCTTCCCCGCCAGCCTTGCTGGCCGCTGGATGCCGGGCCTATTCCCAGACGCCTAGACGCCCCTGCCAGTTGCCAACAATCTGTGTTGAAAGCCTGTGTGAAGATATAGCCCGTTTTGTCGGCGGCACCATTCAAAATTGGTTTGGTCAAAGGTCCGCGACAAGTAAGCAGTCCGCTTCTATACGAGCGCTTCAACCGTGGCGCGCACTTTGCTGTTGATCACTTCCAGATTGGACGAGAATTGCTCTTCCTGCTTGCCCACCGAGCGCGCCATCGGCAAAAGCGCCGGGCGCGGTTGTTGCAGGGGCAGCTTGGCGTTGCGCGACCGAGGCGGCGTAAGAACCTTCCCACCCGCCATTATCCGTAATCAAGCCCATCTGGCGACCAGCAAAGCGGTACCACATGGCGCTGGGATCATCTTGGCTATAATTATTGTCCGACTCCCGACGCCGGATCACTTGGCTCGTTGGTGTCAATCGTTAGCCCCCTAGAGATGGTGCGCCCAGATGGTGGATCACGCTATGAACCTGCAAATGATGAAAGCTTTATCAATCTCGAACACGACCCCGAGATCAATCCCCTGGTCAAGATGGCACTCATTCATCATCAGTTTGAGAGCATCCACCCGTTTCCAGATGGCAATGGGCGCATTGGCCGTATCTTAAACGTCCTTTATCTCACTCGATCCGGCCTGCTTGATATCCCCATCCTCTATTTGTCACGGCATTTCACTCGGACAAAGGCTGATTATTATCGCCTTTTACAAGCCGTTCGCACCAATGGTGCTTGGGAAGACTGGATCCTCTATATGCTGCGTGCCGTGGCAGAGACAGCAACCACGACGCTTGAGCTTTTGGAGGGCATACGGACCCAGATGGCGAGCGTGAAAAGCCGGATGCGAACCGATTTACCCCACCTCTATTCGCAAGACTTGCTGAATAACCTATTCCGCCACCCATACACCCGCATAGAATTTGTCATCAACGACGTCAAAGTTTCCCCACAAACGGCAGCAAAATACCTCGATCAGTTGGCCGATGCAGGCTTTGTGAACAAGCATCGGGCCGGACGCAGCAATTATTACGTGAATGCTGACCTAGTGCGTTTGTTCCTTGAGGTATCTGGTGGGAAATAGGAACCAAAATGGCCCGAACAATGGGTGCACTTCAGCTGCGCTGCGTGGTTTGCCCCTGAAAAACAATTGCCTGCCATCAGCCGAAGAGCTAGCAGCACGTAAATGCGCCCTAGCGTGTCTGTTAACTTTCGAGCAAAGCCCGACCTCGCAGATATTTACCCCAAAACTGCGCGGCGAATTACCGTTCGTGCAAAAGTCCAAACCGTTCGTGCCTGGGACCTTCCCAGCCTTTTGTGGGTTGCGGTACCCACGACCCTGAAGCACCGCGCGTTCGCTAATCCATGCAACCAGCGAACGCGCAGATAGTTGAGACTCCATGGTTGGCGATCAAACAGTCGCATCGCGCATGGAACAATCTCAAACAACACATAGTCTGGGGAAGAGCTTTGAACTCTTTAGAAGCATTGCTTGTGTGGCATGAAGTCGTGGAGGAGCCTCGATTGATTTGCAATCGAGACGGAGAAGTGGTGTGGATCAATTCTGCTGCCCGCACTTATGCGGAACGCGAGCTATATCCAAACAAACATACCGCTACATGGCGCGGAGTTTGGCAAGCAACGCTTGCTGCAGGTCTGTTCACTCAAATTCTCGAAGGTGCCTCTAAGGCTCAACCGAACGGGACAATAAAAATCCAATTTGATACCCCCGCCTCTAAACTCACAGAGGTAAGGATCTTGCCGTTTTCCTCCGAACTCAACGACTTAATTGGCATCACGATCCCTCCAGGTCAGCCCTTTAATCAAGGCTCTTGCCAAGAGTTAAAGGCCACGTTTGGATTGACCAAGACCGAGTGCCGCATTCTAGGCGATGTTTTAGATGGGAAATCCCCAAGCGATACAGCCGAAGATTCAGGCACATCCATCTTCACTGTTCGTACCCATATTCGTAACATTTATCGCAAGCTAAATGTCAACAATCGAGGGTCGCTTTTGCGCCGAATAAAACGTTACACTTAACGACTGTGCAAACATACTAAGCGGTCAAATCTTTTTCTAGATGAACCGGAGGCTTTTGGAATGTGTTGACCTGCGATTAAGGCCAAAGCCATCTGCTAACGCAGTATTTTTTGGATTTGGGCGCTCAATGCTTATCACAACCGTCCTGCGCTTAAATCTAACTGACGTCGGTAATCAATTGCCGATCGAGCAAAGTTAGCTTCCCTACAATGGTGGCTTACTTTGGTCAGTCGGGCGCAAATGGGTCTCAATTACTTAAATCTAATGGCGAAATCATCACAGAACTTTACAACCAAATCTGGCGCAAAGGTCAAGAAGCGATTTGATGCACCAGAAAGTCCAAAAGCACGCAGGATACTTAGGTTATCGGGCATCTTTGATCGAGTTTCATCGAGCGGCAATTTAGCCAGGAGGTGCCATTTTGTGGTTCCTTCTGCCGTTTATGGATCAGTCTAAGAAACTTGCAAACTTCGCGACGCTAGGTGATCTGCGGGAGAACAAAGGTGCGTATATTACTGGTTGAGGACTACAAGCCCATCGCGGAGGTCTTGGGCCGCCGCCTATCGGACGCAGGAAATGGCGTCGACACTTTTGCTACATTGGCAGAAGCAACAGCTGCTTGGCTGGTGACTTCTTATGATTTGGCCATTGTTGATATCATGCTCGAAGATGGGGACGGTCGCGAATTAGTGCGGAGTATGCGGCGGCGCGCCATAACGACACCCATCCTCATCTTAACCGCTCGCGACGAAATTGGCGATCGCGTGCAAGGGCTGGACGCGGGCGCCGACGACTATCTTTTGAAACCATTTGCCTTTGATGAACTTATGGCACGGATACGTGCGCTCGTAAGGCGCCCCGCGAATCTGGCCTCTTCGACGCGGATGTTAGGAAATGTCACCCTCGCAGCACATGAGGCTCGTGTTACCGTGAACGGGATTTCGCTCGGGCTATCCGCAAAGGAAATATCAACACTTGATCGGCTCATGAGAAGTGCAGGCCGTGTCATCCCAAAACGTGCCTTAGGAGAACATCTTTATACATTCGATCAGGAATGGACAGACAATGCAGTAGAGACAATTGTACATCGTTTACGGAAAAAACTGACCGCTTCAAACGCAAGCTTGGAAATCAAAACCTTGCGCGGCATCGGTTATCTTTTGATGGAAGCGGGGTCTTGAAGAACAGCTACTCGCTTGAAGTTCGCGTAGTCGTAGTCGGGGCGCTGGTCACCGCAATAACCTTGACGCTGTGTACCGCATTAGTTGCATTAGAGTTTGTTCGTGGTGAGTTTGCAATTGAAGAGCGGAGCCTTGTCTCCCAAGCCATTGAATGGTCCGATAGAGTTGGAGCCAATTCTTCCGGGCAAGTCCAATTTGCTGTCCCACCAGAGCCAGTCAAAGCACCTGATGCGCCTTTCACAGGGGTATTGAAAGGAAAATCGCCTATTTATGGGTACACGCTCTTCAATAGCGATGGCAAAGAGATCCAGAGTTCAGGCCATTATGTTCTCCAGCGCTCAAAAATGTTGGCGAAGTCAGGCAATCCCGTATTGTTGGAGGGGCCGGATCGAACAACTGGAAACATGCTGTTTGTTGCAGAAGTTTTTGTTCCTAAGCACAATGTCTATTTGCATGTTTCTCGACTGCGCGCTGACGAGGAAGCGCGCGCCAACACATTTTTTGGCCAGATTGTTGAGGACTTCGTCTGGCTGGCGCTCGCTATATTGCTTGGGGTCCCAGTTGCGACCGTTCTCACGATCCGACTTAGCCTTGCAGGATTGAGGCGCGTGGCACGACAGGCGGAAAATCTTGACATTGAGAATCTATCCGAAGGCCACATTGATTCAGAAGATGCGCCTCACGAAATTCAGCCCATCCTAAAGGCCTTCAACGCCGTCCTTGACCGGATCGGCGCTGGCATGCAGGCTAAGCGGGAATTTTCAATCCACGTTGCGCACGAATTGCGCACTCCACTGGCAAATTTGCGCCTACGTGTCGAGGGCGCCCCGGACGGACCCGACCGTACAAGCATGCTCGCAGATATTGATGCCATGACGCGGCTGTTAGAACAATTGCTACATATTGCGCGCCTTGATGCAGCGGCGAGCTTTGAACAGAGACCACTAAATCTGAATGATGTAATTGGCGCAGCTTTATCCGATCTCGCACCGCGTTTGCTAACTCATAGATGGGAAATTGAACTTGATGTGCCGTCTAAGGCAGATGTTTGGGTGATCGGGCATGAGATTCTCATCTCGCTTGTGCTGCGAAATCTAGTGGAAAATGTTATCCATCATGCCTGGGGCGGTCATGAAGTGCGCGTTGAAATTGGCCCGGGACCCCAAGTAATGTTTGCGGATGACGGCTGCGGTTTGGGTGCACGATTGGAGGAGCAAATGTTAGGGAAATTCACGCCTGCACGCAGCGGGACGCGCAAAGGTAGCGGCCTTGGTCTGTCAATCTGCCGATCAGCCATGGCCCGCATGGGCGGGACCATCACCGTCGCCTCGGACCCGTCACATGCCCCGCCCGGTGCCAAATTCTTAATGCAGTTTCAGTCCGCTAGCCCACCCCCAGTAACCGCAGAGACGCGGCTGCAAAAGATTTGAGTTTCCTTGCACCTGCAAGGTTGGTGCAAGTTACAGATTTCATAAAGCGCTCTGTTAGCTAGGAGCAAAGATAGTGCCAAAAAACCTGAAATTGCGAATAATTGCGCTGGTAGGAAGTCTAACAGCGTCCATGATTATGGCTTCGTCGGCACATGCGCAGTCAGATGATGATGACAACGAGCGCTATCTGATCGCCGGTGTCACTGCCGAGAATGAGCCTGTTTTTCTTGGGTCCAAGAAAAATGAAGTCGACCCCCAAATCTACATCAACGCGCGCTGGGGCCGCTTCTTCGCTGGCCAGCGTGGGGTTGGACTTGATTTGTTAAAAACCGATGGTGACTTGGAATTTACTTTGGGTACAGCGATTTCACTCGGGGAAGGCCGAGAGGATAGCGACGACATCAAACTAAAGGGCCTAGGCAATATAGATCGAGCCATTGAAGCAACCCTATTCGGTGAACTTGATTTTGGTTTCGCTGAAGCAGGGCTAACGATTGGACGAGATGTTGGCAAAGCCCATAAAGGAACATTTGTGGATTTCGACATCAGCAAAGACTTCGAGATGAGCGATCGGTTAGAGCTCGAAATCGGAGCGACTGCACGTTGGGCAGACAAAAAATTCAATCAGACTTTCTATGGGGTAAATCAACTTCAAGCTACGCGTTCAGGATACCAAACGTACACACCAAAGGCTGGCATGCAAACCGCAGCGTTCAGCGTCGGCCTCACTTATAAAGTGAATGATCGTTGGTTTGTTAGCACCGAAGCCGAATACAGAAATCTGTTGGGTGATTCCAAGAAGAGCCCGTTCGTAGCCACAAAGAACGGAACCACCTTCGGGATCGGTATCGCCCGTCGCTTTTGAGGCTAACTGCGATGGGGCCGAGACCCAACCTTAGAAATCCGAGATTACTTCGGGTTTAGAGTGCCAGGAGTCGCAGGCTCCAACTATTCGCGCGCAACTTGTCCTTCTCATTTACCTCCTCCGATCTTTTCGGAAGAGGGCAGTCCAATCTTGTGTCAGTTTTAGTCCAATCGAAAGGCTCAAACCATGCCAGTGCTTAAGAAACTCAGAGCGCCCAAGTCTATGCGTGAACTCTTTGTCCTTGGAACGGCGGCCACCTTCGCGCTAAGTGCTTGCGCGACAGCGGAAACCGTAGACCGAACCAATGTCAGCAAAGAAGTCTCAAACAACCTGATGCGAACTGAGGCCGTACCTGTAGATGGTGGGGTGTCGCTTGCTACCATAGTCTATCTTCCCGAAGGCCAAGGTCCATTCCCTGCCATTGTGCTGCGCTCAGCTTATGACATTCCAACACCCCCGCCCGGCGGGCTTGTTCCAGAGGAAGATGATGATGAGGCCGAATCCGATCCCGTCAGAGTCCGCGCAGCCTGGTCAAGCATTATTGACCGAGGCTACGCGGTCGTATTGCAAAACAGCCGTGGCCGCCATAAGTCAGGGGGGATTGATCCCTTGTTTGGAACTGAAAGGGAGGACGGGGCAGCTCTCGCCAAATGGATTACGCAACAGCCTTGGAGCAATGGCTTGATCGGTGTTGCGGGCGATTCTGCCGACGGCTTTACTGGCCATTTAATGATGGCGGCAAATGCACCCGGTGTGCGCGCAGGCTTTTTCCAAGTGACATGTGGTCGCCTACTCACTGACGGTGTTGTTCGCCGCACCGGCGGCATCTTGATGGAAACTTTGGTCCCGTGGTTCACAAAAGAGGCCTTTGGTGCGGGCTCTGAAGCCCGTGCGGCGCTGTCAGCGTCAGGTGTAGAACTGGACAAGTTAAAGCGCCCAGCAGAAGAGTCTGTTTCAGCGCTGTTTTCCTCTAGCGCCAGTCGCCGCGCTCAAGCCTTTGCAAGCACGGCTCCCACGAAAATCGAACCTTTGCGAACCTTGCGTCCTGGGTGGCAAGATTTCATAACAGAGGCCAAGTATCCGGAATTGTCACGCTATTTTGACACATCACCCGACATTAGCGCGCCAGTGATGCAGGTAGGATTGTGGCAGGATACTTTCCTCGACTGCACTATCAATCAACATCAACAACTCTCCGCCCGCAGCGATCAACATCGCATGATGGTGTTTGATGGTACGCACTACGATGTCGATGAACCCGGGAATTGGCCAGTCAATCCGATGATTGATTGGTTCGATCATCACCTCAAGGGCTCACCCTTACCGGCCTATCTCGCCGAACCGGTATCCTTTACGGTTGAAAATGCAACCATAGCAAAGAAATTACGGTCAAGTGCGGCATGGCCGCCACCAGAGGCCCAAAAAAAAGAACTCTTTCTTAGCACGTCGGGCGCACTGGTATCGACTGCCCCGGAAAGTGAGCTCTCGCTAGCGCGCGTGGATACTGACCCAAAGCGGCTGGTGGCAACCGATGGAGGCCGTAATCTATTCCTGCCCGCTGGCACCAAAATGAAAGCACCAGACACAACTCGAAGCAGCATCTTCACTTCAACACCAATGGCTCAAGACACAACAATAGCCGGGCCCGTTGAATTGGACTTGGTATTGGTACCAGCACAGCCCGACAGCGATATTGTTGCAAAAGTCGTCTCTATCGCACCAGATGGATCGCAACGCCTCCTAGTAGAGAATCTGTTCCGCGGACGCTATATGAACGGCCGTGAAAACCCCCGTGCGCTAACTCCCGGCGAACCGATCACGGCATCTTTCTTAGTCGGGCATTTGGCGCACCGCATTCCTGCGGGCCATCGTATCAGTTTGGTGTTGCAAGGCTCAAACACACCGCGCTGGGACGTAAGCTCCTTTGCCGATGCAGATCCGGCGCTGCAGATAGCCAGCGGCGCAGCGCGCACTGAGATTAAGTCGACATCTCAGCAACCTGCGCGACTGCGCTACAACACACTACCCAACTAAGCGTTCATTTTAAAAGTGCACTCAATATTGACCTTTTTGAGGGGGTTGACCCAGCCCCTTGATCCGGGCCGTTTATTCGGAGAGTCTGTTCGCCTTTCTTTCTCGTTGGTGGGCGGTGGTCAAGGCCCGCTGAGTGGAGCCTTTGCGTAGCTCAGGCGAAGCGGGCCTGGATCGTTTGGCGCGGTGCTGTTTGTGGCCTCGCGCGAAGATTGCCGGGGCCAGTCCGCCGAGCGAGGTGTGAGGCCGTTCGTGATTGTAATCGAGAGCATCTCAAAGCGTGGGGCACGTGCTGATTTTAAGGCAAACTCGCAACTGCATAGCCTAGCAAACAAAAGCGCTCTTAGTCTAAAATCTGCTTTGAAAACAGAACATTTGGGTAAGCGCCCCACGTTTTGAGATGGTCTCATTATGATCCTTAATTGACTGGAAAGCCACGGCGCGCTATTCGCGCCGCGCCAAAGTGATAGGGAATTACACCGCAGTGACCTATTTTACGACCACCCGGAAAGGTCCAGAACTTGCGGTAATCGTGCCGACATATAATGAGCGTGGCAATGTTGCGCTTCTTGTTGAACGTGTGCGTCAAGTCTTGGCCAATTTAGATTTCGAAATCATTTTTGTTGATGATGATAGCCCGGATGGGACCCATACTGCAGTTAAAGACATTGCAAAGGATGATATGCGGGTCCGCTGTTTGCGGCGGGTCGGCCGGCGAGGTTTGGCGGGGGCCTGTATTGAAGGGGTCTTAGCCTCCAGCGCACCTTATGTTGCCATTATGGATGGCGATTTACAGCACGATGAAACGCTATTACCAAAAATGCTGAATGCTTTGCGCGGCGGCGCAGAGTTGGCCGTTGGCAGCCGTTATGTTCCCGGCACAGAGGCGGGAAACGGCCTCAATAGGGTAAGGCAATGGGGCAGCGATGTTGCAACATCGCTGGCACGCCGTGCGCTTGGCATAAACCTATCAGACCCGATGTCCGGCTTTTTTATGGTGCGCCGCGAAAAAGTTGAGGCGGTCGCCGGTTCGCTGTCACGCGAGGGTTTTAAGATCCTGTTGGATTTAGTTGCATCAAGCAAAGTTCCCCTCAAAACGGTTGAAATTCCATTTTTGTTTAAGACGCGGAATTCCGGCGTTTCAAAACTCGACAGCGCCGTCACCGTCCAATTTCTAGGTTTGCTGGTTTCAAAACTGACAGGCGGCATGGTCCCATTGCGCTTTTTAATGTTTGCATTCGTTGGTGCCACTGGTTTGATTGTGCATCTGGCCGCGCTTCATACTTTAAACGCGCGTTTTGAACTTGCGTTTGGCTGGAGCCAACTGGCCGCAACCATGATTGCGATGACATTCAATTTCATCGTCAATAATAGTTTCACATACCGCGACAAGCGGTTGAAGGGTGTGTCATTTGTAATCGGCCTTTTGACATTTTACATCGTGTGCTCGTTCGGCACGTTGGCAAATGTGTCGGTGGCCAACCTTATCCATGATTACGACGCCAGCATTCCTTTGCTGGCAGGATTGGCGGGTGCCATTATGTCGTCTGTGTTTAACTATGCTGCCACAAACGCGCTGACTTGGCGCAATGTCTAAAGATGGCTTGACGCATCGCTCGCACTGGCATTTTCTTGCCGGTCTTTTGGGTTT
>JAJTGP010000206.1 GCA_021299265.1 Hyphomonadaceae bacterium | reverse complement strand
TGACGTCCGTCTTCATGACTTGCGCCATAGCTTTGCAACATTCGCGGTCGAAGATGGTGCATCGCTGTATCTAGTAGGTCGAGCTCTAGGCCATGCAAACGCATCATCGACCGAACGCTATGCGCACCCCGGCGATACTGCTGCGCGGATTATTGCTGAGAAGGTGGCCGGACGGTTTACCACGGGGCGGGAGTGACGCAGCCATTTGGTGATAAAGTATCAATCTCTGAGGCCAAGTTGACGGAATATACTCTGTCTCCGATCCATCGAATTGGTGCCAGCAAGGCAAGAGTGTTTATGTTTGCATCTGGCTTAGGGCAGGAAACTTATTCATGGCACCAAGTCAGCTTTTGTGCGATCACTATGGCTAATACGGACTGGAGGCTACGGCGCAAAGTTTGTTTCGGCCTTTGTTGTGAGTGACAGGCGAGCCGGATCTGAGGACAAAACCATGACTAAAGTGCAACCCACTTTGCTAGATACCGTCGCGCTTTTGAGCTGCTCTGCTACCTGAAATTTGGACCATTGTGAATTAGAGCTTTGCCGTAACTCACCGTTGCACGATTTCAGGGAGCCACGCCCAAACAGTTTACCCGGTCTGAGCCTTTAGTTCCAACCGTGCAATCGTCTCCGCATGGACTTCATCTGGGCCGTCAGCAATTCGGAGAATCCGCGCGCCCGTAAAGGCATAGGCGAGGAAGTGATCATCGCAAAGGCCGGCACCGCCGAAAACTTGGATCGCCCGGTCAATGACAGTCTGGGCCATTTGTGGCACGGCCAGTTTGATCATAGCAATATCCTTGCGTGCATCCTTGGCCCCTACCTGATCGATCCGCAGTGCAGCTTGCAAAACAAGCAACCGTGCCTGATCAATCTCGATACGCGATTGCGCGATCCAACGACGGACCACGCCGTGATCACCAATAGCGCGATCAAAAGTGCGCCTAGACGAAGCCCGGGCACACATAGCCTCCAGAGCTCTAGACGCAAGTCCAATTAGACGCATGCAATGATGAATTCGTCCAGGTCCAAGACGACCCTGAGAAATCTCGAACCCACGCCCCTCGCCAAGTAGGATGTTTTCCAAAGGCACCTTTACATTATCAAAGACCAATTCAGCATGTCCATGTGATGGTTCGTCAAACCCGAAGGTTCTAAGAGGACGCATAATCTTGACACCGGGTGTGTTCAGAGAAACGATAATCATAGACTGCTGTCGGTGCTTTGGTCCAAAGGGATCGGTTTTCCCCATCAAGATCGCGAATTCACACCGTGGATTGAGAGCGCCGGTTATCCACCACTTTCGGCCGTTAATGACATAATGGTCGTCTTCACGACTGATTTGAGTCTCAATATTTGTCGCATCTGAAGAAGCGACTTGTGGTTCAGTCATAGCAAAACAGGATCTGATCTTGGCATCAGCGAGCGGGCGGAGCCAGCGATCCTTTTGGGTGGGCGTCCCGTACTTCTCAAGAACCTCCATGTTACCCGTATCTGGAGCGTTGCAGTTAAAGACCTCGCTTGCCCATACAATCCGGCCCATTTCCTCAGCAATTGGTGCATAATCTAGGTTGCTCAGCGGCGGTCCCGGGTGGAGTTCGGGCAAAAACATATTCCAAAGCCCCATTTTGCGAGCTTTGGCCTTTAGCTCATCAAGAATCGGTGGCGTTAGCCAGGGTGTACGAGCATCCTTTACCTGCTCATCAAATATTGCTTCGGCAGGCACGACATGTTTGCGCATGAAGGTCTTCACCTTTGCTAGCGTCTCAATTCCATGGCTCGAGAATGGAAATAGGCTAGAGGCTTGATCATTGTTCATGAAATGAAATCCTTCCACATTGAAACACCTGCACTACCTGTTTCGCCGGCCAAGCCGGTGGCTTCATAGATTTGGCCCAGTCTTGATAGCGTTGTTGTAAGTCTGCTACCTCAGGTCGCCTTTCAAAGGTCAGGCTTCTGGTTTCGCGAGGATCTGAGGCTAGGTCGAAGAGCCAAGGAAAGGCACCTTGGCGAGTATTTGAGAGGAGCTTAAGGTCCCCTGAAAGCACCGCATATTCCGACCCGGTGCGCCAGAAAAGTGTTTCGTGGACTGCCTCAGCTAACCGCGTGGGCATCATAAGCGGTGTGAGGTCTCTTCCGTCAAAAACATTTGCTGCTTCGATTTTTGCGGCAGCCAATATCGTTGGAGCAAGATCAAGCTGAGAGACATTGCGACTATCATTTGTTCCACTTGGCCAACGCCGCGGCCAGCTAACAATTAGAGGGACCCGTGCACCGCCTTCAAAGTAGCTCAGTTTCCCCCCGGCAAGCGTTTCACAGTCAGAGACACCCATGTAGGTTGCCGCTCCATTATCAGCTGTGAAAATGATGAGTGTATCTTCGGCCGCGCCGGAAGCTTCCACCGCATCAAGTAAAACTCCTACACTGCGATCGAGAGAGGAAATCATCGCTGCATAGGTGCGCTCAAGTGGGTCCTTGATGTGTGAGAAGCGGGAAACGTCCGTTTCGAGTGCCTGGTATGGCGAGTGGGGTGCTAAATGCGCGAGGTACAGGAAGTAAGGCTCTGTTCCGGAAGAACGGATGAATTCAACCGCTTTGTTTGTTAGCAAATCAGTCAAGTAACTTGCCTCATCATTCTCGACCTTTGGAGGATTTTCGTCATCCGCAAAGTCGGAAAAGAGCTTGATCCAATCTGCATTTCTGGCAAAGCTTCGCTTGCCAACATAGGGCGCTGTCATACTGATAAGGCCTTCCGACTTCTCATCGGCGTAAGCGGTCTCACCAGAAAGAAATCCAAAGAATTGATCAAACCCACGAGATGTTGGAATGCGCTCCTTCGTTGAACCCAAATGCCACTTACCAATCATTGCGGTGCGGTAGCCTCCAGATTGGAGATCTTGAGCGAAGACCCGTTGGCTAGCGGCAAGTCCGTGCCCCCCACCATCGGGTCCTTCCGGTGTCAGAAACTCAAACCCATGGCGCTGTTGATATTGCCCCGTCATCAAAGCCGCGCGGGATGGGCTACAAACTGATGCTGTTGAATAGCCGCGCTTGAATGTGACTCCACGCTTGGCCAACCGGTCTAAATTAGGGGTGGGAATGCTTTTTGGGGACCGGCCATAAGTGGACAAATCCAATTGCGAAAGATCATCAGCGACTATGAGGATTATGTTTGGCTTGCGAGATGATTGGGTCTCCGGCGCGGCACCAAGCTTGATTTGTTGGCTTGCGCAACCGGAAGCAAAGAGGATGCAAGCGATAGCGGCGATAGTTTTTCGAATTCCCATGAAGTACCCCAGCTTTGACCATCCACTTGACATAATATGATGACATATGCAACATAGATTGTCGACACTTTACCGTTACGCTGTCGTTAGGGGCGAGGTTATTCAGCATTGGTAACAGCCGTAGCTCCCAGTTCTCAGCTGGGAATTTCGCAAAGGAATTAGTGGAAAGAAGACTATGCCGTTCTTGAAGCCTTTTGGCTGGCCTTGTTTTCGCGGGGGCGCTGGCGGTTTGACTTGCGGTTGGCCGGAGCCCCATCGATCGGAACCGTTCACATCGGCCGGCAGACTGTCCTTCGACCGAAGAATATCTCCTGAACTCATAACCGGATGAATCGTCATGATTTTTAACTTCGACTCAACCCGTCGGCACCATGCAGATGCAAGAGAGTGGACCAGGAAAACGATCAAATCCTTACGGGTCGCATTGGGAATTGCATGCACATTTGGACTTACGCTATCTCTGTCGGCTTGTCGGTCTCAAGCGATTGGTGATGGGTTACCACAGACGACTTCGGCACTGTCTGGGCCCATGTCAAAGTCGCCTGGCAAGCCCAATATAATTGTCATCATCGCCGATGATCTTGGGTACGGCGACATAGGTGCAAACGGGGGTCGTATCCCAACTCCAAACATCGATGCCCTCGCGACTTCGGGTGTCCGTATGACACATGGCTACGCTACGGCAGCAGTTTGCGCACCTTCACGGGCAGGACTTATGATCGGTCGCCAGCAAACCCGGTTCGGTTTTGAGTTTAATCCGGCGGGTCGCGATACGCAGCGAGGCATGTCGTTGCAAGAAACCACCATCGCCCAAACTCTCAAAGGTGCTGGTTACCGGACAGCAATTGTAGGGAAATGGCACTTGGGCCAAACAGAAGGTTATACCCCGCTCGATCGCGGCTTTGATAGTTTTTACGGGGTTCTTGGGGGAGCAACGCCTTATTTGACCGCCATTGGACCAGACGACCTCCATGTTGAGACAGCCGAAGACAAACTCATTACACGCGATCGCTTACCAATTTTCGATGGCCGAACCCGTGTGGAGCCCGACGCCTATGTGACGGACGTCTTCACTGACAAGGCCATTGAGTTTGTAGATCGTCGTTCCGAGAAGCCATTTTTCCTATATCTGGCATATACCGCACCGCATACACCGCTGCAGGCACCGGCGCATTATTTATCACGGGTCGGCGAGAAGCCCTCAAATTACCATAAGGTCTATGCAGCGATGCTTACTGCAATGGATGATGGAATTGGGCGATTGGTTCAGCACTTGAAGACAACTGGCACCTATGACAACACATTGATTGTCTTTTTAAGTGACAACGGCTGCCCGAGCTATATTGGCGGTGCTTGCTCCAATGCGCCACTCCAAGCTTGGAAAGGCTATCCTTGGGATGGGGGCACCAGGGTTCCCTTTCTTGTATCTTGGCCACGCTCAATAGCTCCAGGTGTCTATTCTAATCCGGTCAGCGCGTTGGATATTGCCGCAACTGCTGCGGCCGCAGCCGGCGTTGCCCATCCGGGCGCAGAGGGTCTTGACTTAGTTAGCCTCATAAAGGATCCTGCGGCGCATTCAAGTCGGGCACTATTCTGGCGCATGGGACCCACTCGAATCGTCCGCGAAGGACGTTGGAAATTGGTGGTTGTTAATCGTTCGGCACCGGTTGGCGGTGCACCTGCCAATCGGACGACTGACGATCTCTCCAGATCGATGAGGCCTGACGGGGTGCCGGCCGTCGTGTCTGCGCTAGGACAATGGACGCTTCTCTACGATCTGGAGGTCGACCCCGGTGAAAAGTTCAATCTGGCGGAACGTCATCCCCAAAAGGTCAAGGAACTTCTACAAAAGTGGGATCAGTGGAATGAAGGGAACATTGAGCCTCAATGGACAAGTCGACGAGGTGTGGCCGCTGAAGTCGAAAATATGTGGGTAGAGATGTTCAATTGAGCGATGGCGATGAATATGAAACTCCTCTCCCGTCGAAGTGCCGTTGGAGGGCTCCTTGTGGTTGGAGCATGCAGGTCCATTCGGCGGCAAGTCTTGGAAGAGAGAACCCTCGTCAATGGCCGTAATGGCGTCATTGAGGTACTTGTCGTTGGCCCCAGTGACGCTCCGGCAATTGTCATGATTCCCTCCCTTGGCCGCGGTGCCAGTGACTTCCGATTGCTTGCAAAAGCAGTCGCAGATGCTGGATTTCGAGCGATATGTCCCGAGCCCCGCGGCTTTGGGAGGTCCGCGCCCTACTCAGCAGACGTGCGGCTCAACGATTTGGCAGATGATGTTGCTGATGTCATCGAGAGCAGCACTGACAAGCGACCGGTAATTGTCCTTGGTCACGCATTCGGCAATCGAGTTGCAAGAATGAGCGCAGCTCTTCGGCCAGATCTGGTGCAGGCTGTCATCCTGCTGGCAGCCGGCGGGAAGGTCGCGATGGCCCCGCATATAGAGCAATCTCTGCTGGCGTCATTCGATCTTTCCTTGCCCGAGGCAGAGCGCATGGGTCATGTTGCCCGAGCATTTTTCGCGCCTGGTAATGAGCCAACCGCTTGGCGGGATGGTTGGCGGCGTGACGTGGCCGAGGCTCAAATAAACGCGAGCCAACGCACGTCTGTGGACAAATGGTGGGGGGCAGGACGGGCATCAATCCTCGTCGTGCAACCGTTACAGGACGTCCTGGCACCTCCAGAAAACGCAGATGCAGTGCGAGAAGCGGCACCAGGACGCGTTCAGATTGTCCAAATCGATCGCGCGGGCCACGCGCTCCTGCCCGAACAACCCGCTGCAGTTGCACGTGCAGTTATCGAATTCTCAAGTCAGATTTCTCAACCAAAAGCAAAGCTAGATCGGGACCATTAAGGTCTGAAGCGATGGATCAGGACAGCCAAAAACGGAGCATCTTGAAATGGAAAGCTTTAAATTTGTAAGATTTTTGAGACTGCTTAGAACAGATAGTCGGGGTTCGCTAGCAATTGCTTTTGCTCTTTTTGCCCTCAGCGGTGTGCTCCTAGTCGGCATGACAGTGGATTATACGGAAAAGTTAAAGTTGGAGACCAAGTTTCAATTGGCCGTCGATGCGGCGACTTTAGCTGCAGCCAGATTGGACGATGCGGATGGCGAACGGGTGCAGATTGCAGAGCGTCATTTTGCAGCGAACCTAACACCTGAAGAGAGTGCGATGGTGACAGGCAAAGAATTCAAGATGACCGCTGATAAGGCAAATATGGAAGGCCAAGCAGATCTGAGTATTCCGACGCGTTTTGCTTCACTTGTTGGAATATCCTACTTTACGTCGCGCGTGCAAGCTACTGCAGCTATTGCGCGACCGGAGATCCGGCAATTAGACATCGTGATGTGTATTGACGCGACAGGGTCAATGACGCCGACATTGAACGCCGTCAAGACCAATGCGCTTAATCTAGAGACGAACCTCAATGCCGAATTGGAAAAGCGCGGCATTAAGGCCTTTGATGCCATGCGCGTGCGAGTCATCTATTTCCGAGATTTCGGCGGACAAAACTTAACGGGAACTAACCCTGCATCATGGTTTGATGGCACTAAATGGATAACGATTAACTCTTCCCATCCTGACTACTGGAAGGCGGTTGGCGACAATCCACCGATGAAATCCTCCGCATTCTTTAATCTTCCCAAGGACAGGACGAAGTTCAGCGATTATGTGAACCCCGAGAAGGCCAGTGGTGGTTGGGATCTGCCCGAATCGGGGCTAGAGTGTGTTAATGAATCGATGGATTCGGCTTGGGCGAAGGTAGGCGACCTTCCCGAGGGTGGCAGCAAGCCCCTACAGGCTGTCTACCCGGTAATAGCGGTCTGGACAGATATAACCGCACACAGGCCAAGTTACTCGGTGAGCTTGAAAAATCCTAACTATCCTTCGATCACGAAGATGCCCCGGACCTATGACGCGCTTCGTGCTAAATGGGATGATCCAAAAGTTATCGACCAAAACCGTAAGTTGCTAGTCTTCTTCGGAAACCCGAACATGACGGGTACGGATTTGGACGGTCAGGCTGACGGGTGGATTAAAATAAAGGACTGGCCCGGCTTCATGGTTGGTGGAACATTGACGGAAGGAAACTCCCAATTGGTATCAAAACTGGCAGACGCAATTTCAAGTAAAATTCTTATCCCAACTTTGGCAAAATAGCCGCCTTTCGACTAGCCCGACATTCACCGACCACTAATCCCATGGAACTGCTCGAGCGAAGCAATTTTTCGCGGCTTCGGCTTTAGACTCCAAAATTCCGGCTCCAACCACAGCATGATGCTGCCATCTACTCGCGCATCGAAACCGCAAAGCTCAACGCCATCGATCCCGAAGCATGGCTTGCCGACAACCTTCCCCGCATCGATGACTACCCCAACAAACGCCTCCACGAGCTGTTGCCGTGGAACTGGAAGCCCGACGTCGCGCCACAGCCCGCTTGATCGGTCAAGGCGTGTCAGACCGGACGCTTACCCTAATCGACCACTTGTGCGCGATTGGGGTCCGTCATAAAGCTGCCGGTAGGCACGCCATGGAGGTGAAACGTTGCAATTAATAGAGATACTAGGCTACGCAGCGTCGGCAGCCTCGGGCGGTGCATTCTTGCCGCAAGCAATCCGCGCGTTACGAACTCGCCAAACGCACGATCTGTCTTTGACTGCGGTAGCACTTGGAGCGGTTGGAACGGTGCTCTGGTCAGCATACGGGGTAGCAATTGGCAGCGGGCCTGTGACGATTTCCAACTTGATCGTTATGCCGTTTGCAATGGCGACACTGTACATGAAGCTCCGACTGGGTTGACTGTGACCGGGTCATTTTCAAACTTCAGCCAAAGTTTTGTTAACTTCAAACACGGCGGCGTCAACAAATAGGACTCTCACAATGAACGTGGGACCCTGCGGCCTTATGTCAACTTATGCTTTACGAAACCGCCTTAAGCGCTGGTGCGCTTTGCGGCCCTTCGGGCCAATAAATTTAAATGCTCCCGCCGCTTTGCAACACGATACGACAAAACCGCAGCAAGCTACCTCGGCTTCACTGATATCATCGTCGCAAGAAGCTGGTTCAAGAGTTTGTCAACTTGGCCTAACATCATAGCAAACTAGCATGCGAGTTTAGTTGCTTCGCTTGCCTACTGGCTGAGTGCGTCGATCCTCCAGGCGAGTCCGTCCCTGCTTTAGTTCCTGGGGCGAAAGATTCCCGTTTCGATCACTATCCATGATTGCAAATCCCTGCTCGCGAAAGCCAGCAGCAAGCCATTCAGCGCGGGAGATCATACCATCTTGGTTTGCATCAATGCCAGAAGCCGCAGCGCGGGCACGGTTGCTTTGCTCGCTTTGGATTTTCGAAGCAACTGGCATCGTGTTGTGCGGAACGGACATCCCTTTGTTCTCATTTGCTCCAATCACTGAGTGCGCTGGCACTGGCACTCGCTGCTTATCCTTAAAGAACGTCCACACGCGGTCAGCACCTTTAAAGGCCTGAATTGGGGTGTTTTCTTGGCGATTTGACTTGCTTCCTGGCCATCCGTGACCACCAGCTGAGTCTACAACCACAACTGTTTCAGCGCCTGCCGGGCCAGCAGAAAAAACTCGAGTGGTAACTGTCCCGACTTGCTCGACGACTGGTACTGACTTTGACCGATTAGCGGCCACCCAGAATGATACCGTCTCCTCAAGCGATTTATATGAGGCGGCCTGATTTCTTCTAACAAGTTCGTTGCGACTCAGGCCGCCTTCAATTGGAACTTCATTGTCTGAGCCGCCATTGATGAGTAAAATTGGAAGGGGGACGATTGGGCGGCTATCAAAGGAGAACATAGCTCCAACAATGGGAGCCACGGCCGCGAGCCGCTGCGGTCGCTGTGTTGCGTAGACCAAGGTCATCATCGCTCCATTCGAGCCACCAGTCATATAAATTCGAGCTGGGTCTGCTCGATACTGACTTATCAAGAGGTCAATCAACTTATCAAGGTAGGCAATATCATCGGCACCACCGACCTGCTTACGGAGCAGATATCCGGTGTTCCATGCATGTTGACGAGGAGCCCATTGGGTTCCCTCCGCATATACAACAGTGAAGCCTTCTGACCGCGCAACATCATCGAAACCGGTACGCAGACGCTGATTTTCGGCGCTGCCGTTTCCACCATGCAAAACAATTACAACTGGTCGAATCTCGCCTGCTGGTGCCTCATTGACGAGAATGGCGCGTCGCTCCGCTTCGCCTACCTTGAATGAAATATCCATGGCGGCCATTGTTTGCGCGGCAGCCGGGTTAATGACTGCCGCAATGAAGGTCACAATCAATGACAGGATGAGGGTAAGACGCATGGTTCTGTGCTCCGGAATAAAAGGTCGCTCATGCTTAACGATTAAGGCAGGCTAATCCGTCGAATTGAGTTTCATCAGTGATTTCTTTTGAAAAACCCGCATTGCTGACGACGGCTTTTCCGAGTGCCATAAGTGCTTAGCAAAAACTGTTGTACAGCTGCCGGTTAGGAATTAGTACTTGACACTCACAGTTGCGCGCCAAGTTCGAGGTTCGTTCTGTTGAACTTGAAAGCTCAGATTTCCCGGGGAGATGTTGAAATATTCCTCGTCGGTGATGTTTTTCCCACTAAAGGTAAAGCGCCAATTCTTGCTTTCGATCCCAATTGAGCCGTCGTAGAGCGTAACATCATCCATTAAATTGTTGTTGGCGGGATCCTCGAAGCCACCGAGCTCCAGGCGCTGGCTGAGCATCAACACAAGGTCTAGTTCCCCCACAAGCGGGCGACGATATTGGAGAGTGGATGCCGTGGTCCATTCGCGGAGCCGCTGGATTTTTTTGCCATCGATCGAGACGAGTGCGAGCGTACCGGAAGGATTGGTCTGGGTATTTGAGTAAACCGAGCCTCCATCATAGTCACCATTAGCCCAGGAGAGACTCAATCGAGGCGATAGCAAGCCTCCTCCCAATTGGATCCGACCCGAGACCTCGGCATCAATGCCATATTGTTGAGAGTCGCCAGCGGCCGCCAAGACACCAACGTTTCGCAATGTGTTGGTGGCACTGGTCCCGGCGAACACCGAGTAATTTACCAGCACATTCTGCTTTTGGTTTAAATACGCAGAAACATCATATCGAACAGCCCTCCCAAGGCGACCGCGGGTCCCGATTTCATAAGCCGTTACAAACTCCTCACCATAACTTAATGGTATTGCAATTGCGCTTACCCCATCTCCTATCTCGCCCAAATCGTTGTTGAACCCGCCCGCCCGAAAGCCAGTTCCAATCCTTCCAAAAAGAGTGCGGTTGTCAGCAAAGCGCCAGTTGAATGAAACACTGGGTGTCCACTTGCTAAATGTCTCAGAAGCAGAAATCGACCGCGTTAGTTGCTCGTTGACCGGTGTTGCCGGGTTGTCGAGGCGGAAAACGTTGGCGAGGCTGAAGTTTTTCTCGTCTTGGCTCCATCTAATGTCCGCACTTATCTGAAGTGTATCAAGTACCCGCCAAGTGCTTGCAGCATAGGCAGCGATAGAGGTGTCATCAACCCCTGAGTCCTCAAGCCGATAAGCGTTTCGGGCGGTAGTTTGAACTTGAGCGAGTGTGCAAGTCGGAGCAACCAGGCAAGCGGAGGGTAGGGTAGTTGGCACATCGGAAACGCCATCAAAACGGTCATTGCGCTGTGCATCAGAGAACCTAACAGTGTCAAAACTTGAGTCGACTTTATTGTATTCGAAGCCGACGACCCAAGTGAGCGCTGAGTCTGATCGTGACACCAAGCGAATATCTTGGGTCAAACGTTCGAACTCCTCGCTACCCAGCGCAACAGTCGGAACCACCCGTGCCAGATTGTTATTGCCAAAGACATCAACATCAGATTGCGTTGCTGCAATTCGCTTCCGATTAGCGGTCGTCGACTTCAACTCGGCAAATCCGAGGTCCCAGTTCCATTCCAAGGACTTCATTTGCGTTGAACGGTCAAAGAAGCTGGGCGTGTCTACGGGCTTTAAAAATCTTCCAACTGAGAATCCCGTGGGTGCCCCAACAGGGTTGATCGGGGGATCGTTCTGAGGCAGCACTTGCCCGAATGCGATTACATTTGGTCCAAATTCGTCTGAACGCTCCAGCAGCAAGTTTACGTCGAAACTCTGGGAAATCCGCCAATTTGCTTGTGCACGCCATCCAGTCGTTTCTTCCTTATCGAGAAACTGCCCCGTGATCGAAGACTTATAGAAACCCTCTTGTTGGTCGGACACAAAGCCACCCACGCGCACTAGGAAAGTCTCGGCAAAAGGGACATTAGCTATCAACTCGGCCGTATGGCTTTGATTTGAACCAGTACTCACCTGAACTTCACCCTCAGCGTCAGTGCTCGGCCTCTGCGACACGATATCCACTGCGCCGCCGAGAGCATTGCGTCCATAAAAGGAGCCTTGTGGTCCACGAAGTACGGTAACTGAGCCGACGTCGAAGAAGTCAATTGGCACAAAATTGCGACCGCCAGCATTGCCACCAGCAATGAAGGTTCCATTGCGATAAAGGCCAACGCCAGTTTCAGCATTATTCTGTCGGGCGGCGCCTTCGCCACGAATCAGAAATTCGTCATTAAACCCCGATCCGTTATCGATCACGTAGGCTCCAGGTGTAATACGTGTCAGATCCTTGCCAGATGCAACGTCCATGGCCTTCATATAGGCCTGATCGAAGACAGACAGCGAGGCTGGCACGTCATCGCGACGCTCAGCACGTTTCCGCGCGGTCACAATGACCTCCTCCACGACCTGTAACTGGGGGTCTTGGGCTGGACGATCTGCGACAATTGGCGCTGCCTGCTGAGGCGCTGATTGTGCGAAAGCCGGAGTAGTAGTCCATCCGGAAATACAAACTGATGCCAAAAGCCCGAGACGATAGGCGGCCATGCGCTCCTCCTTAAGTTCGATTTTTATTTGTTACAAATTAGTCTCACATATCTTGAACAGTCAAGCGAAATGTATAAAATGTCAGTTTACAGGAGAAAAAAGTGGTCCAAGCTCCAGATTTCGCGACAGCTCTCGTCTCCCATAGACGCAGGGGTCGGCCGCCACGCGAAGAAGCCGCTACCCGCAGACAAGCACGGGTTGATGAACTTGCGCGAGCTGCAGCCATTGTCCTGGCGCAACAGGGCGTGCGTGGAACGACTATGGATACGCTGGCTGTAGCGCTGGGAATCCCCAAGCAAGTGCTTTACCGGCACTTTTCGTCCAAAGACGAGCTTATTCACACGATCCTGCAACGTCTGTCTGCGCTTTGGCGTGAGTTACAGAGCAGACCATGGAAAGGCCTTGGACGAAACTTGCGAGAGGTAATCTCGTTGGCGCGAGCAAATCCAAATGAGCTTAAGATCCTTGTGCGACATTGCGCGAGTGACCCAGAGTTGCGCCATTATTTTGATGCTTTGCATTCAGGAATTGTCAAAAAAACGGACGACTTGTTGGCCGAGACAAACCCTCGGCTCGCTCAGGATACTATGCTTCGCGGCTTATGCGCCCATGCGGTAGCCGGTTTCCTGATCGATGGCGTCGTTTGGTGGATTGAACACGGCGAAGCGGAACGAGACGAGAGTTTTCTTGCCTGGGCTAAGCAGTCCCTGGCTTCGCTGTATGATCGCTGGATGAGCATTAGCTAGGGCTCGGCCGTCAACTTAAAGAACAGCTAAATGGTTCCGAGGTAAAGTGGCAGTTTGATTATGGCGGCATTCGCGCATGATGATCTTATTGAGTCCATGGCAGCAGGATGTAGGGGTCATCTCGCGTCCCCGATGTCCTCTACTTGTTCATGAACACTAAGGCCCAAAGAGCCGCGCTAAGAATTCTTCATCTTCAAAACGATTGTCATTTGCCGGCCCGTTCCTAACAATCGTCAACCCGCGCGATGGTATAATGTACAGCCGCTGACCATAGGCACCAGCAGCCATGACAAAATCGTCGGGCACGCGAGCATCATCAATTATCGGCTTAATCTGCCGCGAGAACTGTTCCTTATTGTTTGCGTC
>JAJTGP010000257.1 GCA_021299265.1 Hyphomonadaceae bacterium | reverse complement strand
GTTATTGATCGAGGGGTGAATGTCATCGCAGTTCGCGATATCCCCGGCGCTGAGCTTGCTCTCGGGCAGGTCTTAGGTGCGGGGATCGGTCGGTGACGATTCTGAGCCGTCCTCGGCCCTTTTCGAAACAGGACGCAACCGAGAGAAACGTCGCCAAAGCGAGAATCAAATTTGACTCCCGCTTCAGAAATCTGTGCCCCAATCCCACCCCAATTATCACGAAATCGTGATCAGAATTTTTCGCTTATTGCAATATTCTGTTTTTATTGTAGTAATTGGAGCGGGCGATGGGAATCGAACCCACGACATTCAGCTTGGGAAGCTGACGTTCTACCTCTGAACTACGCCCGCATGGATATGAAAGATCCGGGTAGAGCTTGAGATTTCGCTCAACTCTTCGGTCTTCACATCATTTGGTTCTTTTTGACCATTTTCATGCCGGTTGCAAGGCCAGACGCTGGAGAGTGATCTACCGCCATCTCAGACGCCTCCAGATAAAAGGCGGCCATCAAATCAGTCACTTCGTCGGAGATGGATAGCAAAAGCGGGTGGAGCTGTGTTTCCGGGTGTTCCTCAACAAAGGCTTGCCAGCTTGTGAGGATGAGTTGAGCGCGATCAATGATTTCGTGAAGTCCTCGCTCAGAGCGGATATTACCCATAACTGTATGCTCCCACCTTATTACCCATGAGTATGAGCAAGTGGCGCACAGAATTCCAGAGTTAAATACATTGTTTACGCCTGCAACTTGCAGCGCGTTGGATCAGCGTAGGATGCCTCGAGTGGCCATGTCTTCAATCACCGCGCGTTGACGGGCCAAAACTTCAGCGCGTTCAATCATCTTGCCGTCTGGTGTTTTATTGGCGGGGGCCAAGCGGGTATCGGCATAGGTCTTTTCAAACGCATCCATCGGCAAGCGCGATAGCGTGTTGGTCATGCCGGTTTTCTTCCGCGTCTCGCGCAAGGCCGCGATATCGAGGACGGCATTGGCGTTAAAAGTCTCGCCCGTGCCGGCTTCGGCCAAGGTGCGCCCATACCAATCGAGCACAATCGACATGCCGTCTGTCGAGTTCGCGGCTACCGGCGTGCCATAAATGCCAGCGGAATTGGCGCTGACGACATAGGCGATGTTCTCCACTGCCCGGGCCATTTTGGAAATGTGCTTGGGGGTCAAATTCGGGCTGCCGACTTCACTGGTGGGGTGGAGCAAGATTTCCGCGCCCTTAAACACCGCCATGCGCGCGATCTCGGGATAGAGGATTTCTTCCGACGCAATCGTGCCCAAGGTGCCAATCTCGGTCGCGGCCACCGGGAAGACGGCGTCGAGGCCGTAAGCGTCGAGATATTTGTCCCAGACGTCATAGGGGCTGGGCGTATAGAGCGAAATCATCCGGCGATAGCGCAACACAACTTGGCCGGTGGGGCCATAGACTACATTGGCTTGAAAATAGAGATCGGGGAAATGGGGGTCATTCTCATAATGGTTGGAGCACAGATAAAGGCCGTGTTTCTGGGCGATGGCGGCAATGGCGTCTGCCTCTGCCCCTTGCATGTCGATTGCGGCCTTGGCCTGCCACTGCTCGCGCGTTTCCCCCAAGGGGAAGCTCGTCAGCCAATATTCGGGCAGAACGACCAGCTTTAGATCATAGCCGTTAAAGCCTTTGAGAAAGCCTTTCGCCGCGCCAATCTGGCTGGACACGCGGGCCATGGTCGCATTCATGCGGGCGCGGGCGGCTTCCTTTGTGCCGTCCTGATTGACGGCATCGCAACGGGTTTGCAGCGCCAAGGCCGAATAGCGCGTGGGCGAGGTTTGGGCGGTGGCATCGGTCATGGCTAAGCTGGCTCCAGCGGCAAGGGCGATCAAAAGGACGTCACGGCGGTTCATGTTTTGGGGCTTCCCGCTTGTTCAGCATCCCATTTTTTGAGGAAGGTCTTTTTGGCCTGTTCGCGCCAGACGCGCTTGAGGTTCCCCACCACCCAATCGGGATCGACCTTATCAGGGCGGGCGAGAATCAGGGGCCAACTTTTGTAATGGGGCGTGAAGAAGAAGGTTTCTGGATCAACTTCGATCAGGAATTCCCGTTCTTCGAAGGTCGTCTTGAAAACAGGCGCATTTTCTTGTGGGCTCCACCACACCCACATTTTGCCATGCGCTTTCAGGTTCGGTTGGCCCCATGAGACGGCATCTTCCACATTGGGCAGGTTGAGCGAGAGGGCGAGTGCCCGCATGCTCTCCCAGGAGAAAGGTTCAGCTTGCGGCATCAGCAATCTCCTGCGCGGTGGCACTCCACACCTGATTATCCGAGGCGAGTGCCGCAAACACCTCGCGCACGGCCCACAGGCGGAATGGCAGACCCGAGACGTATGGCGTCAAGGTAAAGGACAGGACTTGGCCGCCATAACGTGGCCCCTCCTCGACCAATAGATCGCGAGCCGCCAAGATTTGGTTGCGCCATTCGGCCTCGCTCTGGCGCTGGTCGATCAGAAGTTTGCGGTCATCCAATTCGTTGGCAAGTGGCACGCAAGTTAGAGGCCCAGACACGGTTGCCATCGGCCATGGCACGCTGTCGCTTTCCCAGTCGAGACAAATGTCAAAGCCTGCCGCTTGGATCAGATCCGGTGTCTTCTCGCTTTGCTGCCGGGCGGGCGATAGCCAGGTGCGCGGGGAAAGGCCAGCAGCCTTAAAGGCCTCGCGCGTCTGGGTCACATAGGTGGCCTCAATTTCGGGCTCTATGCCGCCCCAATGGATTGAGTCTGTGTCCCAGCCATGGGCGGCAATCTCGTGTCCATCGGCCAAAACCGCTTCAATCAAGGGCCTTTTCTTCTCCAGAAGTACGGCATTGACGGCAAAAGTAGCTTTCAGGCCTGCCGCTTTTAGCGCCTTGAGTAAGCGGAACACGCCCACCCGGTTGCCATAGTCGCGGCTGGTGTAGTGGCGCAGGTCTGGATAAGGCGTCACCATGGCGCCTGGATGCTTGAACGGCTTGCCCGAGGGGTTCAGCATGAAAAATTCCAGCGGGATCACGATCAAAGCGGCAACTGTCTTGCCGCCGGGCCAATAGATCGGCGTCCGCTGATCGCCCTGCCGCCAGCTATAGCGGTCAATGTCTTGGCCATAGCCACGCTTAGGATAAGTCAGATAATCTGTCGGCAAGGTCATAAGCCACTCTAACCCCGCTTAGCGACAGGTTTCAAGGCAAGGATATATCTTTACGCCTCGCTCCGCTGTAGCCGTTGATTTGAGCGCTCCCAAAGGATGTTGGAGGTGTGCGATGGACCAAGAAAATGAAGCGGCGGGCAATGGTCACTTGGGCGTCGACCGGCACGGCGACCGGGGGCTGACGATCAGCCGGATGTTTAGAGCCCCGCGCGAAGCGGTGTATGCGGCGTGGCGTGACCCTGCCCTCTTCCGCCGCTGGTGGGTGCCCCAATCCGCCCACGGCATCCATCTAATAGGGTGTGACACGCAGGTTCGGACCGGGGGAAGATATCGCCTCGACTTTGCAACAGGCGACGCCGAGCCTATCGCCTTTTATGGCAGATATCTCGACCTGATAGAGAACCAGCGCATTGTTTGGACCAATGATGAAGGCGAAGCAGGCGCGATCTCCACCGTGACCTTTGATGAGCTAGGCGACCGCACACAGGTGATCGACCATGAGCTTTATCCGTCAACTGAATCGCTGGAAGAAGCGTTCGAAAGCTCTGCCCTCGCTTTGCCAGAGCAATTGGACCACCTCGGCCTGTTGTTATGCACCTAAAAGTTCAAGGCCAGCTTACACTGGCCTTAAACCTGTCGCGCGAGCATGTTGGCGCGGATAATCGCTAATTAGGTCGCTAGTAAGTGAACAACAGTCCGGCGCGCACTTCCCCACCCTTATAGTCGGTGCGAGCGCTATAATCGATGCCGTTCAGTGCGGGATTTAGGCGGACGGCGGCATTACCAGCGGCTGTGACGGTGCCCTTGCCAAGATCGGTATAGATGTATTCGCCGCGCAGAACCGCTCCGTCTAGAATCCGAACTTCAGCGCCAACGCCGATGGCCCAGCCCGTCAGGTTCTCGCTGTTGCCGCCAGCCCAAAGCAAGGTGGGCGCGCCATTGACAGCGACGGCCGCTTTGGTTTCCACCTGCGCGATCGCAAGGCCGCCTGTGCCATAGACAAAGATACGATCATTGAACGAGGCACCAAGTCTGCCGCGCAAGGATGCGCGCATGCCATATTCCTTGCTTGCCGAGGTGGTGAGACCCGTTGGCGCAACGGTGCCGACCGGGGCACCGGAGAATGACGCCGCTGTGCTGTCGCCGCCGCCAGCAAAATCGACTTCAAAACCCCAAACGAAGGGGCCTTCCCCGCTGAAATTATTGCCAAGAACGATACCATAGGTGATGCCATCGATTGTTGGCTTGAGTTGGGTTGGCGCACTATTTGGCGTAAGGGTGCGAAAGGCTGCCGTGCCAACCGTGTCAACGGTATGCTCAGTTGTCGAGAAGTTACCCGCCATGACACCGGCGTAAGGACCACTCCAGTCTTGGGCCAATGCTGAACCAGCACTAAAAGTTGCGCCGACTACCGCAACTGCGACTAACAAGACTCTCTGCATAATTCTTCTCCAACCTGCCAGATTGATGCCAGCTTCACCTCACTGAGAATGCCCAATCCACGGTGACTGGTATTTTCCGGTTTTGATGTCGACTCACTCAATCATGTGAACTCTAGAACTAATTTTTTTAGAATTTGTTAACGTGAAAAGGCCTGTAAAGCGCCAGATGAGCCCCCTTACCGCGCCCGCTCATTCAGCGTTTGGGTAAGGTCGATGAGGCTGCCGAGTTGGTCGATGGTGGTGGCGAAGCGGGCGT
>JAJTGP010000159.1 GCA_021299265.1 Hyphomonadaceae bacterium | reverse complement strand
CGCTCATTGCGGTCGCGGCCACGGGGCCCACGGCTTTGATTGTCGCGTGGACCACGGCTTTGACGTGGCGTGTCTGACGAATCCTGCGGCACCAAGAGTTCAAAGCTTTGCCCTGACTCATCATCGCCACCCAAATCAATCACGGCCATTGGGTCCGACGCGGCCTCGCTGGGTCGATTGTCTGGCTTTGTGCGACGACGATTGCGGCCGCCCCGGCTGCGGCCACCGGCGGATTCTGCAGGATTTTCCTCGCTGAGTTCGACCGCCTCGTCTGGCGCGTCGACGACTTCGGTCGTTTCGATTTCAGCTTCAACCGGTGCAGCAGGTTTGCCGCGCCGTGGCCGACTGCCGCCCTTGCTCGAGCCCGAAGCCGCTACAGGCTTGCGATCATCGAACACTTTTTCTTGTGGCATGCCTCCGATATCCGCAAACTCAATCGTTGTCTTGATCAAGCTTTGAACGGCGTCGAGTGCCTTCGTATCGCCCGGCGTGACGACCATGAAGGCCTCACCCAAACGGCCCGCGCGACCGGTCCGGCCGATGCGGTGGACATAGTCTTCGGCATGACGCGGCACGTCGAAATTAAACACATGGCTGACATCAGGGATATCAAGACCACGGGCCGCCACATCAGACGCCACAAGGATCTGCAGTTCATTATTGCGGAAACGTTCCAGTGTCGCCGTGCGCACACTTTGCTGCAAATCGCCATGGATGGGGGCGGCATCAAAGCCATAAACCTTCAAGGACTTTGCCACGATATCGACGTCGGTTTTGCGGTTACAAAATACGATGCCATTCTTCATGGTCGCCATGGCCGACTGGATCGCAGCCCGCAGGACGGCCCGCTTGGTTTTGGGGTCAGAAGAGGGGCTCTTCAGCAGACGTTGCGTGATGGTTGCCGCGGCTTGCGATTGGCGCGCCACTTCGACCTTGGCCGGGGCTTGCAAGAATTGCTCGGTCAAGCGCTTGATTTCTGGCGGCATGGTGGCCGAGAAGAATAAGGTTTGCCGCGTAAAGGGCGTCAGCTTCACGATGCGCTCAATGTCTGGGATGAAGCCCATGTCGAGCATGCGGTCGGCTTCGTCGATCACCAGCATATTGACGCCAGTCAGTAAGAGCTTGCCGCGCTCAAAATGGTCGAGCAGGCGGCCGGGTGTTGCGATTAGGACGTCAACGCCCTTAGTGAGCAGCGCATCTTGGTCGCCAAAGGATACGCCACCAATCAACAGCGCCATCGTCAGCTTATGGTTCTTGCCATATTTGCGGAAGTTTTCCGCGACTTGGTCGGCCAATTCGCGTGTCGGCTCAAGGATCAATGTGCGCGGCATACGGGCGCGTGCCCGGCCTTGCGACAAGCGCTCAATCATCGGCAGCACGAAAGCGGCGGTCTTGCCGGTACCCGTTTGAGCAATGCCTAAAACGTCGCGGCCAGCCAAGACTTCCGGAATGGCTTTCCATTGAATGGGGGTAGGTTTGGTATAGCCCGTATCGGCGATAGCGCTTAAAAGCGGGGGCGAGAAACCCAAATCGGCGAAAGTTACGCCATCTGGAGTCTCGCTAATCGGGCCGGTATCACCGGTCCCGTTGTTGTCGGTCATTTTATCGTCTCACAATGTTTTGCGGCGAGGCGCCGAACATGGCGCGACTTACCCTTCATCCCCCTGGATGGTGGGCTCCGTGACTACCTCGTGAGCGTAATTGCACCTAAAGTCAATGAAGCACAGGGTTTCAGAAAGTTTGTGACACGCAATGTGTCTAAAGTGACACGGCCTTGTGTTAGGCAAGCAAGACCCAAGCCTGACCGTTTAACGCAGCAGAAAACCAATCGGACTGTAATTGATGGTTGGACAAGCTAAGCCTGAGGCCGCAAACCTTGGATCAAGGCTGAACCCACATGATAGAGAGCCCTGGAGGACGACGCGTGAGCACTAATGACGGCCACCAAATATTCGATCCAGCGACCCATAAGCCCGCGCCTTTTCGCGGCATTCTTCCTGAAATTTGGCGCTATATCTGCGCCTTGTATCTGAAGCTGAGTGGATGGCGATTGCAAGGCGATTGGCCTGACCTTCAGAAAGCGGTGATTCTCGCAGCCCCCCACACGTCGAATTGGGATGGTATCCTCATGCTGGCCACGGCTGGCCAATATCGCATCACATTGCGCTTCATGGGCAAGAAAAGTCTGACCGAAGGCCCCTTTGGCGGAATTGTGAAGTGGTTGGGCTGTGTGCCGGTTGACCGGTCCACCAGCAATGGCCTCGTCACCAGCATGACTACCGCCTTCGCCAATGCGCGTGACTTGTTCCTCGCCATTCCCCCGGAAGCAACCCGTTCGCGGGCTGAGGAATGGAAAAAGGGCTATTATCTGATCGCCCAAGCAGCCGTTGTGCCCATCGTCTTTGCCGTGATGGACTTTGCCACCAAGACCGTTCGCATCAGTGGCTCGCTTAAGCCAACCGGCGATTATGAAGCCGACTGGGCGCTGATCCGCAGCCATTATGAGCGGGCTGTAGGCAAGCATCCGGCTAATTTCGCGTTGCCTGCTTAACTGAGGTCAATCCGCTCTAAGGCAGGCTCTTGTTGATAGAGGGCCTGCACGGCACTGGCCCGACTAGCCCGACAGGCACCTTGGTTCAAATAGCCCTTATCTGTGATCTCGCCATCCTCAAGGCTGGGCGGGGAGGTCAGAAGGATGAGGCGGGTGACCCGTCTTGTAGCGGGCTGGCCAGCCCCGGCTTTTTCGAGCGCTGATTTGGCTTGGGCGCGCACGTGTTCATGCCAGACCAATGCATCGAGATCTTCGTCGAGGCCCGCAAGCTGGCGGGCTTTGACCAGATTGATAAAGGCCAAAGCACCTAATTCTTCTTGACCCTCACCACAGATGACGGCGTCGCTGAACAGGCCGTCTGAGGCTTGAACAAGCGCGGGGCGGACGAGGCCCGCAGGGACGAAGCTGCCATTTGCGAGCTTGAATTCTTCCGATAGGCGACCATCGAAGGCGAGGCCGGCTTCGGGCTGGTCGGGGTCTACAAAGCGCAGCGCATCGCCCAACTTATAGAAGCCATCCTCATCATAGGCATCTGCGGTCTTTTCAGGCGCGTTGAGATAGCCCGGTGTAATACCTGGGCCTTTGACACGCGCCTCTAACTTACTGCCTTGCGGCACAAGTTTAAGCGTGAGGCCGGGCACGGGTAGGCCGACGAGCCCCATGACTTCATTGGGCCAATGGACGTTGCAGACAGTCGGCGCAGTTTCGGTTGCGCCATAGCCAGCGGCCAAGGTGATTTCCTCTCCCGTTTGCCGAACGG
Source organism: Hyphomonadaceae bacterium (assembly GCA_021299265.1). Lineage (GTDB taxonomy): Bacteria > Pseudomonadota > Alphaproteobacteria > Caulobacterales > Aquidulcibacteraceae > Aquidulcibacter. Next base: position 379 of record JAJTGP010000159.1, on the reverse strand, counting down.
CGACTTGTTGTAAGCGGCGATAGACATCTTGGGTCAAAGCCGCCCCGCCATATTGCATGATGCGCAAATTGGAAAAGAGTGCTTCGGCTAAGTCTTCATCCTGTTCCAGTGCACTGGCCAGAAGCGTCCAGCCTAAGGGCACCGTGATATGGTAATTGGGTTTGACGTGCTTGATCGTCGCAATCGTGGCCGCAAGGCCTTCAGCGGTTGGGGTACCGGGGTCGATCCACAAGCTACCGCCTGCGTGCAACAACATGTGCAGCACGGCATTGCCGCCCAAAGAATGGCTCCACGGCAAATGATTGGCCATGATGATGCCGTCTGGCCAAATTTCTGCTTCGCGCGCGGCATCAAAGGTGGAACGAATTTGGGCGGCATT
>JAJTGP010000182.1 GCA_021299265.1 Hyphomonadaceae bacterium | reverse complement strand
GTCGCTCCTGTTCTGTTAAAGGAGCACCCATCGTCAGAGCCTAAACCAACCTCTTCAATCAAAATCGCAATCAACCCAGATCCATGACCCCAGACCATCACGCACAAACCTCCCGCGGAGCGGGTTCGTTCTTCGGCCAAGAGTCGCCATTCAAACAATACGCTTCGCGTCGTAAGGGGCAGGAAGAGAGGACTGCACCACCTCAGTCTCCTGCTTTGAGGACCTCGCTTATCGCTGACACTGCGGCGGAATAGATTTTTTATCTAGACGCGCTTTGGTGATCCATCTGTCTCACCAAAGCGCTTGTAAAATCGCGGTCGGGCTATTTGTCGCGTCAAGTCCAGATTTCCTTCAGAAATCTGCCGCGCAGCGGCGCGAAGCGGACTTGACCCGTCAAATCGCCCACACATAATCGAGGCTGGCCTTTGGGGCAGGCAGGGCCTGCACCAAAGCCTTCTAGACCAATAAGGCCCCTTTCCGACTGGGAGAGGGGCGTGCATAGAAAAAAACTTATCCCCCACCTTGCAGCTGTCCGGTAACCTAAGCCCATCTCCGACGAGAGGGCGTTGTTGCTGCAGCGGCGACACCGGTTGGGGATGGGTAAGCGGGGTTAATCGGGGTGGACGTGGCTGCCTTGTGTTTTCATAAGGATTAGCTGTCCTTATGCCCGGTGTGCTCGAGCCCGACTGCCGTGTGAAGCCGGAGGTCAGGCCTTTCAATAGGCTTGAAACAAAACTCGCGGGATCGCTCCATTTTTATTGACGCGCAACTTTGCTCCTACGGATCAAAACGCGCTTAAGATGGGCCTTCATGAACAGGCGGGGGAAATGTCACCACAGAGGAGGGCTCATGATCTTCCCTTGGCACACAGACTTATTTCAGCCGGGGCGCACGGTTTGCGTCGTAATCCGGGCCAGTCCGTTAATCTGGCCCACCTCATTTGGCGCAACCCATGCGCCCCGGCCCCTCTATCTGGTCACCCCCGCCGGGTTTTTCTTGGCGGGGCTATGGGTGTTGGTGGTGAAAAGCCCCTTCAGTCCCTTCGGGACAGCTTCCCCATGAAATGGGGAAGTGGCGTGTCCCAACTGCTTCCGTTGCCGCTTCCCCGCTTGCGGGGTTTCGGCGCATGCGCCGATGCCGGCGAAGCCGGGAAAGGGGTGTTTCCACCTAAAACCATCACCCCGGCTGGCGGGCCGTTTGTTGGGCCAACCAAGCGGGCATCCATTCGGAGGCCAGCTCTTCTGCTCGCGCAAGGATGGCGTCCAAATGTGGGTTCTTGGGCATGTTACGGATGGCGATGGCGCGTAGCTCTTCAACGGTGGGGACGCGCCAACCTTCGCGGGCCTTGGCGAGGCGGTCGGCGAAGTCTTGCAACAATTGATGGGCGGCTTTTTCCATCAGGGCTGGGCCTGGCAAATGAATGCCTTGCACCATTTCCTTGGGCGGGTGACGCAAGTCCCACACGATCCCAAACCACGACAAAACGCGCAGGATCAAGAAGCTCAAATCAAACTCCCACCACTTGAAGCCTTGGCGGGCAGCATTGGGGAAGGCGTGATGGTTATTGTGCCAGCCTTCGCCCATGGTTGCGATGGCGAGGATCCAATTATTGCGCGAGTGGTCGCCCGTTACAAAGCGCTGGCGGCCATGCACATGGGCCAGCGAATTGATACAGAAGGTCGCGTGATAGCAGGCAATCAAGCTCCACACATAGCCAACGACAAGGCCCGACCAACCAGCAAACAGCCACACCACAACGCCCAGAATGACAGGCGGCAAATAGGGATTACGCTCAAGCCAGACCAGCTCTGGATATTTTGCGAAATCGGCGATCCCGTCATAGTCGGTCTCGTGGTTCTTCGGGTCAATCACCCAGCCGAAATGGGCATACCAAAAGCTGGTTCTGGCCGGAGAGTGGACATCTTGCGCGGTGTCGGAGAAGCGGTGGTGGTTCCGGTGGTGGCTGGCCCACCACAAGATACCGCGTTGGGCCGAAGTCTGGGCGATAAAGGCCAGAATGAATTGGAATACCCGGCTGGTTTTAAAGCTCTTATGCGCGAAATAGCGGTGATATCCTGCAGTCACGCCAAACATGCGCAACAGATAGAGCCCCAAGCAAAGCCATAGGTCAGAAGCCTGAACGCCCGTAAAAATAGCTGCTAAAGCAGAGACATGTAAGATGTAAAACGGGATTGGATTGGGTGTTTCAGTGTCATTATGGCTCTTGAACGTCGGTGCTTCGCGCTGCTTTATTTCGTCATTCATCTCACCGGCGCTCCAAACTATTAGCCTCGGGTATGAGCCTGCAACAAGCTCCGTGAAGACAAGATTAAAGGCGGCGGCGAAGTTGGGGAAGATGGCAGCGCCAAGGGGCTAGCAGTTTCTGCACAGGGCGGCGCAGGTGGAGTTTGGAAAGCTCAGTCGGCGATTTTTAGAAATTGATTGCAGCCCATGATGGCATTGTGGCGTCACTTGGTCTAAACCCCCGCGCGCATGGGTTCGCGTTGCCAATGAAGGGTTCGCGGACGATTTGCCAAAAGCATAGTTTTCAGAACACAGGAATCCTCCCCATGGATATCAAGAAAATTCCTCCCGGCCACGATATGCCTCATGATGTGAATGTCGTGATCGAAGTACCGCTGGGTGGTGAGCCAATTAAATACGAGATTGATAAGGAATCCGGCGCGATGTTCGTTGACCGTTTCCTCTATACCCCCATGCGCTATCCAACCAATTACGGCTTCATCCCCGGCACCTTGTCCGGCGACGGTGACCCAGTCGATGTGCTCTGCATTGGCCGTCGCGCCCTGATCCCTGGCTGCGTTTTGCGCGTGAAGCCGATTGGCGTCCTCTTGATGGAAGATCAAGCTGGCGAAGACGAGAAGATTCTGGCTGTTCCCATTCCAAAGCTGACCGCTTTCTATGATGGCGTCGACAGCTATAAGGATTTGCCCGCCATCCAAGTCGCCCAGATTGAGCATTTCTTTGCCCATTATAAGGATCTGGAGCCCGGCAAGTGGACCAAGCTGAAAGGCTGGCAGGATGCCGATGTGGCCAAGAAAATGATCATGGAAGGCGTTGAACGCGCCAATGCCCAAGGCTTTGGGTATAAGGCCGGTTAAGCCCCTTCGCTAAACCAACTAATGCAGCACTTTGGGGCGGTCTGACTCAGGTTCAAACACCATATGGGCCACCCCAAGGCGCTTGGCGGCACCGATCAGGGCTTCCAGTTCCGGCTCCCAGCCATCGGTCTTATCGGCCACCGGCAAGCAGGCTTTGATGGTGATGTCGCACCAGCCATGACGGCCGAGTGTTTCATCCAAAAGGCGACCGGCGTCTAGCCCATCTTCTGTCTCATAGAGCTCCAAAAGACCCATGCCTTCCATGCGATCGCAATCGCAGACGCAGACCATGGCGCAGCGCGCACCCTTGGCCACTTTGTGGTTATAGCCTTCGCAAACCGCGGTGCCGACCAGAATGATTTGTCCCGAAAAAGTGCTCATGGCCAGTTCGGCGCAAAAACAATGCCAAAACTTTGCCTTGGAGTGGTCTCGAAGCGTCCTTGGATTTGCCTGATTCACTTGTGATTAACCCCAATCAGGCAGGACATTTCTGATAGACTTTACGAAAGGTTACGATCTTGGCAGGGCGCGGGGCAGGCAATGGAAGAAATTCCAATGGTGGCGGTCGTCGCGGCAGCTATCAAGATGGTCCACCGCCGCGTCGTCGCGGCCCGTCGCGGTCTGGTGGTACCCGTCCCCGTCAAGGGCGCGGCTTCTTCGGCACACTCTTCTACTGGGGTGCCGTCATGGTCTTGTGGATGGGCGTTTTTGGCGTCGGCGTCTTTATCTGGGTCGCCTCAGACCTGCCAGACCCCGAAGCCCTATGGAAGAAGACCGACCGTCCCTCCATCACCTATGTTGATATTCGCGGCCAAGTCGTGGATCGACGCGGCGCGCCAGATTCCCCGCCCATCGATTTGAAGAGCCTGCCGTCCTATGTGCCGCAAGCCGTGTTGGCGATTGAAGACCGGAAATTCTACCGCCATTGGGGCTTTGATTTTGAAGGTTTGGCGCGGGCATTCTATGTCAATGCGCGTGCGGGCCGTGTGGTCCAAGGCGGCTCAACTCTGACCCAGCAATTGGCCAAAAACCTCTTCCTATCGTCTGAGCAATCCCTGAAGCGTAAGGCCCAAGAATTGTTGCTCTCGGTCTGGCTCGAAAGCCGCTTTACCAAAGACGAGATTTTGGCGCTCTATCTCGCCCGCGTTTATTTTGGCTCGGGTGCCTATGGCATTGACGAGGCGGCCCGTCGCTATTTTGATAAGACGCCACAAAACCTCACCATCTCAGAGGCCGCTTTGTTGGCCGGCCTGTTGAAGGCACCCTCGCGCTTTAACCCGGTGTCGAGCGCGCAACGCGCTTCGGATCGCGCGACGGTCGTCCTCGATGTGATGGAGGCGCAGAACGTCATCACCAAAGCCCAGCGCCTACAAGCGGTCAGCCAGCCCTTGCGCTTTGTGCCAACCTCACGCGGTGGCGGTGCGGCTTATTTCCTTGACTGGATCGCCGAGGATGTGGGCTCCATCGTGGGAGAGCCCGAAGAAGATATCATCGTTGAGACCACACTCGACTTAGCCGCCCAACTGAATGCTGAGACCGCGATTGCGCAAGAGCTTGGCCAGAACGGCAAAGCCATGCGGATGGGCCAAGGGGCCTTGGTCGCCTTTGCTGGTGACGGTGGCGTGCGCGCCATGGTTGGCGGGCGAAACTATCAGGAGAGCGAGTTTAACCGTGTGACAGACGCCAAGCGTCAGCCGGGTTCGGCCTTCAAGCCCTTTGTCTATCTGGCAGCGATGGAACGGGGTGAAACGCCTTATTCCGTGCGCGTCGATGCGCCGATCAAAGTCGGTGAATGGGCACCACAAAATTATGATGGCAAGTTCCGCGGCGCGATGCCGCTCATCAGTGCCTTTTCCCGCTCAATCAACACCGTTGCTGTCGGTCTTGGCGAAGAAGTCGGTCGCGATTCAGTCATCCGCGCAGCGCGTCGCTTGGGCATCAGATCGCGTTTGGATCCTCAACCTACATTGGCCTTGGGCACCGAAGTTTTGACCCCACTTGAATTGACGGCAGCTTATGTTCCCTTCGCCAATGGTGGCATGGCAGTCACGCCTTACGGGTTTAAGCGCATTCGCACGCGGTCTGGCAAAATCCTGTGGGAGCGTACGCCCCCCGCACCCCGTCGTGCCATCGAAGACGGCCCCTTGCGCAATATGAATGTGATGCTGGCTCAAGTGGTCTCTGCAGGCACAGCTCGGACGGCGCAACTGTCAGACCGCCCTGTTGGTGGTAAGACCGGCACGACCAGTGATTATGCTGACGCTTGGTTCGTTGGCTTTACCGGTGGCTATGTGGCTGGCGTTTGGGTCGGCAATGATG
>JAJTGP010000240.1 GCA_021299265.1 Hyphomonadaceae bacterium | reverse complement strand
TCCAACAAGGAAAGTTTGGTTGAGCACGCCTAAGAGTGCCAAAGTCAGCGCGCCAATCTGCCACTTGGTCAGTTTCTCTTTAAAGAAAGCCACGCCCATGCAAACGTTGATCAACGGATTGATGAAATAGCCAAGGCTAGATTCCACGATCCGGTCTTGGCCAACTGCCCAGACATAAAGAAGCCAATTGCCGCCGATCAGTGCGGCCGATATGGCCAAAAGCCCTAAGGTTCTTGTCGTTATCCGCAAGGACGCAAACCCGCCAAACAAAAGAGCGGCGAGAAAGGCGCAGGGCAGGGTCCAGACAATCCGCTGGGCCGTGACTTCTAACGGGGGTATTTCTGCAAAAAGATGGAGGAAAGCCGGGAGAAGGCCCCACATGACATAAGCCGACAAAGCGGCCCAAAATGCAGGCGGCAACTTTGTTCGGTCTACGTTTGTCATCATTCCCCCTCGTGTTGCCCGGCGTCACCCCGCCAAGCGAAAAGCAAAAGGGGCAAGGTCAGGGTTTTTATTAGGCTTCCGCCGCGGTCAGTTTTTTCTCAAACGCACCGCGTTCCACCAGAAGCTGGGCAATCTGGATGGCATTAAGGGCTGCACCCTTGCGCAAATTGTCTGCAACAACCCACATAGCCAAACCATTCTCGACAGTTGGGTCGGTACGGATACGAGACACATAGACCGGGAATTCACCGGCTGCTTCCACAGGCGTCATGTAGCCGCCCGCTTCACGGCGATCCATCACCACCACCCCAGGTGCTTCTTCCAAGGCTTCGCGGGCTTCTTCATCACTGATGGGGTTTTCAAACTCGATGTGCACAGCTTCTGAGTGGCCTACAAATACAGGCACGCGTACAACCGTCGCAGTCACTTTGATCGCAGGGTCCAACATCTTTTTGGTTTCTGCGACGAGTTTGAATTCCTCAGTCGTATAGCCATCTTCCATGAAGTCCCCGCCATGTGGGATCACGTTAAAGGCGATTTGCTTTGGATAGACTTCGGTTTTCACGGGATCATTAACAAAGATGCCGCGGGTTTGGGTCCACAACTCGTCCATCGCTTCTTTGCCGGTGCCAGAAACCGACTGATAAGTCGCCACGACGACGCGCTTGATCTTTGCCAGATCGTGCAGTGGCTTCAGCGCCACAACCAATTGCGCGGTAGAGCAATTGGGGTTTGCGATGATCATCTTCTTTTTATATTCCATTGCCGCTTCTGGATTAACTTCCGGCACCACCAGTGGAACGTCGGGGTCCATGCGCCATTGGCTTGAATTGTCGATCACCAAGCAGCCCTGCGCCGCGATCTTGGGCGACCATTCTTTCGACGTCGCGCCACCGGCACTCATCAAGCAGATGTCCCAACCAGTAAAATCAAAATAATCAAGGGACTGACATTTCAATGTCTTGTCGCCAAACGAGACTTCACGGCCCAAAGAGCGCCGCGACGCAATCGCGGCGATCTCTGAAACCGGAAATTTCAGCTCCGCCAATAAAGCAAGCAATTCGCGACCAACATTGCCGGTTGCACCGACGACGGCAACTTTTAAACCCATGATATTTCTCCGTAGCAGGCCCTATTAGCCCTTCGAGGGCTAATGGCCAAGAGCAAAGGACTGTGGTGGGTCCTTTGTTCCCATCTGCGTCACGCCAAAACTGGTTCTAAAGCGCGCGTAGAGCAGGCAAGCATTGGTTCAGCGATTTTTCGATTGTGTCGATCATAAAGTCGATCTCTGAGGTAGATACGATCAGTGGTGGACACATCACGACGCTGTCGCGAATCCCACGCACCATCAAGCCATTGGCGATACAGGCATCGCGCACCATGGGGCCTGCTTTACCTTCTTTTCCGCCAAAGCGGTGGTTTGTGCCGGGTTCTGAGACGATCTCGACAGCACCTAGTAGACCTTGTGAGCGAACTTCGCCGACCAATTCATGACCAACCAACCGCTGAAGTGCCTTCGCCAGATAGGGGCCGGTAACTTCACGCGTGCGGGTCACGAGGTCTTCGCGCTCGATAATTTCCAGATTCCGTTCTGCCACGGCGCAACACATAGGGTGGCCCGAGTAGGTATAGCCATGAACAAAATCGCCACCTCTTTCCCGCAGAACTTCCACAATTGCACGCGAAGCAATGGTCGCCGAAATCGGCGCATAACCCGAAGACAATTGTTTCGCCGTGGTGATGATGTCGGGGGTAAAGCCGTAAGTGTTATGGCCAAACCACTGGCCGGTGCGTCCAAAGCCGCAGATGACTTCGTCAGCTACCAAAAGAACATCATATTTGCGGCAAATCGCTTCGACCTTTTGCCAATAGCCCTTGGGCGGGATAATCACGCCGCCGGCCCCTTGGATCGGTTCGCCAACAAATGCAGCAACATTGTGCGCGCCGACCTGCAAAATGCGGTCTTCTATTTCTTGTGCACAGCGTGTTGCGAAGGCTTCTACATCCTCACCGAAGCCTTCGTTGAAGGCATAAGGCTGGATGACATGTTCGATCCCGGGAATAGGCAGCGAGCCAATGGCGTGCATGGCACTCATGCCGCCCAAGCTTGCGCCCGCAACTGTTGATCCATGATATCCATTGCGGCGGCAGATAAAGACATTTTTATAGGGTTGGCCCTGAACTGCCCAATAGTGGCGGACCATACGGAACATGGTGTCAACGGCCTCAGAACCTGAGGAATTGAAGAAAACATGCTGCAGTTCGCCGCCAGCAATACCAGCGATTTTGGCGGCTAAGCGCACTGCCGGAGCGGTCGCGGTTTTGAAGAAGCTATTGTAATACGGCAGTTCCAGCATCTGCTCATGAGCTACATCAGCGAGTTCCTTGCGTCCGTAGCCGACACCCACGCACCACAGCCCAGCCATGCCATCGAGATAGGCTTTCCCGTCAATATCCCAGAAATGGCAGCCGTCAGCGCGGGTAATGATGCGCGAGCCGCCTAAATCACGGATTTCGCCATAGTCTGCTTGTGCGGGTAAGTGGTGGGCGACATCCAAGCGGCGCAGCTCAACCGCGTCGTAATTGCGCAATGCCATTGCTGGTGGGGTCATAGAATTGTCCTAAGCTGATCCGTTTGTTATAACAAATATATCAGCTGGACTTTCAGGGAAAGTAATTTCTGCGCCTGAGCCTGCAATTATCTAGGTGGGTTTGAAAAAGCTTTGAAAGACAGGCCTGACTTAGAAGCCGAGGGCGTGCCACAGCCTTTGCCAAAAGGTCGGTTGTACTTGAAGGCGAACCACTGGACGGATCGTGGGCTCGCTATAATCGCGCAATTCCCGAGGGCGAAATGAAGCTTCGACGGTATAACGTGGTGCATTTCTCATCGCTGTGTTCCATCTTATGACACTTTGTGTGCCCAAAACATTACTAGCAAGTATTGTGCCATGTGGTTAATTGGAATTGAAAAAGGGCCCGCCAGATGACGAGCCCTTTATCAAGGTATTTGAAATCAAAGGAGAAGTTCGATGCAGCCTTTTAAGCCGCAGCTGATTGCTCGCCTGGAGTTGGATCGCGCAAAACGTAACCACGGCCCCAAACTGTTTCAATGTGGTGCTGGCCATCTGCAGATGCTGCCAACTTCTTGCGAAGCTTACAGATAAATACGTCGATGATCTTCAGTTCTGGCTCGTCCATGCCACCATACAAGTGGTTCAAGAACATTTCTTTGGTCAGGGTCGTACCCTTTCGCAAAGAAAGTAACTCAAGCATTTGATATTCTTTGCCAGTCAGATGAACGCGTTGGTTGTTCACTTCAACTGTCTTCTGATCGAGATTCACCACGATGTCGCCGGTGCGAATCATCGACTGTGAATGGCCTTTCGAGCGGCGAACCACCGCGTTAATTCGGGCGACCAATTCGTCTTTGTGGAATGGCTTCGCGACGAAATCGTCTGCGCCAACGCCGAGCCCACGGACTTTGGTGTCAATATCGCTTGTCCCGGAAAGAATCAGGATTGGCGTGCCGACGCGAGAATTGCGCAACTGTCGCAGCACGTCGAAGCCATTCATGTCAGGCAAGGTCAAGTCCAACAAGATAATGTCGTAGTCATACAACTTGCCCAGATCGACACCTTCTTCGCCAAGGTCAGTCGTGTAGATATTGAAGCCCTCAGACTTCAGCATTAACTCAATCGACTGCGACGTCGCGCTATCGTCTTCAATTAACAGAACCCGCATGGAGCCCCCTCCGACATGCCCTTAATGGGCGGTGTAACAACCAACGACCCATGCCTAAGCTGATTTGCTTAAAGATGGTTAACCGCTTTTTGCGGCTTGTCTGACATTTTCCATATGTTGAGCTTACGTTTGACGAATTGATCTTTACGACAGGTTAACGCGAAGCACTTCAAATGCGACTTTATCAACCATGTTCACTCATTTCTTCACATGGCGTCTTAAGTGTGACGGGTTTTAGCAGAGAAAGCAGGGCGGCAGGATGCGTCCAGATGGGCATTCACGAGTAAGCAGTGGTGTGCGCTTGGCCGATTTGGCCGAAACCCTGAAGCGTCAGGACCACACACGGTATGAAGGTCGGATTGTTGCCGTCAAAGGACTTATGGTCGAGGCCAGTGGTCCGCCGCAGGCCATGGCCTTAGGCGCAAGGGCTGTTGTTGAAGCTGCAGAAGGTTTTGCTAGACTGGAAATTGTTGGTTATCGAGACGGTCGTGCCCTACTCATGCCGTTTGAAACAGTCGAAGGCCTGCGGGCTGGCGCGAGCTTGGTCTTTGAAGGCACCTCGCCAATGATTGCGCCGTCATCGGCTTTGCTCGGGCGCGTAGTTGACGCATTTGGTAGTCCTGTTGATGGCGGGCCGCCCGTACCAAATGGCTCACACCCGCGTCTTTTGCGCGGTGTTCCACCACCGGCCCACACGCGCGTCCGCGTCGGCGAGCGGATGGAAACGGGCATTCGGGCTATCGATGCTTTTTGCGCGCTATGCCAAGGCCAACGTATGGGCATTTTTGCAGGGTCCGGTGTCGGTAAGTCCGTACTTATGTCGCAATTGGCAAAGGGCGCTGCGGCCGATGTGGTCGTGATTGGTCTGATTGGCGAACGCGGCCGTGAAGTCAAAGAATTCGTCGAAGATACTTTGGGCACCGAAGGCTTGCGCCGCTCGGTCGTGATTGTAGCTACCTCAGATGAAAGCAGCCTCAAACGCCGTCAGGCAGCCTATACAACCCTCGCTGTGGCGGAGCATTTCCGCGACCAAGGCCTTCAAGTTCTCTGCCTGTTTGACAGTGTGACGCGCTTTGCTATGGCCCAACGCGAAATCGGCCTCGCGACTGGCGAGCCGCCGACAACCAAGGGCTATACGCCGACGGTTTTTGCTGAATTGCCTAAGTTACTGGAGCGCGCCGGCCCGGGGGCTCCGACAAGTGGCGATCAAATTGGTTCAATCACGGGTCTCTTCACTGTGCTGGTCGATGGCGGCGATCACGATGAGCCAGTTGCCGATGC
>JAJTGP010000226.1 GCA_021299265.1 Hyphomonadaceae bacterium | reverse complement strand
GCCTGAGGGCAAGCACTCTATCCAAGCCGTGCAACGTGCCTTGGCCGCCCGCAAACTCTATAACGGTCCCATCGATGGCGTGATCGGCTCCAAGACCAAACAGGCATTGGCGGCTTTCCAGAAGGCTAATGGTCTTCCTGGGCAAGGTAATTTAACCGTAGCAACCGCTCGCGCCTTAGGTTTGTCATAGATCGTTCATTTTGGGTACTTGAGATTGTTCAGTGCCGGAATACTTTTCAGTTGATCTGAACCCTTACTCTTGCGCTAATTATTTCTTCGGGTATCAGTTTCGCTACTCTGGAGAGCTTTTGCTTTGGCTGCATCAACTTCGATTCCAATTACCATACTGATTGTCGATGATAATCAGCACATGCGTGGAATCTTGAAAGAATTGCTGCGTGCTGCTGGCGTGAATGACATCAAGGAAGCCTCAGACCCTGTTGAAGCGTTTGAGTATATGAAGGCTAGTTCCGTGGACTTGCTTTTGGTGGACCTCGCCATGCCGTTGATCGATGGTGTTGAGTTCACGAAAATGATCCGGACCAGCGAAGACAGCCCTAACCCCTTCCTTCCAATCATCATGATTACCGGTCACTCTGAGCGGTCACGCGTGAATGCAGCACGTGATGCGGGTGTGAACGAGTTCTTGGTGAAGCCTGTCACGGCGAAGAGCTTGATGGAGCGCCTCACGCTGATCGTGAATAGACCGCGCAATTTTGTGAAAAGTAAGCATTATTTCGGGCCAGATCGGCGCCGTAGGCCCGACCCGAATTATGGTGGCAGCGAGCGGCGCAAAGACCTGCAAGCCAAAGGCTAAGAGCGGCCCCACCCGCCTCTGTGGCACATTGAGTTTCATGTCCAAGTCCTCGACGAGAAGTGACTCGCCGAACCTGCTTAGGAATAGCTGAAATAATTGCAGCAAAAAACCCGAGATAATTTGCTGAATAATATAGGTTTTTCGACGATTTATTGTGTGCTGTTTTTTGAGGTGAAAAAAACGATTGCGCCACGGAAAAATAGCCTTATACGCGCTTCTTCCGGCGGACCTGGAAACAGCATCCAGTCCACTAACGCCCCCTCGGGCCCAGGCCACACGGCAGCGGCTTCCACCCCCGCTTCCGGCGTAAGCTTCCAAGGGCGGACCTGACTTACATCCGGGTAAGGATCGGGGTTCCGATTTTTGCCTAGCATGTCCGACTAACGCCGGCCTGGGTTTAGATCATAGGGGGGTCCGCATGGATCACTTCAATTCTGCGCACGACGCTGTCGTGAAGCTGCGTCCGGATGTGCCATTGGCCGTCAACCGTCCGCATCTTGTTCGGGCGGCTGCACGTTGGTTCCTCGACTCGTTCGAGGGAGATATTCTCTATGCCGTGAAGGCAAACCCATCGCCATGGGTTCTAGAAGCCTTGTGGCGTGAGGGCGTTCGTCATTTTGACGTTGCTTCGGTCAATGAATGCAAGCTGGTGCGGGACATGTTCCCAACTGCGACCTTGGCATTCATGCACCCGGTCAAGAATCGCGCCGCGATCGCGCGCGCTTATCATGAGTTTGGCTGCCGGATTTTTGCGCTCGATAGCGTGGAAGAACTGCAGAAGATTCTCGATGAGACGGGTGGCGCGACAGATCTGACTTTTGTTGTGCGCTTGCGCGTCAGCAATGCCGATGCGAGCCTGAAGCTGGAAGCAAAATTTGGTGCCATGGGCGAAGAAGCCATTGCGCTTCTGCGTCGTGCCCGAGCTGCAACCCAAGAAGATTTGGGTGTGTCGTTCCACGTCGGTAGCCAATGCATGAACCCCAGCGCTTGGCGTGCGGCACTGCGGGAAGTCTCGCAATTGATCATTCAAGCGGGTGTCACCATCGATGTGGTGGATGTCGGCGGTGGCTTCCCATCCATCTACCCGGGCATGAACCCGCCACCGATGCAGCTTTTCGTGGATGAAATTCACCGCGTGTTCGATGCGATGCCGGTGACGATGAATTGCAAATTGTGGGCCGAACCCGGCCGCGCTTTGGTTGCTGAAGCCACTTCCATCGTGGTCAAAGTCGACCTTCGTAAGGGTGACGCGCTTTACATCAACGACGGCTCCTACGGAAATCTGTTTGACGCAACCCACGTCAACTGGGTGTATCCAGTTTCTTTGATCCGTCCTGACGGTGGCACACAGTCCAAATTGGCGGACTTCCGCTTCTATGGGCCAACATGCGACTCGATGGACGCCGCCAAAGGTCCGTTCCGTTTGCCAGCCGATATTGGCGAAGGTGATTGGATCGAAATTGGGATGTTGGGCGCCTATGGCGTTGCCATGGCCACCCGCTTTAATGGCTATGGTGAGAGTGTGGATGTCATCGCAGAAGATGCGCCGCACGCCTCGATGTTCCCGCTTCCAGAACAGTCCGTTGAGCGGCTCAACCGGTCGGCAAAAGCCTAATACAATCTGCACTTTCGTTTAAAGGAGGCAGGCCCTGTGACCGGGGCCTGCCTTTTGCTTGGCGGACTGTCGCTTTACTGCACTCCAGCGCCCAGAACCCTTTGCCGAAGCTTATGACTTGGACTATGTCACATCTACCGCAGTCGGTATGAGGATACGCGTCGCATGGTACAGCTTACACTTCCAGCCAATTCTCGGGTGACCAAGGGCAAGCATTATCCTGCCCCTGCCGGCGCTAAGAAAGTGCGGACGTTTAAGATTTATCGCTATGACCCAGAGACGGGCCAGAATCCGCGCTGGGACACCTATGATGTCGCGGTCGATCAATGCGGCCCCATGGTCTTGGACGCGCTGATCCATATCAAAAGCACAATGGATGCGACCCTGACCTTCCGCCGCTCCTGCCGCGAAGGTGTGTGCGGATCGTGCGCGATGAACATTGGCGGGCGCAACACCTTGGCCTGCACCAAGGGCCATGACGAAATTCCAGGCGACACCTTGTCGGTCAGCCCGCTGCCACACATGCCGGTGATCAAGGACTTGGTGCCGGACCTAACCAATTTTTACGCCCAATATGCTTCCATTGAGCCCTATATGCAGACGACGACGCCTGCTCCTGAGAAGGAATGGAAGCAAAGCCCAGAAGACCGCGAAAAGATGGACGGTCTGTATGAGTGCATCCTGTGCGCCTGCTGTTCTACGTCATGCCCATCCTATTGGTGGAATGGCGACCGCTATCTAGGCCCTGCAGTTTTGCTGCAAGCCTATCGTTGGCTGATCGACAGCCGCGACGAAGAAAAGGGCAAGCGCCTGGATAATCTGGAAGACCCCTTCCGGCTCTATCGGTGCCACACGATCATGAATTGCGCCCAAGTCTGTCCAAAGGGCCTCAATCCCGCCAAAGCCATTGGCGAGATCAAGACCATGATGGTCGAGCGCGCGCTTTAAGCGCAAATACTAAGCCCAATCGGTTGAATAAGGAATCTGCGCCCATTGTGGGCGCGGCACCCTTGCCTGCGTCAAGCGGACGCGCGGCACGCCGTCGCGCGTCAACGTGTCAAATCGAATTTGGCAGAGCAAAGGCCCAGAAGTCTCAGCGTTCTCAAAGCCTAATTTGAGGCAGTTTTCCTGAGGGGACGCAGATGAAAAGACTTCTAATAGCCGCTATCGCCGCCATGGCTCTGACCGGAGGCACAGCCTTCTCGCAAGACGCTTTCCAGACACCTAAAGCCGGCACCATCAAGCTAGACTTGCGCCTGACTGGCATCGTTCCAGATGAAAGCGGCGCGATCTTGACCGCCGCCGGCGCATCCACCGGCTTGAATGTGAAAGTCAATGACTCCTTCGTCCCGACCATTGGCATCGAATATTACGTCAACCCTGCCGTTTCGTTGGAGCTTATTGCAGGCTCTGGCAATCATAAAGTGAAGGCTGTTGGCGGTGCGACCAATGTTGAGGTCTCTGAGCTTTGGCACGTGCCGCCTACTTTGACGGCCAAATACCATTTTGCCCCAGAGGCGCGTGTCTCGCCATACATTGGTGCGGGCTTCACCTACATTTGGTTTGCTTCCCAAGACGGCAAGAATGGCTTCGATGTCGATCTGAAAGATGACTTTGGCTATGCCCTTCAGGTCGGGGCCGACATTGCGACGAACGGGCCTTGGTCGGTCAATGTGGACTTGAAGCACATTGCCTTTGAGACTGACGCCAACATCAATTTCGGAGCCTTGAAGTCCAAGGTGACGCTTGATCCTTGGGTGGCTTCGGTCGGGATCGGCTATAAATTCGAGCTTCCAAACGAAAAGGGCATCACGCTGAGTGATGCCCTTTATCGTGCGGTTTTATCAACGGGCTTAAAGCCGGATCGCGCTTTCGATCTTATGGGCCAAATGCGCATATTGAGGATAGTCTTCGCACAGGATTTGCAGGAAGACGTCCCAAGGTGGGATGTTGCTCATATAGACGGGGCTTTCGAGGCCAGCATAAGCGCCGCCGCCAATTTCAGTAGAGAGCCCGCCACCTAGCCCGGTATAGAGACCGCCGCCTTGCCCAGTATAGAGACCGCCTCCGGGTTCCCGGCTAAGCCCGCCTCCACGCCCGTTTGAAAGCCCGCCACCGGGTCCCTTATACAGGCCGCCGCCTGGCCCATCATAAAGCCCGCCGCCGGGTTCTTTCGAGCGACCCCCGCCCGGACCCGTATAGAGCCCGCCGCCGGGTGCGGTGCTGCGTCCGCCGCCTGCTCCGACGGATTGATTACGTGGCCACATCGTCTCTTCTCCAATCAATATTGATCGCAATCCTAGCGCCGAATGTTTAACTTTGACTAACTTTGAAACAAAAAAATAAAGGCCGGAGGAGTTCCGGCCTTTGGTACGCTTATATTCTAGTTAAAGCCGACTTTTGGAACCGCACTCACCGTGCTGCGCTCATTCCGGTCCAGCTCAAAATAGGTCCGCTCTGGGAAGTTAAACATGCCCGCGACGATATTGCTGGGGAAGGACTGGATTGCGGTATTATAGGTGGCCACCGCCGCGTTAAAGGCACGGCGTGAAGCACCGAGTTTGTCTTCAATATCGGCCAGTTCGCCTTGCAAGGTTTGGAAATTGGCGCTGGCTTTTAGGTCCGGATAATTCTCGGCGACGGCCATCAAATTCCCCAAAGCGCCAGATAGGACTTTTTCCGCTTTTTCCAATTGGTCGGGCGAATTAGCATCCAAAGCACCGGCACGTGCCGCGATAACGGCAGTCAGCGTACCGGATTCATGGGTGGCATAACCTTTGACAGTCTCAACCAGGTTCGGCACGAGGTCATGGCGCTGGCGCAGTGCGGCATCAATATCGGCCCAACCTTGATTGCAATTCTGGCGTGCGGCCACGAGATTATTATACATGCCGGCGACCAAGAAGATCAAAATGACCGGGATACCGACCCAGATAAACATTTCCATTGCAACTACTCCCAACAGTCCGGCGCTAGCGCCATCTACCACCCACGTGAATATTGTAGCGCCAAACATGGCCCTTCACGCGGGCTTCCTTGCCAGAGGAAAGCCTATAAATCGTTAAACTGGACCCCGACCGGTTGATTTGCCTCAAATTCTTGGTTGCTTTCTGTTTACTTGGTCGCGCTAGACTTGGCACCCATGAGACACCAAGCCCTTTTTGACCACGTCATGTCCAACGGCCTGCGGGATTGGCTGGATAGCCAAGCCACAGCACGGGAAGAGGCCAAGCGCCGAAACCTTCAGATTCTGATGATTGGAATGGGGATAGCCGTGGCTGCGGCCGTCGCAGTCATGGGCTTCATGCCGGATCAAGCCGAATACGGCTTTGTTGTCGGTGCCGTGATCGGTGCAATTGCCTGGGGGGTTGCGAACTTGCCCGTGCAAGCGATGTCCAAGCAAATCAAAGTGCGGGCGAATGAAGAACTGGGCGCAGCGCTGGGGCTTCGCTATCAGTTAGACGGGGTCCCCGGCGGCGATTTTGAACTTGCCACCCGCATGGGCCTTTTGCCTTCCAGTCCCGATCAAGCCAATTATAGCGACTTCTGGGAGGGTACGTTCGGTGCTTCAGAAGGCACGCTGCACGAAGCCCATCTGCAAGAATATCAAGGTGAAGGGAAGAACCGCCGCCTCGTCACCGTGTTTCAGGGCGTGGTGATGGGCTATCAATTTTCACGCCCCTTCACCTCAACTACTTTGGTTCGCCAAGACATGGGCTTGTTCAATGGCCTGTTTAATTTGGGCTCCCGTATGACAGGCCTGAAGCTAGAGCCTGTCAAAATGGTGCACCCCGACTTTGAACGCCGCTTCGAAGTGGTCTCCACGGATCAAGTCGAAGCCCGCTATCTCCTCCACCCCGCGTTTTGCGAGCGCCTGATGGAAATGGAAGCCGCTTTCAATGGCCACAACATGCGTCTGGCCTTTGCGCAGGGTAGGGTCGTGGTGGTGATCGAAACCCGCGATATGTTTGAAAG
>JAJTGP010000071.1 GCA_021299265.1 Hyphomonadaceae bacterium | reverse complement strand
GCCCCCAAGAACCAGGCGCACATCGACAATGTCGCGGGTCGTTCCTGGAACTGGCGACACAATCGCCGCATCCCGACGCGCCAATTGGTTGACTAGGCTGGATTTTCCTGCGTTTGGCTTGCCGACTATCGCAACCTGATAGCCGGTTCGAACTCGCTCTGCACGGCGAGACTCTGCCAAATAGGCCTCCAAGCGACCCTTCAGGCTCTCAATGCGTTGACGCGCCCGTTCGCTGAGACCTGGCGGCAAATCCTCATCGGGGAAATCAATATCGCCCTCGGCATCAGCGAGGCAATCAATCACGGCCTCGCGCCACCGGCCAACTTCATCGGCCAATTCGCCTTCCATCTGACGCAGAGCTTGGCGGCGCTGCGCTGCCGTTTCGGCCTCAACCAGATCAGCTAAGCCTTCGGCTGCAGTGAGGTCCATCTTTCCACTTAGGAAGGCCCGCCGACTAAACTCCCCTGCCTCAGCGAGACGAACGTCTGGGATACCAAGACAAGCCTCAAGCGTGTCGCGAACCACGGCCCGGCCACCGTGGACATGCAGCTCCAACACGTCCTCGCCTGTAAAGCTATGTGGGCAGGGAAAATAAAGAACCAGTGCATTATCAATAGGCTCACCGACCCGATCAACAATTCTGGCCAGTTTGGCACGTCTCGGCAATGGCGTGCTGCCGATCAGGCGTTGGGCTACATGCTCACAAGCCGGCCCGGACAAACGGATAATGCTGACCCCGGCTGGCCCTGGCCCCGACGCGAGGGCCACAATAGTCGAGGCTGTCACGAGGTCTTGTCGCTGGCGCTCTTATCGGGGGTGGAGGTGGGCTTCGTGCCGACGTCGCTGGTCGCCACTTTCAAGGCTGCGCCGACTAGGGCCCCAAATGCTTCGGTCGCCGCGCCGCCGAGGCCCGTCCAAGTCCGCAACATCGGCTCTACATCGACCATATTGCCAGTCTTCTCGATCTTATCCTTTGCAATCCCCACAAAGGCCTCTTGAATGGAGGTTAGGTTCGGCATGCCCAAAAGCTCACGCGCCTCGCTTGGCGTCAAATCCACTTCAATACTGACTTTCATGCTACCGATCTCCAAATTGGCGACCACATATCAATGACCGCAATGATCACCGATCGTGGCTTTCCCGAAAGATAACAAAACCGATTGTCATCCCGTGGTCTTGCGACTAGGTCATAGCCGTAACAACCCCTCACTTGGGGCTCGACTTTGGCTAGGTCAAGCGAGGCGGCAATCAATTCTGATCTTTCGGAGGATACACATATGGGCGAGCATGTCACGATCAACGGACCAGATGGCGCATTCACGGCGTATATTGCCAAGCCAGCGCAAGCCAATGGCCGCGCTTTGGTGGTGATCCAAGAGATTTTCGGCGTCAATAAAGTCATGCGCGACTTGGCCGACAGCTATGCCGCTCAAGGCTATTATGCGGTGGTTCCAGACCTGTTCTGGCGCATTCAGCCGGGGATCGACATTACCGACCAAACCCCAGAAGAGTGGCAGCAAGCCTTTGACTATTTTGGTAAGTTTGACGTCGACATGGGTGTCGTCGATATTCAGGCCACAATTGATCACATTCGCCAGACCCACGCTACTGTTGGGGCCGTCGGCTATTGCTTAGGCGGGCTTCTTGCCTATCTGACCGCGACCCGCACGAGCATCAATGCCAGCGTCAGCTATTATGGTGTGGGTATTCAAGATCGCTTGACCGAGGCAAATGCAGAGACCAAGCCGTTGCTAATGCATGTCGCGTCAGAAGATTCCTTTGTGAACAAGGAAGCTCAAGCCGCCATGAAGGCCGGCCTGTCTGGAAACCGGCAAATTCAGATGCATGTTTATGAGGGGCTCGATCACGCTTTCGCGCGCGTCGGTGGGCAACATTATGACGCTGCAGGAGCCACGCTGGCGAGTGATCGGACGATGGCCTTCTTTGCTGAGACGCTGTCATGATGCGCCAAGTTGGCCTGTCTCGGCTTGGCGGACCAGAAGTACTTGAACTGCGCGAAGTCCCGATCCCAACCCCTAAGCCCGATGAGATTCTGATTGAGATGGCGGCCTGTGGCCTCAATTTCATTGATACATATCAACGCACGGGCCTTTATCCGATTCCTTTGCCCTCCGGCCTCGGGCTTGAAGGGGCTGGTGTTGTCACCGCAATTGGCGAAGCCGTGACCCGATTCGCGATTGGCGACCGCGTTGCCTTTTCCTCTGGCCCCTTGGGCGCTTACGCCGACTATGCGGCAGTGCCAGAGGGGCGGGCCGTAAAAGTTCCTGACAGTATTGGACTGGATGTTGCCGCCGGGCTCCTCTTGAAGGGCTTAACCGCTGAATTTCTAATCCAGCGCCTAAGACCCTTAAAGGCTGGGGATACGGTGCTTTTCCATGCCGCAGCGGGTGGGGTTGGGTTGATTGCCTGCTCTTGGCTGGCGCATTTGGGCGTTCGTGTCATTGGCACGGTGGGTAGTGAAGCAAAAGCTGAATTGGCGCTCGAACATGGCTGCTCAGAAATCATCCTTTATCGCTCCGAGCCTATTGCCGAACGGGTCAAAGCGCTCACGAATGGTAAGGGCTGTGAGATCGTCTATGATTCCGTCGGCGCCGATACGTTAGTGGCGTCCCTAGACAGTGCGGCGCGGCGTGGCTTGGTGGTGAGCTTTGGCAACGCTTCGGGTCCGCCAGCACCAGTTTCGCCGCTCGATCTCTCCCGTCGCGGATCGCTTTTTCTAACTCGCCCGACTTTGTTCGACTATGTGGCGACAACGCCTGAACTCGATCAAGCGGCAAAGGACCTATTCGACCTTGTCGAAAAAGGGGTTATACGGCCCGTCATTGGTGCCCGTTATCCGTTAGAGCAGGCAGCCGACGCGCATCGCGCCTTGGAAGGGCGGCAAACCACGGGTGCCACTATTTTGTTGCCCCGTGGCTAGACAGACTGAGGGAGGCCGCCTTATTCGAAGGCGGCTTCCAATTCCTCCCGTGGCACATAGCCTACCCCTTTTTCGTTATAGCGGGTGATTTCG
This sequence comes from Hyphomonadaceae bacterium, assembly GCA_021299265.1. Classification (GTDB taxonomy): domain Bacteria; phylum Pseudomonadota; class Alphaproteobacteria; order Caulobacterales; family Aquidulcibacteraceae; genus Aquidulcibacter. The sequence continues at coordinate 31,132 of JAJTGP010000071.1, read as the reverse complement.
GCCCAATTTCCAGTAGGCGTTTCGGTGTAGCCCCACACCTGAATCATGGTCTTGGCGGGAATGTCATCGACCTTTAGACCGGTGGGATTCGGCTCGTCCCGCAGTGATATGGACTTCTGAACCGCTTTGGCTTTGTAGGCCCCCGTCAGAACCGGCCGGCGATCGCTATCAATCTCCGCCAAGCGGATGAAACCTGCATCCGAGGGTCCGACCATAATTGTAGCCCAGCCATTTAGCTCTTTGGTCAATAAAACGCTGACTTCTGCCCCGCGCTCCAGCTTCACCAACACCTTGCCGCCCGGCTCAATCTGACTCATGACGACGGAAGCAGCCCGCGCATAGCGAATGTCTGGCTTGGGCTTCACAAACCAGTAAATCAGACCGCCCGTGGCGACCAACGCGATCAGAATGGGAAAAATACGTCCGAACGAAGATGACTTCTCGGGCGCAGGAGACTCAGGAGACTCAAACATAGCAACTAACCTCGCTTCAATAGGGGTTAGTATGATGTCACGTCAAAGTTGTGTCTAGCCCTGCCAGTGGCGCTGGAACAGGTGCATTCCAAACGCCACGGGATAGGTATTAGTCGGCCAGCAATTTAACCAGATCAATCGCCTTTTGGCGCTGCTTGGAAGATTTAATCGCTGCAAAAGCGATCACCAAATCCGTCGCATCTGGATTTTGAGCGATCAGGCTGAGGATCGAAGATTGTGGCCCTTCAGCGCGTTCAGACTTAGGCGTCAGCCCATATTGCGAGCAATCCACGCCTTCATAGAAATACTCAGGGCCAACACCCAGAACGCAGGAAATCTGGAAAAGACGCGACGCAGAGATCCGGTTGACGCCGCGTTCGTACTTTTGAAGCTGCTGGAAAGAAATGCCCAATGCTTGGGCAAGTTGGTCTTGTGTCATGTCGACAGCATCGCGTTGCCGACGAACCCGTTGGGCAACAAAGTGATCGAGGTCATCGGCCTTGCGGGGGTTTACATTCTCTTTTGCGGACACTTCACATACTCCATTACTACAGACTTAGGCACCAGATGTGGCATTACGACGTTTTGGCACCTGTGTTTCCGCAGGTGCCCTCTCGGTAACTTTGCCTGCTCCGAGTGGCAGGTTAGTGCTTTGCGCCCCAATGAAGGGTGCAAATTCGTGCGGTGATACAAATTCTCTGCGATACCAAGGCTTCGTTTTTTGGTCGAAGACCGCCTCCAACCACTTTAGGACAACTTTGATCCGAGGAATTCGTTCAATATCTCGATGATAAACAAGGCTCATTTCCAATGGTTCGACAGCCTCGCCCACCATGACCAGTTCTGGATAAACCGACGCGAGCACGGTTGGCATTGCCGCCAGCCCGATCCCTGACAAAACACCCTCAACAACGGCCGCACTTGAATTGGTTTCGACCCGTCGGCGCGCCAAATCCTGAAACGCAGGAACCTTTCGTGGCATATTTGCAGTCAGTTTTTGCGCGGTATGGTGCAGGAAGGGATGCCGCAACGCGTCTTCAATGTTCTCGGGTATCCCGTACAGCTCAAAGAAAGCCTGCGTGCCGAACAGGGCATAATGGAAATAGGCTATCGGCTTCGACACATAGCCAGGAATGGGCTCAGCATTAAAAACAAGGGCAATTTCAGCGTCTGCTTCCATCGGATTATTCGGCCAAAGCCCGCAATCCAACCGAACGTCCAACTTTGGATTTTCCCGCAATAAGTGAGTTAGCGCTGGAGTCAGAAGATAGGCTCCGACACCGTCTGAGCAAGACAATGTCACCGCTCCGATGGGAGAAGTTGCTTCTGAATCAAAAACTTCTCGCTCCATCTCCTCAATCTGGCTCTCGATCGTACGCACCCGAGCTAAGGCCATTTCCCCCGCCTTAGTCAGGACCACGCCTTGAGCGGTCCGTCGCACCAATCGGGTATTCAGCCGGGCTTCCAATTGATCGAGCGCGCGAGACACAGTGGATGGGTCAACCCGAAGGCTACGAGCGGCCGCGTTTAGCCCGCCGCAGACTGCGACCGCGTAAAAAACGTGCAGATCAGATAGATCTGATCGGTGGCGGACGACTTCCTTCAAGTAGGGTCCCCTCAAGTAAGCGGCCACTCTATTGCAATTTTTCTGGCTCCCCAAGCTTTTTTTGCTGAGTAAGTCTATTTCCGCGACCGATTGGTAGCCAAACTTGAGCATCAGGCTGGAAAAGAGGCCATTCGCGAGGGATTCGGGCTTCCCAATTGGATCACTGGAAAGGCCGTTACGTAAGATCCTATGCCTCAAAGCTTCACGCGCACCAATCTCGAAGTCAGAAGTCCAATGCAGGGCCGCACTACACTTGAGCGCATTGCGCGCGCGGCGGCTGATTTCGACGTCCACGCCCTATCTGGCTCACGGTTAATTGAGGCCCGTTCCTTGGCCGTTGGGTTGGTGGGAGAGCCACTCGCAAGCCTTGAAACTATGGCTTGGGTCTATGACCGCACAAAGCTTGGCCTTCTAGGTGTGACCTATGCCGGGCTAAACGGCGAGCCAGACCCTAAGGATTCTAGTCCTCTTTGCGGCCTTTTGGGTGTGGTGCCCCTCACGATCGCGGGCAATCAGGCCGTCCTTGAAGATGCGTTCAATGCAATCAGCCCGGCACCCGCCCATATTTGTACCTCAGAAGAGGAGCCAGCCGGCATATTCGGATGGGGTATTGCTGTGTCACGGCACGAGGCAGCCCGTCTCTTGGTGAATCTCGGCATGTTCATCTCGGAACATATCATCCCGACAGCAGACTGGTACATGCGCGCGGTCACCGATGATGGCGCGAGACTTCTTAAAGGGCGCATGAACTTGACCGTGGTGGAGGGGAGCAAGATTGGCACCCTAAGGATGCCCTCCCATCAGAAAGCTGAAGCTTTCTTCTTGCAAACCAGAGGTGCCGCATGATTCCGACAACAAGTGTTCCAGAGCGGCTCGTCCCGAGTAATGGGCCCAAATGGGAAATTCGGGTTGCGCATCGTCTCGATGAAATCATGCAAGTCATTTCGCTGCGGGCGATAGCCTATATGCACGAGCAATCTTGCCCGTATGATGAAGAAATTGACGGGAATGATTTTGCAGGCGCGACACACCTCATCGCCCGATTGAACGGAGAACCAGTCGGCTGCGTCCGGCTTCGTTGGTTTGCGCAATTCTTCAAGGTTGAGCGGGTCGCCGTGCTTCCCCGTTATCGCAAATCTGGCTTAGGTGCCGCGCTTTTAGATGCATCGTTCGAACTGGGTGCCCAAAAAGGCTATGGCCATGCCCTGGGCCATGTTGAGCCGTCAATTGTTGGCCTCTGGCAGCGGGCTTGTGGCGTGAATCCAAGGCCCGAACGCGCTAATCTGGCCTTTTCAGACCATGAATATGTCGAAGTCGAAAAATTCATTCCCGAACGCCCCGATGCGATTCACGTGAATACCGACCCGATGATTTTGTTGCGGCCAGAAGGCGAATGGGACCACCCAGGCGTGCTGGACCGCTCCAATGAAAGATTGATTCAATTGCGAGCAGCAAGGCAAGCCTAATGATGTATTCCCACAGTTATGCGTATCCGGGTCCAAAGAACCAGGCTCCACCGCTTCTGATCTGCAATGACCTCGTTGTAGATGGTCACTTGTCGGAAGAGCCGGCCTCTTGGCGCACCTGCATTCATAATAGCGCGCTCATCCTTGATGCTGCGCGCAAGCAGGGTTGGCAGATCATTCACGCTTATCGTCAAGATCGGGCACCCAATCCGATTGCCAGTTTACGCCCCCAACCCGAGGAGCCGGTCTTTCAATGCCGGGGCCCCTCTGCCTTGTCCTCCTCGGCCCTTCGCGACTTCTTGGTCATGAGTGAGCCAGAGGAAATTATTCTGATTGGTCGCTCTTTGGTGCCAAGCTGTTTGGCGACTGCAGTCGCTGCAGCCGATCTGGGTGCGTCGGTCACTTTGGTTGCGGATGCCGTATCCCACCCAATAGCTGATGCGCAGGAGTCATCGCGCTCGATTGCCCATGCTGCCATGCACTTGATCCCACAATTTGCCACCATGACCAGCACTGCGAAGCTGTTGCAGCTTCAATCTAGCCTAAGTCTATTTGTTTCCGGAACTTGATATGACTATTCTTTCCATTGCTTCCACCCTCAATGATAACCGCCGCACGACTTCCGGGTCTGGGCAAACCTCTACTGAAAGCAGCACGCCGCAACTGCCGAGTGAGCCAGTGTTGCGGGTGATGCGGACAGCGCTTCAATGCCTCGGACCGCTCGGCCCCAGCGACGCAATGGTCTTGTCGCGGATGCTCAAACGCCTCTTTGAGATTGAGAGCGACGATGGTGTTGTCGTTGCCATCGACCATGCCAAGGAATTGGCTGAAGTCTTACAGCTTTAAAAGCGCGTTGCGCGCTAGACCAGCTTGGTCTCAGCGCCGCGTGACTTGACCAGCTCCGCGCGCGCGTGGATCGGGTGCCACGATGGGCAGACGGTCCTGCACCTGAATTGCGGCAATATCGCCATTGTAATTCTGCGCCTCAATTCGATAGCCACGGCGCTCTAGCTCTTGCCGCAATTCCGCGCTTGCTGGTGCATAGGGTTCGGTAAAAATCGTGTTCTCGGGCAGCAGCTGGTGATGATAGCGGGGAGCATCCACCGCAGCCTTTAAGGGCATCTTATAGTCCAGCGAATTGATCAGGACTTGGAAGACCGTCGTGATGATGCGCGACCCACCAGGTGAGCCCAGCACCAAGGCAGGCAGGCCATTCTTCATTAGGATCGTGGGGGTCATGGATGACAGCGGTCGCTTGAAAGGCTGGATGGCATTGGCGTCACCGCCGACAACGCCATATTGATTCGCAATTCCTGGCTTGGCCGAGAAATCATCCATTTCATTGTTAAGAAGGAAGCCGGCCCCCTCCACCACAACGCCCGATCCATACCATCCGTTCAGCGTGTAGGTGTTGGAAACGGCGTTTCCATCTGAATCAACAACCGAATAATGCGTCGTCTGCGGCTTTTCGAGGCCTGGCTGAATTTGATCAGTTGGCGAAGGGAACTCTGCTTGCACGCCTTTTGCCCGCGCCTTGATGTAGTCAGCAGCTAGCAGTTTCGCGACTGGAACTTCAACGAAATCTGGATCGCCCAAATAGACGGCGCGATCGGCAAAGACGCGCTTCTCCAGTTCCGCCAACAAATGAATATAGTCAGCCGAATTATGCGCCACGCCTGCAAACAAATCCGCACGCGCTTCCTTCATGCCCAACAATTGCAGCAAGGCAATCCCGCCAGAGCTAGGCGGTGGAGCGCTTACGACGTCATAGCCCCGCCATTTTGACGTGAGTGCCGTGCGCCAAACTGGGCGATAGGCTTCCAGGTCGGATAGGCTGATTAGGCCTTTCTCGACGCCTCGGTTCATTTGCGCCACGATTTGGGTCGCAACGCGCCCTTGATAAAAGGCAGCAGGCCCCCGCTGCGCGATCGCCTCCAGCGTGTTGGCAAGATCTGGCTGGATAAAGGCCTTACCTTCCGCCATTGATCCAAAGTAACTGCCAAAATTGGTATCTCGCCCCAACTCCGCAAAGGCTTCTTGATAAATCCGGATCATTTGTGCCGGCGGGGCAAAGCCGTCGCGCGCCAGTCGGACGGCAGGTGCAACCACTCTGGCCCAAGGTAATTTGCCAAACCGGCGATGGGCAGCAAACAGGCCCGCGACCGTGCCGGGCGTTCCCGCAGCCAAATTGCCAATAACGGTACTGCCGGAGCGCACATCGCCCTGCGCGTTCAAATACATATCGGCCTTGGCCTTGCCCGGAGCCGTCTCGCGATAGTCCAGGAAATAGGGCTTGCCTTGCATGACCAAAGTCATGAAGCCACCGCCGCCGATATTGCCCGCCTCTGGATAGCTCACCGCTAAGGCAAAGCCGATGGCGACAGCGGCATCTACCGCGTTTCCACCCGCTTCAAGAATCTGCGCCCCAATCTCTGCGGACGGGGTATCGGCGGTTGCCACAGCACCGGTCTTTAGCGCACGGCGCCCTTTGGCGAGCCCCGCGTCCGGCAACATCATCGCCCCGGTCAGTCCGAGGCTTAGGCCCCCTAAGGTTTCACGACGGGAAATCTTCGACATGGGCTCTACTTTCTCACAAAAATCCGAAAGGTGGTGGCCAATCACATTAGACTGCAGTGCGACATAAAAACAACTTCCAAGCAGACTGAGTTTGGTTAGGGTGCCGATAAAACAAACACATCAGGGTGGTGAGGAAAAACATGACTAAAGTTGCAGTTGTTACAGGTGGGTCACGCGGTATTGGCGCGGCTATTTCGATCGCCTTGCGCGATGCTGGCTTTAAAGTTGCGGCCAATTATGGCGGCAATGATGAAGCCGCTGCAGCATTTTCCGCGGAAACAGGTATCGCAACCTATAAATTCGATGTCGGGGATTATGAAGCTTGCGCTGCGGCCATGGCCAAAATTGAAGCTGACCTTGGTCCGGTCGACGTCCTCGTCAATAATGCCGGCATCACCAAAGACGGCTTCTTCCACAAAATGTCGCCAGAGCAATGGCGTGGTGTGATCAATGTTGACCTCGACAGTTTGTTCAACTGCACCCGCCCTGTCATCAATGGCATGCGGGAACGTGGCTATGGCCGCATCATCAATATCTCGTCGATCAATGGCCAAAAGGGCCAGGTTGGCCAAGTCAATTATTCCGCGGCCAAGGCCGGGGTGATCGGCTTTACCAAAGCGCTAGCGCAAGAAGGTGCCGCCAAAGGCGTCACCGTCAATTGTGTCGCGCCGGGCTATATTGCCACTGAGATGGTCTCGGCTATGCATCCAGACGCATTGGCGAAGGTAAAGGCTGGCATTCCTTGCGGACGTTTGGGCGAAAGCGAAGAAATTGCACGCGCGGTTGTGTTCTTGGTGGAAGATCCTGGCTTCATCAATGGCTCAACGCTCACTATCAATGGCGCCCAGTATATCGCGGGCTAAAGCGCGAGAGCGACCATGAAAAAAGGCTGTCGGGTCCCACCCGACAGCCTTTTTCTGTTTCTGTCTGGTGGCTTAACCCAGCAAGTCTTTCAAGCCATCGATCAAATCGGTCTTCTCCCACGAGAAGCCGCCATCGGCTTCAGGTGCGCGACCAAAGTGGCCGTAAGCCGCCGTGCGGGCATAGATGGGCTTGTTAAGGTCCAAGTGGCCGCGAATGCCGCGCGGGGTCAACTTCATCAGCTGTGGCAAACGGGCTTCCAGCTTGTCGAGATCGCAACGCTCCGTCCCATCGCAGTTTGCATAGATGGACAAAGGTTCTGCGACGCCGATGGCGTAGGACAGCTGCAGGGTGCAGCGATCCGCCAGACCGGCAGCGACGATGTTCTTTGCCAAATAGCGTGCGGCATAAGCGGCCGAACGGTCCACTTTCGTGGGATCTTTGCCAGAGAATGCACCACCGCCATGGGGGGCTGCGCCGCCATAGGTATCGACGATGATTTTGCGACCGGTCAGACCGCAATCGCCATCAGGACCGCCAACAACAAACTTGCCGGTTGGGTTAATGTGCCACACGCAATCCCGGTCGATTGGCAGGATGTCGCCCAAAGCATTGCGAATGTAGGGCTCTACAATCGCGCGAATGTCTTCGCTGGTCAGGCTCTCGTCGAGGTGCTGGGTCGACAAAACGATTGAAGTTGCTGCAACGGGTTTGCCATTTTCATAGCGCGCCGTGACTTGGCTCTTCGCATCTGGGCCCAACATGGCGAGCACACCGCTTTTGCGTGCATCGGCTAGATCTTTCAGGATCTTGTGGCTGAATTGAATTGGGGCTGGCATCAGTTCTGGGGTTTCATTCGTGGCATAGCCGAACATGATACCCTGATCGCCCGCGCCTTCTTCCTTATTGCCGCTGGCGTCCACGCCCATGGCAATATGTTCAGACTGGCCATGCAACAACACTTCGATATCGGCATATTGCCAATGGAAGCCATCTTGAGCGTAGCCAATGTCTTTGATGGCCATGCGCGCGGTATGCGCGATCAAATCTTCAGTGACGGTGTCGGTGCCACGGAATTCACCGGCGATGACAACGCGGTTGGTCGTGGCCAAGGTTTCAGCTGCGCAGCGCAGGGCCCAAGGGTCCAACCCTTCAGCGATGGTGTGGCGGAAATACAGGTCAACAACTTCGTCTGAAATCCGGTCACAGACTTTGTCTGGATGTCCTTCAGAAACGCTTTCAGATGTGAAAAGATATGACGCTCGGGCCAATGGTCTACTCCGGGATGAAATTCCGAGATATAAATACATGTTTATATCTTGAAATCAACTTGACGACCGAAAGAATTGGCCTAAACGCTGCAGCCATGGCAGAGTGTTCCACATGACCAGAACCAAGAACCTGATAGACACCATCGAGATTTTGACGCGACTTGTGGGATTTGACACCACCTCGCGCAACTCAAATTTAGAGTTAATTGAATGGGTTGAGGCCTATGTTGCGCCTCTAAAGCCGCAGCTGCGGCGGGTTCCTAATGCGGATGGTACCAAGACCAATTTGATCATCAGTTTTGGACCGCTCGATGCGTCAGGTGGGGTGGTTTTGTCAGGCCATACCGATGTTGTCCCCGTTGATGGACAGGATTGGGCGACCGATCCGTGGATATTGACCGAGCGGGATGGCCGACTTTACGGTCGCGGAACCTGCGATATGAAGGGATTTGCAGCCTGTGCGCTGGCATTGGCCCCTGCGATGGCACAGGCAAATCTCACCGCACCGATTCATATTGCGCTGTCCTATGACGAGGAAATTGGCTGTCTGGGCGCGCCGTCCCTCGTCGAGGTGCTCAATCAGCATTACGCTAAGCCTGAAGCCGTCATCATTGGAGAACCAAGTGACATGGGTGTGGTTTCCGGGCAAAAGGGTCTGTCGACTTTCCAGATCGAAATCACGGGGCGGGCCGCCCACTCCAGCCAAGTGCAACAAGGCGTCTCCGCCATTATGGAGGCGGTGCCGCTCTTGGCTAATCTCCGTGCATTGGCAGAAGACGTTCGGGCCAAAGCACCAGCCAACAGCCCGTTTGAGCCGCCCGGCACCACCCTCACCATCGGTCTGATTGATGGCGGCACCGCTTCCAACATCCTCGCCCAGTCCTGCAACATCACGTGGGACATGCGGTTTGAGGTATGTGACGACCCCCAGGTGCACGAAGCCAAAGTGGCTGCTTGGGTGGCAGAGGTCGATGCATCGATTAAGGCGCGGGCCCCAGAAGGCGGGGCCAGCATGATGCGCCGCTCGCTCTCACCCGCAATGGCCCCCGAGACACAAGGAGCCGCCGAGGCTTTAGCTCGGGCTTTGACTGGCGATAACACGACCCGCGCCGTAGCTTATGCGACCGAAGGCGGCATTTTCCAAGGCGGAGGCCTGTCGACGGTTATCTGCGGGCCAGGCTCTATCCTGCAAGCCCACCAGCCCGATGAATTCATCGAAATCTCCCAGCTCGCGGCCGGGTGTGTGTTCATGGAGCGACTGGTGAAGCGCCTGTCTGCCTGATTGGCAAACTAAATCCCCGGCGAGCCTGCGAACGTCCGATAGAGGCCAATCGCCGCGTCGCTCAGTTGTGCCTGATTGGCCAAACGGGCCTGACGGGCACTGGCCAGGGCACTTTCGGCCTCCAGACGGTCCTTGAACGACGCCAGCCCTACGTTAAAGCTCGCTAAGGTCGCGTCAAAGCGCACTTGCGCCGCGCGCTCGCCATCCACGCCCGCTTTGGCGCGCGCTTGCGCCTGTTCATAAGCGGTCAATGCATTTTGGCCTTCTGCAATCGCGTTCAGCGTGGTCGAGCGATAGCCCAACAGCGCTTGCTGGAACCGAGCGTCGGCAGTCTTCAAGCTTGCGCGTCTTTGCCCGAAGTCAAACAGCGGGATTGAAATAGCGGGAGTTGCGTTGCCGCGCTGGATCGTTTGCGCCAATGGGTTGCCCGCTAGGGACGAGAGGCTGGTGATCGTGCCAACAATCGACAGGCTGGGGTAAAGATCGGCACGCGCGATGCCAACGCCTGCCGCTTGCAGCACCGCATCTTGTTCCGCGCGCGCCACATCCAATCGGCGACGGACGAAATTGGCAGGAACAGCATCAACCAAAGGGGCTTCTGAGCGGAAGGCAAAATCCTTCACGGGGGCCAAAGTTTGGTCGAGTGAACCAGGTACCACGCCGCGCAGGATTGCAATCCTGTCCAAGGCACCGCGAACCCGTAATTCGGCATCGGGTACGCGTTGACGAATCTGCGCCGCTTGACCTTGCGACAGACCCTTATCCGCCAAAGAAATCAGGCCAGCTGCTTCGCGCGCTTGCGCAATTGCGGCCAAAGAGTCCGCACGCGCCAAGTCTTCTTGCAGATAGGCTAGGCTTTGCTGAGCATTGCGCAGATCGATATAAGCGGCGGCGAGATCTGCAATAATCGCGATTTTGGCGGCTTCCAGTGAAGCGCGCGCGCCGGCCTCATTCGCCTTCGCGCCAGAAACGGCAGAGCTAAACCGGCCAAACAGGGGTATTTCCCACGTAGCGCGCAAAATCCCTGTTCCAGTGGTTTGCTGCTCAACGGATGTTCCAGTTGCCGACGTGAGCTTGGTATCGCCCATCGCGTAATCGGTATCGGCAGAGCCAACAGCAGTCAGGCGTGGCGCAAAGCCTGCAATCGTCGCGCGGCCATTATTGCGCGCTTCGATCAAGCGCTGATTGGCCAGTTGAACCGAAATACCTTCACTAAGGGCTTCGCGCACCAGCTTGTCCAAAACAGGGTCTGCAAATTGCGACCACCAAGCGGCACTTTCACCTGCGGGGGCAGGCGGCATGTCGCGGAAAGCATCCGGCAATGCGCTAACCGGATTCTTAACCTTGGGTGCGCCCATGCCTGGAAAACCGACCGAGCCGCCGGTCGCGCAACCGCCCAATAAAGTCAGGACTGCCAGACTTCCGCTTAGGCCAAGCCTGCGGAGATTTTTCTTGTTTGCTGACATCCGAAACCCAAGTGCCGACGTAGACATGTTGTCTCCACAAAATGATGTTTTTTCGCTCGACCGCTTGACCTCGGGAGCAAGGCCGCATAATGCGAACGAACGTTCGCTATCGGAATAGGACTTATGTCGCGCACCGTCAACCCGTTGAAAGCTGAGATTAGACGTCGGGAGATCTTGGATGCAGCTCAAGCATGCTTTGAGCGGCGGGGATTTCATGCGACTTCGATGGATCAGATTTGCACCGAGGCCAATATCAGCCCCGGCGGTCTCTATCGCTATTTCCCCTCCAAGGAGGCGATCATTGCCGCTATGGCCGACGATGAACGTCGCACGGCTACCTTGGCCTTTGACGAGGTGCGGGCTTCCGACAACTTTCTCGTTGCCTTGTCCGAGCTGTGTGAAAAGTTCACTGAAGCCTATGCTGAACCTAATCGTGCGGCCTTTGCGGCGGAGTTGATGGCCGAAGCCGTCCGCAATCCCAAATTTGCCGCCGTGGCACGCGAAGCCGAAAGCAAGATTCGCACAGAAATCACCGCTTTGTTGCGGGCCGGCCAAGAGCTGGGCCATGTTGAGCCAACTCTAGACCCCGCTGAGGCTTCTGCCGTTTTGATGGCCGCGGCCGACGGCCTTGGCCTGCGCATGACCTTTATGAACGACTTTACCGCCGAAGAAGCCGCAAAGGCGCTGAAGAATTTGGTTCTGCGCTATCTCAATCCGGCTTCAACCCCAATTCAAATTCCCTCCCCTACCAAAAACTCGGCGAAAAAGCCGATTGGAGCTTCTAATGACGCGTAAAATCCAAGCTGTATCCTTGGCGCTTATCCTTGCCACCACGCTCGGCCTTTCTGCGTGCGGCCAATCTGGTGACGCAAAAAAAGGCGAGGGCGCGAAAAAGGCAGGCGCTGACGCCAAAGGCAAAGACGGCGGGCGTATGCCACAGGCCGTGTCGGTCGCGCCAGTTGAAGTCAAAAACTTCACTGGCCGTCTGGTGGTCGCAGGCCAAGTCCAAGCCGTGCAAGAAGCCCGCGTCTTCCCAACCTCGTCCGGGGCCCGCGTCATTCAGATTATGGCCGATGCGGGTGACCGCGTTGTCGCCGGTCAAGCCTTGGCCCGCCTCGACGGTCGTCAAGTCAATGCCGATAGCGAATTATTGGCCGCGCAAGTCCGCCGCGCTCGCACGTCCTTAGCGGAAGCCGAAGTCGGCCTGACAGCCGCCCGACAAAACCTAACGCGGGCTGAGACCGGGCCACGCGAAACCGCCCTCGACACGGCCTCTGCCCAGATCGCTTTCGAACAAGCTGAAGCGGAGTATCAACGCGCTCTGTCGATCAAGGGCGAAGGCGCTCTCTCGGTTGAGCAATTGGAAGGCCGTCGCGCGGCAGCCCGAGCAGCTGAAGCGCGCTTGCGCACGCAAAAAGGCGACATCAACGCCTTGCTTGATGGCCGTCGTCAGGCAGTTGCCCAAGCCGCCGCCCGCGTCGGTGCCGCGCGTGCTGACCTTGAAGTGGCAATTGCCCAGCAAGCCCAGTCGAATTCGCGTCAGAATAATGGCTTGATCACCGCTCCGGTGGGCGGCCAAGTCATTTCGCGCTCCGTCAATGTGGGTGAGATCGCAGGATCTACCGGCCAGCCGATGTTCGTCATCGTCGCTAATGATGCCTTAGAAGTTGCCGCCGAAGTGCCAGAGTCTGAGATCAGCCGTTTAAGCCTCGGCATGCCAGCTGAATTTACTGCACCGGATGGCTCCATGGTGACAGGTTCTCTGCGTCGCTTGCCAGCCCAAATTGATCCGCAACGTCGCACGGGTCTGGCCCGCTTTACATTGGCTCCCAATCCGGCGGTGAAGTCCGGCGTGTTTTTGACAGGTAGCGCCTCGTCTCAGCCACGTGGCGTGACTACAGCGCCTGCGTCCGCCTTGGTTTATGGTCGCGAAGGGGCTTCGGTCTTTGTTCTTCGTAACGATAATTCCGTCACTAAGGTGAAAGTCACCATTGGTGCGCGGGAAGGGTCGATGGTTGAATTGGTCAGTGGTCCTCCGGCTGGGGCCATGGTTGTCACCGCTGGTTCTGCCTTCTTGGCGGAAGGCGAAAAGATCAATCCAATCAAGCCTACGGCTAAAGCTGCCACCCCCGCTCAACCTGCAACCCCGCCCAAGAAATAAGGTAAGTCGTTATGCGCAATATATCTTCTTGGGCCATTAAAAACCCAATTGCCCCAATCCTCTTGTTCTTCATGTTGACGATCATGGGGATCGGGGCCTTCTTCAAGCTGCCGATCAACTCAAACCCCGATATTGAGTTCCCGGCCTTTACGGTTTCGGTCGGCCTTCAAGGCGCGGCACCGAGTGAGCTTGAAAACCAAATTGCGACCAAAGTCGAAGGCGCGTTGGCCTCGATTGAGGGCGTCAAGAAAATGACGACCACCTTGGTCACAGGTGGTTCAACCACCTTCGTGGAATTGCAAATTGGCACCGACATTTCCAAGGCGGTTGATGATGCACGGGCCGCGGTCTCGCAAATCCGGTCAGACTTGCCCGATGGAATTAATGAGCCGCAAGTCGCACGCATCGACTTCAATGACCAAGAGCCCTTGGCGATTTATTCGGTTCGCGGCCCTGACATGCCGGCCGAAGACGTTTCTTGGTTGATTGACCGTGAATTTAACCGTCAATTGTTGGCAGTTAAAGGCGTTGGCCGCGTGGAACGTTGGGGCGGTGCCAGCCGTCAAATCACCGTTGATTTGGACCCAGCCCGCTTGACTGCTTTTGGCGCGACAGCATCGCAGGTCAGTCGCGCGCTTCGTAGCCAGAACATCGACTTGCCTGCCGGCAAATCAGAATCTGGCGCGGGCGAGCAAACCATTCGCGCCTTGGGTTCTGCTAAGACCGTCGAAGAATTGCGCAAAACGCCCATCGTCTTGAGCGGTGGTCGTGTTGTCCGCCTTTCTGATATTGCCGACGTCCGGGACGGGTCGAGCGAATTGCGCGGCATTGGCCGTTTCAACGACCAACCTGTCGTGATGTTCCAAGTCCTGCGTTCCAAAACCGCAAGTTCCTTGAAGGCCTATGAGGCCGTCAAGCTGAAAATCGAAGAGTTACGCAAAGCCTATCCAAACCTCATCATCGAACCGGTGTTCACCCCTACCGACTATGTCCAAGAAAGCTTCGACATGTCGATGGAGACATTGTTTGAAGGTGCGCTGTTAGCGACATTGGTGGTTGCTGTCTTCTTGGGCGGATGGCGGCCTGTTATTGCCGCGGCAGCCATTATTGGTGTCACCTTGGTTGGCCTTGCTTGGGTGCTCGAAACGACGACCGGGGTTCACATTTCCAAGACCGTATTATTGTCCATCGGGACCGTAATTCTCGGCATTGTGACCTTCGTCATCAAAGATGGGCGAGCGACCTTCTTAGCGGCAATTGCCATCCCGTTGTCGACCATTCCAACCTTCTGGGTCATGAGCCTTTTGGGCTTCACTTTGAATGATGTGACGCTTTTGGCGCTTGCGCTGGTGGCCGGTATCTTGGTCGACGACGCGATTGTGGAAATCGAGAACATCATCCGCCATATCCGGATGGGCAAATCGCCCTATTCGGCAGCCTTGGAAGCGGCCGACGAAATTGGTCTGGCGGTGGTTGCGACCACGGCGACGATTGTCGCGGTGTTTGCGCCTGTGTCCTTCATGACGGGCATCGTTGGACAATTCTTCAAGAGCTTTGGTTTGACTGTAGCTGTCGCGGTGCTGTTCTCGCTTTTGGTCGCCCGCTTAATCACCCCCTTATTGGCGGCCTTTATCCTCACACGTTCACCGCCAGAGCATGAAGGTGAAGCAGGTAAACGTTATATCGCCTTTCTTGAAATGGCCTTGCGGAACCGTTGGAAAACGGTTGCTGTTGGGGTTTCGGTGATGATCGTGTCGGTCTTGATGTTGGGCTTAGCGCCTAAGACTTTCACGCCGACTATTGACCAAGGCTTTGTGCAAATGCGCATCGACTTGCCACCGGGGCTCTCGCCGGACGAAGCAGATGCGCGCGCGCGTGAAGTCGCAGGCATTGTCATGGATCGGCCTGAAACCAAGTCTGTCGTGCAGAGCGTCAATGGTGACTTGACCGGTGCCACTTACTTCATCTCGCTGGTGGACCGAAAGAAGCGCGACATCTCTCAGCAAGATTATGAAGGCGAACTCCGTAAATCCGTTGGCAAAGTGCCAGGCATTCGGGCGCGGTTTGGCGGTGGCTGGGGCTCTGGTGGTTTATCGATCAATTTGACCTCGGACGACCCAGACGCTTTGGCCGCTGCAACACAGCGCGTTATGAGTGAAATGCGGAAAAAGTCCTGGGCCGTGGACTTGCGTTCCTCGGCTGACTTAACTCGCCCCGAACTACACATCCTGCCAAAGCGGGAAGAAGCTGCGCGCTTGGGTGTGTCAATCGCTGAAATCGCCACCGCCTCACGTTTGGCGACAACGGGTGATATCGAGCTCAACCTCGCCAAGTTTAATGCGGGCGAGCGTCAAATCCCGATCCTCGTACGCTTGGCGCGGGAAAACCGGGCCGACATTGAAGCCATTGGTGCGTTGCGCGTGAACACTGGAACGGGTGACACCGTGCCTTTGAGTGCCGTTGCCGACATTCAATTCGGTGGTGGTGAAGCCCGTATCACGCGGGAAGATCGTCAGCGCGTTGTGACAATCTCGTCGGGCTTAGCCGCCGGCAAGCAGCTTGGCCCCGCCTTGGAAGAATTGCAGAAGGAAGACTTCTACAAAAATCCAGGTCCTGGCGTGAAAGTGAAGCCGGACGGTGATGCTGAAGAATTGGGCGACATGTTCGGCCAATTCGGCGGCGCAATCGGCCTAGGCGTCCTGCTCATCTATTGTGTGCTGGTTTTGTTGTTCAAAGACTTCCTGCATCCGATCACCATTCTGTCCGTTATTCTCTTGGCCCCAGCCGGTGCGTTCATTGCGCTGGGCCTGGTGAAGGAGCCGCTATCCCTGCCGGTGATGATTGGTCTGTTGATGCTGATTGGGATTGTGATCAAGAACTCGATCCTGCTGGTCGACTTTGTGATCGAAGCCCAGCATCGCGGTGTGCCGCGTCATGAGGCCCTGATTGATGCAGCTCGCAAGCGGTCGCGCCCGATCATTATGACCACGATTGCGATGATCGCGGGCATGGTGCCTGCCGCTATGACAACAGCTGGCGCTGGTGCATTCCGGCATGGGATGGCGATTGCGGTGATCGGCGGCTTGACCTTGTCGACCGTGTTGAGCCTGATCTTCGTGCCTGCCGTCTACACGCTGATCGATGACCTCGATCAGAAGATCAAGCGCTTCTTCTCGAAGGTGCCAACCGTTACCAGTGAAGACAAAGCGATAGCCTTGAAAGAGGAAGTCGAACGCCGCGCCAGCCAAGCCGCCGCCGAATAGGCCAGCCTGTCGAACAAAACAAAAGGGGCCCCGTTTGTGGCCCCTTTTTCATTGTGATGGATGTTGCGATCAGCGGAAGGGCGGCTCATCAAAGCTGCGCAGCTTGCGTGAGTGCAGCACAACCCCGTCCAAGCGCATCTTTTCAATCGCTGCGATGCCAATCTTCAAATGCTCACCAATGGCGCGCTCATAAAAGATGTTGGCGGTGCCGGGCAGTTTGATCTCGCCATGCAGCGGCTTATCCGATACGCAGAGCAACGTGCCATAGGGCACGCGGTGGCGGAACCCTTGGGCGGCGATCATGCAGCTTTCCATATCGACGCCGATGGAGCGTGAGATATTGATCAAGCGACGCTCTCGGCCCCAATAAAGCTCCCAGTTCCGGTCCGAGAAACTCACCACCGTTCCGGTCCGCAGACGGCGCTTGAGGGCTTCCCCACTTTCACCCGTGACTTCCATCGCGGCCTGCTGGATCGACATTTGCACTTCCGCGATCGGCGGAATGGGGACATCCGCTGGCAGAATCCGGTCGAGGACTTCGTCCTTGCGCAAATAAGCGTGCGCCAACACGTAATCGCCAATCCGCTGGCTCTGCCGCAGCCCACCGCAATGGCCAACCATCAGCCAACAGTGCGGACGCAAAACGGCTAAGTGGTCGGTAATATTCTTCGCGTTAGACGGCCCCACACCAATATTGACCAAGGTAATGCCTTGCCCGTCCTTGGTGGTGAGGTGATAGGCTGGCATTTGATACTTGCGCCAAGGGCTGGCCGCGACGCGCCCTTCTGGATCATCATCCAGATTAGAGGCGTCAATCGTTACCCCGCCAGAGCAGATCAAGGAATCATAGCGCCCACCTTGGCGGATCTGATCAATCGCCCAGCGCACAAATTCGTCGACATAGCGGGCGTAATTGGTGAATAGGATCCACGGCTGGAAGGAGCGCCATTCCGTGCCTGAATAATGGGTCAGGCGCTTCAGCGAATAATCCACCCGCAACCCATCATACAAAGCGAGCGGTCGAGGTTGGCCCTGCAGGATTTCAAACTCACCATCGACGATTTCGTCGCCGACAGCGGTCAGTTGCGGCGTCGGGAACCAGCGCGCCAATTCCTGCGGCGGCACATCGCCGACCCCAAGGTCGGTTACGCCGTCGATGACGTAGGAATAAGGCATCTCAGCATCGGACAGGCCGACTTCAACGGTTGCGCCATATTCGCCAACCAAGGGCTCAAGATTTTCAAGCAGATAGTCGGTGAACAGCGCCGGATGGGTGACCGTCGTGGTGTAAACACCCGGCGCGTTGAACTTCGCATAAGCACGCTGGGATACGGGCGGTGGACCGTCCGGCGCATAGGTCACGCGGATTTCGGGATAGCGAAAGCGTGTGCGCTCTTCTGGAGTGGGGGGAACCCGGGTTTGAACAAACCGGGCGAGGGCATCGTGCAGGGCCTGAACGGATGCTGCGTGGATGTCTTGAAGCCTATCAATCGCTTCTTGTGGAGATTTGCATGGGAACATGGCCACATCTGGCTGTTTGAGGCCTGCTTGTCAATCGCAAGATTATGACAAGGGCGGCCTGCGACACGAAGTCCAGGTCCCAGACCGCCAGATGGTTTAGCCGATCCCGTCGAACAAGGCCGAGGAAATATAGCGCTCTGCAAAGCTGGGGACGATAAAGACGATCCGCTTGCCAGCATATTCAGGCCGCTGGCCCAGCTTAATCGCGGCGGCTAAATTAGCTCCGGTCGAGATCCCGCCGGGCACACCTTCGGTGCGGGCCAGATCGCGACTGAAGTCAAAGGCCTCTTCATTGGTCACGGTGATGACTTCATCAATCACCGACCGATCCAGCACTTCTGGAATGAAGCCCGCGCCAATGCCTTGGATCTTATGCGGCCCGGGTGCGCCGCCGGACAAAACGGGGCTGCCCGCTGGCTCGACCGCTACGATCTGAATGCCGGGATTGCGCTGCTTCAACACTTGGCCAACCCCGGTGATGGTGCCGCCAGTGCCGACACCTGCCACAAAGGCACCCACTTTGCCTTCCGTATCGATCCAGATTTCTTCAGCCGTCGTGCGACGGTGCACAGCTGG
The DNA here is from genome assembly GCA_021299265.1 of Hyphomonadaceae bacterium. Taxonomy (GTDB): domain Bacteria; phylum Pseudomonadota; class Alphaproteobacteria; order Caulobacterales; family Aquidulcibacteraceae; genus Aquidulcibacter. The sequence goes on along the minus strand of JAJTGP010000071.1, from coordinate 12,609 downwards.
ATTGGCTGGGTTCACAAATTGGCCCGGAATCAAGGCGTTTGGCGTTTCTTCGACCAATTGCTTGGCGCGGGCGACAGCGCCTTTCATGCCTTCCGCACCGAGCGTCAGCACTAGCTCAGCCCCAAGGAAGGCCAGCATTTTGCGGCGCTCTAAGGACATGGTCTCTGGCATGACAAGGATCAGGCGATAGCCACGCTGGGCCGCCACAAAGGCCAAGGCAATGCCCGTATTGCCCGAAGTCGGCTCGACCAAGACAGAGCCTTCCTTGATCAGGCCGCGGCTTTCCAATTCCTCAATCATGGAAACCCCGATCCGGTCTTTCACCGAAGCGATCGGGTTGAAGAATTCCAGCTTGCCCAAAAGTTCTGCCTTCACACCATACTTGGCAGCGATCTTGTCTAGGCGTACCAAAGGCGTTGCGCCAATTGTCTCTGTAATGTTCGAGAAAATCCGGCCTTGTGCGCGTATCGCTGGGCTTTGGGCGTCCTGGGTCATGTTTCATCCTCACTTGTGTCCGTGCGTATAACACATCAGGTGCGACTTCGGCTTGCGAGATACAAGTTAGAATTTCTAATCGATACATATTCGCGCAGCCGCTGCTTGACGCAGAAGGCGCACCCACCGAAGGAAGAGGTTGAAAAGGTCACACGTGAAAACAGTGCGGGAAATGGCATTGCGGGGCGGAATTGCGCGTCTGGTGGATACCGGAAGCGGTTTTTCGGCTGTGCTGATCCGCAATGGTACCGTCGTCGCCAAAGTCGATGATGCCGATGGGGCCATGGCGATGGCGCGCTTGCAAGGTGGCCATGGGCGGATCGAAGGCCCGGCGAAGGCAGTCGCCCTCTCGCTCGACGACGGGCCTTACCGTGAAGTGGCGGAGCGGATTGAGAAGGCCGAAGGCGGGGTGTTCCTGACAGGCCGCGCCGGTACCGGCAAAACCACCTTCCTCAAAGCCTTTATGGACGAGACCGACCTCAAAGCTGCCATCGTCGCCCCATCGGGCATTGCGGCATTAAACGCCGGTGGTCAGACGATCCATTCCTTGTTCAAATTACCGCCCGCCATGATCCAACCGCAGGACGTCCGCCGCGTGCGCGAAGGCCGCATGTTGAAAACACTCGATCTTCTGGTGATTGACGAGATTTCCATGGTGCGCTCAGACTTGATGGACGCGATTGATCGGTCCATGCGCTTGCACAGAGGTGTGCCCCGGCCATTCGGTGGCGTCCGCCTTTTGTGCGTTGGTGATAGTGCGCAATTGCCACCCGTCGTCAGCCGCGAGGATGAGCCGATCCTCGAACAATGGTTTGGCGGGCCTTACTTCTTTGATGCGCCGTCGGTAAAGTCACTGTCTTGGACGTCGATTGAGTTGTGTCAGGTGTTTCGCCAATCTGACGCGGCCTTCTTGGGTCTGTTGGACCGGATGCGACGCGGACGGCCGACGATGGAAGATGCGGAGCTTTTAGATTCTCGCGTGGTGGGTGAACCCCCGCCCTTTTCCGACAAGGATGGGGATGGGGCCATCGTTCTGACCACCACCAATGAAGCCGCCCGCCGGATCAATGATCTGGAGATGGCGCGCCTATCGGGGCCAGAAGCCTCCTATGGTGCCAAAGTCGAAGGCCAGTTTGACGAGCGCATTTTCCCGACCGACAGCGACCTTTTGTTGCGGGTGGGCGCGCGGGTCATGCTGTTGCGCAATGATCCAGACAAACGCTCGGTCAATGGCACCTTGGCGACGGTGGTTGATCTGGGTAAGACGTCGGTCTTCGTCCGCATCGGTGGCCGTGTGCATGAGATCGAACCGGCCGATTGGGAGCGCTATATTTACGAGCCCGATCCCGAAGGTGTGCCCCAGCGCAAAGCAGTGGGCGTCTTCCGCCAAGTGCCGCTGCGGCCCGCTTGGGCGCTGACGGTCCACAAAGCCCAAGGCCTGACCTTTGATGCTGTCCATGTCGATTTTGGACGCGGTGCCTTTGCCCATGGTCAGACCTATGTCGCGCTATCGCGTTGCCGCACCTTGGAAGGCTTAACGCTGTCGCGTCACTTGCGCCGGACCGATGTTCGGGTCGATGATGCGGCCTTCGCCTTTGCCGATAAGGCGGTTTATGCCGATCTTGGTGCGTTTCGGGTTGGCCGGATTGAGCAGGATTAGCGCGGTCAGGGTGCAAAAATCGAACCCAAAGGAGCTTTCATGTTCATGCGTTTCCCATCCTTTGCCCGCCCTTCCTTAGGTTGGGTATTTGCCGGCTTCATGCTGACGTCGGCTGTCATCAGCGGTGCGCAGGCAGATGAGATCAAAGGCTATTTGCCAGCAGCTGTTTCGGTGGCCAATTTTCCAGCGGCTCCGGCCCCCGGTTCTAAGGCAGATCAGGATGACCGCGCCGCCGCTTTGGACCTTCAAGCCAAGCGCACGCCCGAACGCGTCGCCCTCGCCCAAGCCGATCAAAAGCTCGACGTCTTTTCGGCTTTCGGTTCCGTTCTTGGCCCAAAGGTGACGGAAGCGAGCGCGCCAAGCCTTTCCCGCTTGATGGCCCGCTCCTTGCGCGATGTGGGTGCAACCGTATTGCCATTCAAGGAACTCTATAAGCGCCCCCGTCCACCCTTGGCGGATGCGGCGGTGACGGTTTGTGTGCGCTTGCCAGAAAACGGCCTGAATTCTTACCCCTCCGGTCATGCCATGTGGGGTGCCATGGCAGGCACGCTCTTGGCAGAACTTGTCCCCGCGAAGGCGGATGCCCTTAAAGCGCGCGGTCTGGACTATGGCCTCAGCCGGGCGGTGTGCGGCGTGCATTACCCCAGCGATGTCGCGGCAGGGCAAGCCCTCAGCGCCGCGCTATTGGCGCAATTGCAAAAGGATCCGGCCTTTAAGGCGGATTATGAGGCGACAAAGGCCGAACTTGCGGCTTTGCTGCAGCCCTGATCAGCCCGTATTGCGCAGGCCGGCGGAAATGCCGTTGATCGTCAATTGAATGCCTTTTTTGACGGTTTCGGCCTGTGCTCCCTCGGGGCCTGCGCGCAATTGCTTGATCAATTTCACTTGCAGCAAGTTCAGTGGGTCGAGATAGGGCATGCGAAGGCTGATGGAATGGGCCAAGGCCGGATTATTGCCGACAAGTTCCGCCCGCCCGGTGACAAGCTGCAAGGCGTCCAATGTCTTCTGCCATTCGGCCTCGATGCGGGCAAAGATGGCTTTCGCCATGTCTTGGTCGTCCACCAACTCACTATAGCGGCGCGCAATCTCCAGATTGGCCTTGGCCAACACCATTTCGATGTTGGAGACGAGATTCGCAAAATAAGGGCTCGATTGGTAGAGCGCCTTTAGCTCTTCGATCGCCGATGGCCCCACGGCTTCCTGATAGCCCGCAATGGCACTACCAAAGCCATACCAGCCTGGAAGATTGACGCGGGCTTGCGACCAACTGAACACCCAAGGAATGGCGCGCAAATCCTCAATCCGACCCGAAGCCGTACGGGCGGCAGGACGGCTGCCGATCTTCAGGTCCACAATCTCCTTTAAAGGCGTCGACTGGTGGAAATAGCGTGCGAAATCAGCTGTGTCGTAGACTAGGCTGCGATAGGCTTTAAAGGCCAGATCGCTCAAGCGCGGCATAATCCGCGCAAGGGCTTCCTCTTGCGCGTGGTCAACTGGGTGGAGGGCTGCTTCAAGGCTCGCCCCTACCAAAGTCTCCAGAGATACGCGCGCACTATCTGGATGGCCATACTTTGAGGAGATGACTTCACCTTGCTCGGTCACCGACAGGCCCGATTCTATGCTCCCAGCAGGTAAGGCGGCAATCGCATCGCGGGAAGAGCCGCCGCCCCGACCAATGGAGCCACCGCGACCATGGAAGAAGCGCATGGTGACGCCTAATTCCTTGCCCAAAGCGACCAAACGACCAATCGCGCCGCGCACTTCCCAATTGGCCGTCAGATAGCCGCCATCCTTATTGCTGTCGGAATAGCCAATCATCACTTCTTGCACGGGATTGGTCGCAGCGCGCGCACGAGCGACCTCTGGCAAGGCCAGCCAAGTGCGCATGATGGCTTCACTCGCCTGCAAGTCCGCAATGGTTTCAAACAGAGGCGCAATCGCAATTTGCGGGCTGGGGTCGGGCGATTGAGCGAAAAGACCGCCTTCCTTGAGGAGTAAGGCGACTTCGAGAAGGTCTGAGACGCTGTCGGTCTTGGAGACGATCACACGGCGTAACACCTCCCCGCCTACGGCAGTGCGAATGGCCGCAGCCTGCCAAAAAACTTCCAGCTCTTTGAGTGTTTCTGGGCCATAATTGGCATAAGGCGTGGTCAGATTACGGGGAGAGCGCCATTGTGCGAGCAAAACCTCCATCCGCGCTTCTTCAGATAGGCTGGCATAATCGGTCTCTAGGCCGGCAGCAGCCAGCAATTCGCCAATTGTGCGCTCATGCACGTCTGAGTTTTGGCGCAATTCCATTTGGGCGAAGTGAAAGCCGAAGACCTTCACCCCCGTAATCAAGCGTTCCAGCCGTCCATCGGCGACATCGCCTGCAGCATGGGTGCGCAGCGATTCCCCGACGATCTCTAGGTCAGCAATCAATTCATTTGGGCCATGATAAGCTAAGGCCTCCAAATCCGTTGCGCGGGCAGGGGGCTTCTTGGTAATGGCCTGATAGGTGGCGGCCAGACGGGCATACATGCCCCGAATGGCTTGCCGATAAGGCTCGTCCGCCCGATGGGGCGAGGCATCGTGTCCGGCCTCTGCCAAGCGCGCCAAGTCTGGCGAAACGGCTGTCAGTTCAGTCGAAATCGATAATTCGCTGCCCAACTGATGCAATTCTTCCAGGAAAGAGCTGAGCAACAGGCTGGCATGCGACATCACCGCATGGGTCAGGGTTTGGGCATTCACGAAAGGATTGCCGTCACGGTCGCCACCGACCCAAGAGCCGACGCGCAAAATGCCCGGCAACTCCTTGCCCAAGCGACGCTCCAGCCGCCGAATGAGGTTGGGCATTTCTTTCAGGAAAGAGCGGCCAAGAACGCTAGCGACATTAGCAATCTCATCGGCCACTTCAATACGCTCACCACGCAGCACGCGGGTTTGCCACAAAAGCCGGATTTCACGGCGCAGCCGCTCAACGCGCATGTCGCGTCCATCAACAAGGTCAATGCGCGCATCCAATGTATCCGAAATCGCGGCTTCGCGGTCCAGCACGCTTTTGCGGCGCACTTCGGTAGGGTGGGCCGTCAGGATGGGCGCGATCACCATTTTGGCGAGAACGTCAGAGACATGCTCCGCCGTCAGGTCTGGCCGTGTGTTCAGTAAAGCCAGCGGGTCTTGGCGGACGGCTTGGGTTCGGCTGACATAATCATCGGCCAGATTGGCCAATTGCGAAAACACGCAGAAGCCATGGATGAAGACCAAGGTTTCATCCAGTTCTAACCCGTCCAACAAGCTGACGGTCGCACCCCGAGGGGCTTGTCCGCGATATTCGCGCACCGATTCAGAACGTATGGACTCAATGGCATCAAACAGGGCGTCGCCGTGTTGATCTTTGATCACTTCCCCTAACAGGGCACCTAAGTCTTTGATTAAATCGCGGGCGGACGCAGGATTGGTATCGGGCATGGCGCCATTTGACGGCAAGTTTCCTTAAGGGCAAGGGCGTGACTGTGTTGCCTGTCGGTACAGCTGCACCCGCCCGTCCAGCGGGCAATGCCTGCCCGCCTCACAGGCAAGTGGGCTTAGAAGCCGTAAGCGGCGGCCATATCGGGGTCTTTGGCGGCAACTAATTTGGCGCTATCGACCATAACTTTCGCCTGCTTCCACGTGGCATCATCTTGCATTTTGCCGTCCAGCATGGCGACACCGCTGCCATCGGGCATGGCTTCTAGGATGCGCTTGGCGAAAGCCACTTCGGCCGGATCAGGGCTGAAGACTTTTTTGGCGATCGCTATTTGGTCTGGATGCAGAGACCAAGCGCCTGCACAGCCCATGATGAAGGCATTGCGGAATTGCTGCTCGCAGGCTTCAAGGTCCTTGATGTCGCCAAACGGGCCATAAAAGGGTTTGATGCCAGCGGTTTGGCAGGCATCGACCATTTTCGCGAAGGTGTAATGCCACAAATCTTGCTGAACGCTGACGCGCGCCCGTCCATCGGCATGGGGGTCTTCGACCACGCGATAGCCCGGATGGCCACCGCCAACGCGGGTGGTCTTCATTGCGCGGCTGGCTGCCAAATCGGCGGGACCAAGGCTAATGCCCTGCATACGTGGGCTGGCCAAGGCAATCGCATCCACATTGGCCACGCCTTCAGCAGTTTCCAGAATCGCATGCAATTGGATCGGACGGGTGACGCCAGCCTTGGCTTCCAATTGGGCCAGTATTTGGTCGAGATAGTGAATGTCCCAAGGGCCTTCGACCTTAGGCACCATGATGACATCGAGTTTGTCGCCGACGGCGGCGACGATTTCCATCACATCGTCCAGCATCCATGGGCTGTTCAGGCAGTTGATCCGGGTCCATAGACCTGTCCCTAAAGCGGCAAAATCGGTCTCGCGGGCCATCTCGATAAAGCCTGCGCGAGCGGCTTCTTTCGCGTCTGCCGGAATAGCGTCTTCCAAATTGCCCAAAACAACGTCTACGCCCTTGGCAATCTCGGGCACTTTGGCGCGCACCTTCTCCAAATGCGGCGGCACAAAGTGGATCATCCGCTCCACCTTAATCGGTAGATCACGGTATGGCGCAGGCGCACCAATGGCGAGGGGTTTGAAGAAAGCGCGGGGAGTTTTCATGAGCATAAGTTCCATATTTTCATTTTTCTCTGCGCTAGGCTGACGAAGCCAAAAGGTCAACGCAGCAAGGGGGTTCGCAAGCGGCTAAATGCTGCGCTAAACGCTTCTGATGCAGCGTTGGAAACTAACCCTTGAGTATGACGGCACCAATTTCGCTGGTTGGCAGAGCCAATCAGACGGGAAAGGCGTGCAAGACACGGTAGAGCGCGCCATTGTGGCGATTGAAGGCGAATTGCGCCGCACCCATGCCGCGGGGCGTACGGATCGGGGCGTGCATGCGACAGGCCAAGTCATCCATGTTGATCTGGCCAAGAATTGGGCCCCGTTTCGCTTGCAAGAGGCGTTGAATGCGTGGCTGCGCGATTACGGCCCGGTGGCGATCCGTCAAGTGGAAGCTGTTCCCGATAGCTTTCATGCGCGCTTTTCGGCGCAAGCCCGTGGCTATTTGTTCCGCATGGTCGACCGCCGCCCGCCTCTGACCTTAGAATTAGGTCGGGTCTGGCGCGTGTCGCAAGATCATGATGTCGCGCGCATGCAAGAAGCGGCCAATCACTTTCTCGGCACGCATGATTTCACCACGTTCCGGGATGCCGATTGTCAGGCCAAAAGCCCGATCAAGACCTTGAGCCGGTTTGAACTGCGCCGGGTTGAGGGCGTGTTCGGGCCAGAGATTCAAGCACGCGTTCAGGCCCGTTCCTTCCTGCACCGCCAAGTCCGTTCCATGATGGGGACATTGTCGGAAGTCGGTCGGGGGAAATGGAGCCCGGATGATGTGCTCGACGCCTTAGGGGCCAGGGACCGTAAGCGGTGTGGCCCAGTCGCCCCAAGTGACGGGCTCTATCTCACCGACGTCTATTACGAGGCCTAAGTTTTTGGTTGATGTTGAGGGACAATCGGCCAACTCAGCGCCGTGACGGCACAAGCCGGACGGCTTATCGATCCGGGAAACGGGCAACGGCCAGATCAATGAAGGCCCGGACTTTGGGCGTCAAGTAGCTGCTACTCGGGAAAATGGCATGCACGGGCTCTGGCTCTCGCTGCCAATCGGGAAGCACTTGCACTAAAGTACCTGCATCAACTTGGTCTTTGGCGAGGATCCACGGGAGTTGTGCGATGCCAAGGCCTGCAAGTGCCCCATCCCGTATCGCAAAGCTGTTATTGAGGCTCATGCGGGGAGACAAGGCGATGCGTCGGACTTCACCCTTGGATCTTTTGAGTTGCCATTCTCTGTTCTGGCCACTTGTCGTGAACACAAGCAGGTCGTGGTCGGTCAGGGCTTTTGGTTCTTCTGGCCGGGGGTGGCGTTCAAGATAGGATGGGCTTGCAAATAGACCGTAGTGGACTTCCCCAAGTTTGCGCGCCACGAATTGGGAATCCTGTAATTGCCCAATTCGGATTGCCAGGTCGAAGCCCTCATGGATGATGTCGACAAGGCGCGCTGAATAATCGGCGTCAACTCGCATCTCGGGATATTTCGCCAAATAGGCCCCGATCCATTGGCTGACGGCCAGCATGCCAAATTCAACACCACAACTCAAACGCAGAACACCACGGGGTTCACCGAGAAATCGCTGAGCCGCGCGCTCAGTGTCTTCAACGGCATCTAGAACACCGATGGCGCGGTGGTAAATGTCCCGTCCGACTTCGGTTAGCGTGAGGGCGCGCGTGCTGCGCTCCAACAGGCGCGCGTTCAGCTTGCGCTCGAGCTTGCTCATCACGCGTGAGAGGTGTGCCTTCTGCGCGCCCATTTGTTCAGCCGCTCGGGTGAAGCTGCCGGTCTGGACGACTTTCACCAGCACCTGAAGCTCGGAGAGTTCGATTGTTGTCATATTCAGCAACGATTAGTTGTTTGTCACATTATTTATTCATTCCTCGGCAAAGTCCATCTTAGCCCTGTTGCTGACGAACAGGAGCAAACATACAGATGAAAATTCTTGTCACAGGTGCCACGGGCAATACGGGCAGCGAAGTCACGCGCCAACTTCTCGCCGCGGGCCATGCCGTGCGAGTCCTCGCCCATAGTGCGGACTCCGCCGCGAAACTGCCCGATGGGGTGGAGATCCAGATGGGTGATTTCGACGATGCCTCGGCGCTAGCCGCGGCTTTTAATGGAGTGGAAGCCGCTTATGCCTTGACCCCCGTAAACCCCAAGAGTGCGGAATGGATGCAGCGCTTGGTAGATGTGGCGCAGAGCTGTGGGGTGCGCCGCTTTGTCAAACTTTCCGGCATGACCGCCGGAGCCAACTCGCCCGCCGCCCTTATCCGCAGTCACGGACAAACCGATGCCTATTTGCGCCAATCGGGTATAGGCTACACGATCATTCAGCCGAATTCATTTATGCAAAACCTGCTCTGGAGTGTGGAGACGATCCGATCACAAGGGGCATTTTACCAGCCCACGGGCGATGCAAAGCAAAGCCTTGTTGACATTGCAGATGTCGCGGCTGTCGTTGTCAAAGCGCTAACCGAAGACGGTCATCTGGGCCAGACCTATGTGCTCACGGGGCCAGAATCCCTCAGCTTCGATATGGTCGCCGATAAAATTGCATCCGCGATTGGCAAGCCCGTCCACTATGTCGCGGTCCCCGGTGTGGCTGCAGAACAATCGATGCTCACGGCGGGCATGCCCGCTTGGATGGCCCACACGCTGGTGGAGTTTTATAGTGCTGTTGCCACGGGTGCCTTCGCGGCCACCACGCCTGACGTTCAGAGTCTGTTGGGTCGTCCTGCCACATCTTTTGATGCCTTCATGGCGCGTCACGCCGCTCTATTCGGCGAACAGGGGAATTGACCATGATCCGCGTCTATAGCTGGCAAACGCCTAACCCGAAGAAAGTGATCCTCCTGCTTGAGGAATTGGGCTTGCCTTATCAGGAGATTATGATTGATCCCCTGTCCGATGCTGTGCGCAGCGACGGGGTTCTTGCTGCCAGTCCGAATGCCAAAATTCCTGCCATCGTCGACGAGCACGGCCCGACTGGGCTGCCCCACACCGTCTTCGAAAGTGGAGCCATTCTCATTTATCTGGCGGAGAAGGCGGGTTCTGACCTGCTCCCTCGGCAAGAGCCTGATCGGTCCACAACGTTTCAATGGCTTATGTGGCAAATGGCAGGCATTGGACCCATGATCGGGCAATATTTCCACTTCACTGCCCTTGCGCCGGAAAAGCTGGACTATCCAATCTCCCGCTATCAACGCGAAATGCATCGGCTCTTGACTGTATTGAACGCTCAGTTGAGCCAGCATGCGTATGTGGTAGGTGCCAATTATACGATTGCTGATATCGCCATCTTCCCTTGGGTGGCCGCCCTCCCGCCCCTGCTGTCAGTGGATTTCACACCTTATCCGCACGTTCAAGAATGGGTTGAGAGGCTGCAAACCCGTCCGGCTGTACAGCGGGCCTATCCGCAGCCACAGCAACCATAGGATCTGCCCAAATGTTCCAGCAATCCTTTCGTGCCGATCAGGCCGTCTTGGTGCTCGTCGAAGTTTTGGATGTTTTGGATTCTGAGACGATGCGGGATTATGTTGCTGCGATTGCGCCGCAGATGGCCGAGGTCGGCGCCCGTAATCTCACCTCGGGATGGCACCTGCATCAGGGCACAACCGAAGCCATCAATATGGTTGTTTCTTACTGGCCCACGGCGCAGACCTATCTCGATTGGCAGGCCTCAGCAGCCTATAGACCCTGGGCAGAAAAGCGGATGAGGGCAGCCCGCATTCGAACGCATTTTCTGCCTGTGATCGAGGCAGCGTTCGCTTCCTAAGCCAAAGCGAAGCTACCAATCAGGCGGACGCCCGCCTCCAAAGGCTCATCGAGGTCGATAAAGCCCGGAATTTGGATAAGGACCATGTCGCCCTGCTGGCTGAGGACATGACCCTGATAGCCTGCCAAGGCTGCTTTAGGGCCAGCCAAAAGACTGATGTCTCCACCCGATGCTTCAGGCGCTCGATGGGCAAGTAGCAGCGAAGCTGGCGCGTCATGCGCGACAATCTGTGGGCTTGCCGCACAGACATGTACGCCGGCCAAGCTCACATCTAACAAGTCAACCCACCAGCTTTCATTCTCTGCGGGCCAAGGCAGGCACGCAATGGTTCTGGCCCCCTGCTTGGCAGCCATCAAAGCCTCAGAGGCGGATAAGATGCGCGTCTCGCTGGCTGATCCAAAGGCCAGTTTCGCCCAAGGGGCTGCTTCTAATGTGGTGACGACATCCAGCCCACCTTGAGCCGCGAGATTGGCGGAGATCAGGGCCCGCCACACGGCGGCAGCCAAAGCCGGGTCTAGGTCAGGCTCCCGCGCAATCAACCCGCGCAAGATGTCGATCTCGCGCGCGGGTCGCCACCCAAAGCCCGAATCGCCTGCCGCTTTCTTGGCTTCGGCAATGGCGCGTGCCAAGCCAGAACGTTGCGCAATCAGGCGCGCCAATTGCCCGTCAATCGCGTCAATCGCCTCCCGCAGGGCCGTCATATCGGTGGGGAGAGGGGCAGACGAACGAGGTGCGGGCATATTCATGCCCCAACCATGGTGAAAAAACCTTGTTTGCGCAAGATAATTGCCTGAATTTGGTCAATGTCAGCAGCCACCCTCCCGGAATTGATCCGCACAGGTTAGTGGTGCAGCAACTGGAGCTAATCTGTCGATGTCGCTTGCCCGCAATACCCTTGTTCAAGCTGGTTTCACCTTATTGAGCCGCCTGTTGGGCTATGCCCGTGATCGGGCGATCTCTAATCTTTTGGGTGCAGGCTGGGTGGGCGACGCCTTTGCAACCGCACAAACTTTCCCTAATTTGTTCCGGCGGATCTTAGCAGAGGGTGCCTTTAGTCAGGCCTTTGTGCCGCTCTATGCCAAAACACAGGCCGAGATTGGCAAGGATAAAGCCGCCGAAGTGGCGAGCCAAGCTTTCTCGGTACTGACTTTGGTTGCGGCCATGGTCACCATCTTGGCGCAATTGGCCATGCCTTGGATCATGCTGGTGATCCACGGGGGCTATGCCGATAAGCCGCAAGCGTTCCAATTTGCCATTCTGCTGACCCAGATCACCATGCCCTATCTCGTCGGCATGGCCATGAGTTCGTTGTTTTCGGGCGTGTTGAACACCGCTGGCAAGTTTGCTCTGTCAGCTGCCGCGCCGACACTTTTGAACCTAACCATCCTCGGTGCCGTCATCTTTGTGCGGGAGCCAACCCAAGCGGCGATCAATGCGGCGGTGGCCATTACGATTGCCGGGGTGTTGCAGGCCTTAGCCCTTTATATTGGCTGTCGGCGCTTAGGAGTTCGCATCGGCTTTCGCGTGCCGCGCTTAACGCCAGAGGTGAAGGCCATTGTGACCGTCATGGGTCCGTCGGTGATCGCGGGCAGTGCCACGCATTTGAACGTGCTGGTCAGCCAGTCGCTTTCAAGCTTTGAAGTGGGTGCCAAGTCCTGGCTTTATGCGGCCGACCGCTTGTTTCAGCTGCCCTTGGGCCTGATCGGGGTGGCGATTGGGGTCGCTTTATTGCCGCGCTTGGCGCGCGCTGTTGCCAGCCCTGAAACGGGTGACGACACCAAGGCTTTGGACGAAGCTTTTGTTCTGTCCATGGCCTTTACCTTGCCAGCGGCGGCGGCTTTGGTCGTGGTGCCCTTTTTCTTGATGCAGGGCTTTTGGGCGGGTGGCCAGTTCACCGAGGCCGATGCGCGCGCCACCGCAGATGCCTTGTTCCATTATGGCTGGGGCGTGCCCGCCTTTGTCCTGATCCGCATTCTGGCCCCACCCTTCTTCGCGCGGGGCGACACCAAAAGGCCGATGAATTTTGCCTTGATCAGCGTTTTGGTGAACATCGGCTTAGGTGCTTCCTTGT
>JAJTGP010000299.1 GCA_021299265.1 Hyphomonadaceae bacterium | reverse complement strand
GGCTGTGACGGCACCAGAAGGCTGTGTCGTGATCAATATTGGCGACATGCTGGCCCGCCTGACCAATGACCGTCTGCCTTCGACCGTGCATCGGGTCATAAATCCTGAACCAGAGCGCGCCAGATTTGCCCGCTATTCCTCACCGTTTTTCTTGCATTTCTCGCCAGATGTCTTGATTGAAACCTTGCCGATGAACGGCCCAATCAAGTATGAGCCGATCAACGCGCAAGACTTTCTGGAGCAAAGGCTTCGCGAAATTAAGCTCGCCTAGTTACCTTTTGTTAAGCCAATTCTCTAAAGCAGCCTAAATCATTGGCATATCGGGCTAAAACGCCTCGATTTTTGCGCCTTTCTGGCAACACTTTAGAAGCCTTGCAGTCAAGAACCTGAAAAACGCTTTGCGCGTGTTGCAGGTTGAAAGCGAGCAGTCTAACGATACAACAGACCAAGATGTCACAATCTTCGGACACCAAAGGCCAATTCCCGGTTTTACTGGGGTTTGGACCAAAAAAATTCTTTTGGGGAAACACACATGCGTTCAAACACCACTTCAAAGATCAGCCGAATTGCGCTTCTTTCGTCCATCTGCTTTGCCGGTCTCGGCTTTGCAGGCGTCGCCCAAGCTCAGACGGCCACCGCCGCAGCAGAACCGGCGCAAGAAACCGAAGTCGTCATCGTGACGGCAACGAAGCGCGAAACCACCTTGCAATCCATCCCGGTTGCGGTGTCGGTGACCTCGGCTGATACCATCAGCAAAGCACAAGTTCGCGACCTGAACGACATCCAAACTTTGGTCCCATCGCTGCGCGTCAGCACCAACCAGAGCTCCACCAACGCAACCTTCATCATCCGCGGCTTTGGCAATGGCGCGAACAATGCGGGTATCGAGCCTTCGGTCGCGATCTTTATCGATGGTGTGTATCGCTCGCGTGCTGGCGCATCGATCGGCGATCTTCCAAACCTGCAGCGCGTCGAAGTGTTGCGCGGCCCACAATCCACGCTGTTCGGCAAGAACGCTTCGGCTGGCGTGATCTCGCTGGTCACCCGCGAGCCAAAGTTCGAATATGGTGGCTCGGCTGAATTGAGCTATGGCAACTTCAACGCCATTGTCGCCAAAGCAGACATCACCGGCCCATTGGGTGAAAATGCCGCTGGTGCCTTGTCATTTGGCTATAACAAGCGCGATGGCTATGTCGAAAACATTGGCCTCGGCGTCGACATCAACAATCGCGACCGCTTCAACGTGCGCGCTGACTTGCTGATCAAGCCAAGCGACGACCTCAAAGTTCGCGTCATTGCAGACTATGATAAGTTGGACGAATTGTGCTGCGCCGTTTCCAACGTCTTGAGCGGCCCAGCGACTGCGGCAGTGAACTTTGCCGGTGGGCAATTGATACCAAACTCACCCTTTGCTGACCGCGTATACTCCGATATTCCGCCCACCAATTTGATCGAAAACCGCGGCATTTCGATGCAAGTCGATTATGACTTTGGCAAATTGTCGTTCACCTCGATCTCTGCCTATCGCAACTCGCATGGTGAACAAGACGGCGACGTCGACTTCACCAGCGCTTCCTTGGCTTCGGTTCCACAGATCCAAGACATCGATACGCTGACCCAAGAATTCCGCTTGACGTCAAACTACAATGGCCGGGTCAACTTCCTCTTGGGCGCGTATTTGTTCAAAGAGAATATCGATCAAACCTCGGCAGTTGTGTATGGTAAGGACTTTAGAAAGTTCGCAATCGCAGCAGCTGGTGCAGGTGGTGCGCTTATCCCAACGATTGAAGTTGTTACCGGTAACGCACCAGGCAGCTTCTTTGGTGCCGGTACGGGGACGAACGAGACGTTCTCTCTGGATAACGATGCCCAATCCATCTTTGGAAACATGGACTTCAAGTTAACCGACACGCTGACCTTCACAGCCGGCTTCAACTACACACGCGATTCCAAGGCCGCAAAAGTCAATGTTCTTGCGACCGATCCGTTCGCCTTTGTGGACTTTGACGCACTCGGCCAAGGCGCATTTGGTCGTTCAGTATATGTCGGCGGCGCGACCAACGCATTCTTGGGCCTAGCGGTCTTGGGCTTGGGTCGTCCAGCAACTGCTGCTGAAGCAGCCGCTGCTAGCGCGGGCCAAATTGCAGCTGCTCAGACAATTGCAGCAGCGACCTTCAATGCAAATCCAGCTGCAAACAACCCTATCCTTGGCTTCAAAGCCCTTCAGTTCCAACCACCCCGTTTGAATTCGCCAAACGCGGTTGAGAGCGGTCGTACAAAGGACAGCGGCACTTCCTACAACGCTCGCCTTGCCTGGGAAATCAACGATAACTTCAACGCCTATGCCAGCTATGCAACAGGCTTCAAAGCTTCGTCGGTAAACCTGTCGCGCGATTCAGCGCCTTCTATCGCTGACTTCATTCCAGGCAACCCAATCACCAACCCTGCACCTTCCAAAATTCGGTCGGCTGGTTTGGCAGTTGTGAACTTGCGGGCTGGTAGCCGGGCAGCAGGTCCGGAAGAAGCAACCGTTTATGAAATCGGCTTGAAAGCACGCTTCCCCAAGGGTGCGTTCAACCTGACTTTGTTTGATCAATCGATCGACGGTTTCCAATCCAACACCTTCACTGGAACCGGCTTCATTCTGGCAAACGCTGGTAAGCAGTCGACCAAGGGTGTCGAATTTGACGCGACCTATCGTCCAATTCGTCCGCTGATCTTGACCTATGCAGCGACCTATCTGGATCCGTTGTATGACGACTTCAAGGGTGGTGCATACGGAGATTATACCGGTCGTACGCCAGCAGGCATTGCAGAATTCACCTACAATGCATCGGCAACCTTCATTCAGCCACTGGCCAATGATAACCGCATCACCTATCGGGCAGACTACTTCTGGACCTCGGAAACTCAGCTCAGCCAAGGCCTGAACCTGAACCCTGCATCTGCGTTCCCGAATACGCCAGCTGGTGTTGCGGCACGTAACGCTGCAAACTTGAAAGCCGCCGAACCCTACACCTTCCAACCGATCAGCCTCAATGCCAGCATCACGTTCGCAACGAGCAATGGCTGGGAGCTCAGCGCTTGGAGCCGTAACCTGACGGACGAGCGTTATTTGACCACCATCTTCGACAGTGTCGCGCAAGACGGCTCCATCTCGGGCTACCCAAGCCCACCACGGACCTACGGCGTGTCGGTGAAGCACATCTGGTAAGCCCTGGCTGATCTAGATCAACATCAAAGCCCTCAACCTTCGGGTTGGGGGCTTTTTTGTGCGTAGCCGCCAGCAGAAACCAAAGCTAACAACAGATGGGGACTTCCCATTTGCACCAATCAACCTAAACCCATTGCCATGAACCAGCCTGATGACCTTCTTGCCCTCGATCCCGCCGCGGAACGGGACATGCCCTATCAAGCTGGCAGTCCAGACGCCCCAGTCCGCGCGCCGCGCCCGAAAGATGCTGCGACGCTGATCCTAATCCAGCATGCCCGATCTGGGCCAAAAATCCTGATGGGACGGCGGGCCAGCGGCCATAGCTTCATGCCCGACAAATATGTCTTTCCAGGTGGCAAAGTCGATCGCTGCGACCGCTTCGTTGACGCTCATGATGAATTGCACCCGCAATCGTCTGAAGACCTGTCCAAAGCAAACAAGACCCGCCACCCCCGGGCCTTTGCTTTAGCCGCCATCCGCGAGACTTGGGAGGAGACGGGCCTGTTGATTGGCAAGCCCGGCACTTTGCCGCTGCGGACGCTCGATACGGGCTGGACCAGCTTTGCTGCAGCTGGCATCGCCCCCCACCTCAGCCCGCTACACTTTTTTGCTCGCGCCATCACACCGCCCCAACGCCACAAACGCTTTGATGCCCGTTTCTTCATCGCCAAGGCCGAAGAGGCGCTTTATGACATGCGCCCCGCGCGCGATGGCGCAGAGATGCAGGACCTGCGCTGGTTCAGCTTGGAAGAGGCCTTCAGCCTCGACCTGCCCAATGTGACCCGCTTTATCCTGAGTGAAGTGCAAACCCGCCTGCAAGCCCCTGAGAAGCCGCACGCCCCTGCCTTCCTGCGCTGGGGCCGTACGGGCCCGCAAATGGATCGCTTATGAGCGAGATCCGTATGAGCGCGGCGACCTGGGCTGGGATTGGCACCGCGCTCAGCTGCGGGCTGATTGCCGCTGTCGGGATTGCTATCAATGCGCCCCTATTCGCACTCACGCTCGACGATACAGGCATGTCGGCGACGGAAGTCGGCTTCCTCATGACGTTTGCTGGACTGGC
>JAJTGP010000040.1 GCA_021299265.1 Hyphomonadaceae bacterium | reverse complement strand
GATGTGGACCACGACATGGCCCTCATGCGCGAGGAAACCTTTGGACCCGTCATGCCTGTGATGGCCTTTGATACGGTCGAAGAGGCAATAGGCTTGGCCAATGATAGCGAATATGGCCTATCGGCCGCTGTGATCGCTGGCACCTTGGAAGAAGCGGAAGCCATCGGCCGCCAGATTGAGGCGGGTGCCATCAGTTTGAATGATGCAGCTTTGACGAGCCAATTTTATGAAGCGGAAAAGCAGAGCTTTAAAGCCAGCGGCCTTGGAGGTTCTCGCATGGGGCCTGCTGGCTTCCAACGCTTCTGCCGTCGGAAAGCCTTGATCGCCAATAGGGGTGACGTGACGCCTCTGAGTGCTTATTCTGAAGAGACGTGAAAACGTCGTCGCTCAAAGAAGGAAATTTTCCATGCAAGACCCCGTCGTCATCGTTGGTTTGGCCCGCACGCCCATGGGGGGGCTGTTGGGGGAGTTGAGCAGCTTTAGCGCCAATGAGCTGGGTGCGGTCGCCGTCAAGGCCGCGATGGCCGAAGCAGGCGTGGCGGGCGAAGATGTCGACTGGATCTTGATGGGCAATGTATTGCCAGCGGGCCAAGGCCAAGCCCCCGCCCGGCAAGCGGCATTGAAAGCGGGCCTACCTTTAAGCGTTGAGGCGACGACACTGAATAAGATGTGTGGCTCGGGTATGCAGGCCACAATTATGGCGGCCAATGCGATCAAGGCAGGCGAAGCCAAAATTGTCATCGCGGGTGGGATGGAGAGCATGTCCAACGCCCCTCATTTGATGAAAACTCACCGGGGCGGCATGAAATATGGCCATGACCGCATCTTTGATCATATGGCGCTGGATGGCTTGGAGGATGCTTATGAAGGCAAGCCAATGGGCTTTTATGCCGATCAAGTCGCTGGCGAGTATCAATTCACCCGCGAAGCCCAAGATGCTTATGCGTTGGAGACTTTAAAGCGCGCGCAAACAGCTACCGCGTCAGGGGCCTTTGCCCGCGAAATCGCACCCGTCACCGTCAGTGGGCGCGGGGGCGAAACCGTGGTCGACCGCGACGAACTGCCTGCTAAAGCCCGGCCAGACAAAATCCCCAGCTTGAAGCCGGCCTTTACCAAGGATGGTACGGTGACGGCGGCCAATGCGTCCGCGATTTCAGACGGGGCGTCTGCCCTCGTCCTGATGGCAAAATCTGAAGCCGAGGCGCGCGGCCTGAAAATCCTGGCCGAAATTGTTTCAAGTGCCGCCCACGCGCACGAGCCCGCCTATTTCACCACCGCCCCGGTCAAAGCCATGCAAAAGGCTCTGACCAAGGCTGGCTGGTCGATGGCCGATGTCGATCTGGTCGAGATCAATGAAGCCTTCGCCATTGTGCCGATGATCGCCATGAAGGATTTGGGCATTCCCCATGAGAAGGTGAATGTGAATGGCGGGGCATGTGCCTTGGGTCATCCGATTGGCTCGTCTGGGTCGCGCATCATTGCGACTTTGATTGCAGCGATGGAGGCACGCGGGGCCAAGCGTGGGCTTGCTAGCTTGTGCATTGGCGGGGGTGAAGCAACCGCCATCTGCCTTCAACGCACTTAAATCATCGAAAATCTGGCGCATTGGCTAGACAGAGGCGCACTTGCGCGCTGATATTTGCCGATGACGTCGCCGATGCGCTTTGGACTTTGTTTGGGCTTGGGCCTGATTGCGTGTTTTGCGCCACCCTTAGCGCTGCCTGTGCCTGCGATCGCCCAGACCTATGGCTATCAGCCTGCCAATCCACGCGCGGCACAAGAGCGGCGTGAGCGAGAGGCTGCCCAAAAGGGTAGCGTGATTGTCGCTGAACCCTATGGACCATCCGAGAGTTTGCGGCAGGCCCGCGCCATGACCGGCGCGCTGGGTCGCCTGAAGCCAGAGCGCAAAGGTGTGGTCGATGTTTATGTGGTCGCCATAGGCCTCGATAGTGATGGCGTGTTCGGTCGTGAGACAGCCGAAGCCGCCCGCGTGCTCGCGAGCCGCTATGACGCCGAAGGTCGTGTCATTGTCATGGCCAATGGCAAGGGTGCAGCCGGATCTGCGACCGACCCCGTCGTGCCAGATGGCAACCCAGATCATCTGGCCCAAGCGCTAGGCCATGTGGCAGAACTGATGAACAAGCAAGAAGATGTACTTGCGCTGTTCATCACCACTCATGGGCATTGGAATACGGGTTTGAATTACCGCGATGGTGAGCGCGCGGGTGGCAATATCGCACCGGCACGCTTGGCCGCCCTCCTAAATGAAGCCGGCATTAAGAACCGCCTTGTCATCTTGTCAGCCTGCTTTTCTGGCATTTTTGTGCCGGCTTTGCAGAATGAATCCACCATTACCCTGACAGCGGCATCGGCGGAAAAGCCTTCGTTCGGCTGTCGGGCAGAGAATGATTGGACCTTTTTTGGCGACGCTTTGATGAACCAAGCGCTTCGCCAGCCCGTGCCGTTGCCGGATGCCTTTGCACAGGCCCGTTCCTTGATCACAAAATGGGAAGTGGCGTCGAGGCTAGACCCATCAAATCCGCAAATTGACCTTGGCCCGCAAGCCATTGCTTGGATGGATAAGATCGATGCCAAGATTCCTAGAGCGGCGGGACAACCAAAGGGTATGCCCGCCTTTGGGGCACCGCCGCCCCCGCCAGAGAAGGCAAAGCCGGCTCCGTTTCTGACCAAGCCTTAAGCGCGGGCCACCGGGCCAATCACCCAGCTATCGCCTTCTGACCTAACCGCTACAGGCGTTAAGCCCCGTCCTTGTCCCGGCCCACCTAAACAAGCGCCCGTCTTGGGATCAAACACAGCCATATGCGCCGCGCAGATCAGGCCGCCGGTCTCACTGGTCAGGAACCGTCCGTCAAATGTGTCTAGGGGCCAGCCCGCATGGGGGCAGCGGTTCTCAAAGGCTATGACCTCATCCCCGCGCCGGATAACAATTAGTCGCCGCTGGGCGCGGCCTTCTGTGACGTCCAGACCGAGTATTTGACCGTCTGTTAGGTCCAATTTTCGCAACGTCGCTAACGGCGGATTAAGTGTCTCTGGGCTAAGAGTTTCCCTTGTCGGCACAGGAGCCATCGGGTCCGTGCAAGAGGAAGCGTCATGTTGAACGACATTATGAGTTTGCCCTTCGCCCACTCGGCCGTCTGGCTCTTGATTTGTGCCTGTCTGTTCGGCTTCCTGCAAAGTATCTTCCCTCTCGATCCAACCCCGCGACCAATCCGTCGCGATATCTGGATGGATATTGGCTATTGGATGCTCGGTCCCGTCGTTTACGGGTCGCTCGGCGCTTCTCTGATTGCGGGTGGCTATTACATCCTGTTCGCAGGCAATATGGACGCGGCGATTGAATGGAGCAAGACGGGAGCGGCTTGGCTGGCGGATTGGCCTTTGTGGTTGCAGGCCATAGGCGTACTTATCGTCACCGACATATCGCTCTATTGGACGCACCGCCTGTTTCACAGCAATGCGCTGTGGCGCTATCATGCCATCCATCATGCGCCTGAGACGCTCGATTGGCTGCATTCCGTGCGCTTCCATCCGATTAATTTGATCTTTCACAGCCTTTTCGCCAATGCGCTTGCCTTGTGGATTGGCTTCCCGCCCATAGCGGTGGCAGCGCTCGCACCATTCAATATTCTGTATTCCACGATGGTCCACGCAAATTTGAACTGGACGTTCGGGCCCTTGCGCCATGTTTTTGCCAGCCCGGTATTTCACCGTTGGCACCATACAGGCGCAGATGAAGGTGGGTCGAAGAACTTTGCTGCGACCTTCTCCTTCTTGGATCACATGTTTGGCACTTTCTACATGCCAAAGGATGAGAAGCCGATGAATTTGGGCCTCACAGATCGGGACATGCCACCCAATCTACTTGGCCAATGGCTCTATCCCTTTATGCCGTCTGAACCGCAACAGGCAGAGCCTACACCAGTGAAGCCTACGATCGTCCAATAAGGCGCTGCGCCATCCGGTCGGCCACGACGTCCGGTGTCAGGCCTTCATCGGCAGCCTCTTCGAAGATTTGCTCAAGCGTCTTCGGGATGCGGTGAATATGCTCGACCACTTTGGCCGCATCATATGTGCCTGAAACTTCATAGGACACATTGATGATGCCGCCTGCATTGACGACATAGTCAGGCGCATAAAGGATTCCGCGCTCTGCCAATGCAAGGCCGTGGCGCGGCTCTGCCAATTGATTATTGGCTGCACCGCAGACGATCTTGGTCTGCAGATTTGGGATACTAGCGTCATTCAAGATGGCTCCGAGTGCGCACGGGGCCAAGACATCGACATCGGCAAACAAAATGTCGGAAACGCTGACGACTTGCCCGCCCGCTGCAGCCGCCGCAGCTTGGGCGCGCGCAGCGTCCATATCCGCGATTAGGACTTCCGCGCCCTCTAGGCCCAATTGTTGGGCGAGGTCCGCACCGACCGCCCCGGCACCTTGCACTGCCACACGGACACCGCGCAGATCGTCGCGACCCATAAAGCGGCGCACGCAAGTTTTTATGGAGAGCAGCACGCCGAGAGCCGTCATAGGTGAGGGTTCGCCGCCAAAGCCCGCTTTCGGGTCGCGGCCAAACACGTGACTGGTCTCCAGCGCGATCATTTCCATATCGGCCAACGTCATGCCGACATCCTCAGCCGCCAGATATCGACCGGACAGGCCTTGAATGGCCCGACCCAGAGCCTGCATCAGTTGCGGGGTCTTATCTGCCTTGGGATTGCCAATCAGAACAGCTTTGCCGCCACCCAATGCGATACCTGCTAGCGCATTTTTATAGCTCATACCCCGTGACAGCCGCAGCACGTCAGTCAGCGCATCATCCATATTCGCGTAATTGGCCATGCGGACACCACCGGCTGCAGGGCCCAGAAATGTGTTGTGAATGCCGATAATCGCGCGCAGTCCCGTCTGATGATCATGGGCAAAGACAATTTGCTCATGATGGTCGAACTCAACATGGTCAAACACTGCCGACATCACTTTTCGCCTCTTCTGGATGCGCTCAATCGCACGTACTTACCCCCAAAACCATATCGCCACACTGTGGCTCGACACAGATAGAACGGGGCAGGGGCGTGGCGCTGCGCGCGGCTTTCGACTACATCTGAATCTTGGAAGCAACCTTAGTCTGCACTTGCGGCGGTATTTTTGTGAAGGAAGATCAAGATGATCGCAAATCTGATTTTTGATCGCGAAACCCAGCAAGCGCTCGACGCTGTTGTTACCGATCACGCGATCTGGAAAGCCAGACTTGAGGATTGGTGCAACATCAATACGGGTTCTAGCAATCTTGAGGGGTTACAGGCATTTCTGCTCATGCTTGAAGAGGCCTTCAAAGCTCTGCCTGGCACTTGTGTGCGGAGGCCACTACTGCCAGAAGCGATCATCAATGCTCAGGGCCAAGAGGCAGAGCACGCCTTGAGCGATTCCCTGCATGTCATTGTCCGGCCAGAGGCCCCGATCAAATTGGTGCTGACTGGCCATTATGACACGGTCTTCCCCGCGCAATCGAGTTTTCAGACTGTGTGCGAGATTGAGCCCGGCGTCGTGAATGGACCCGGCGTTGCGGACATGAAGGGCGGCTTGTGGGTGATGTTGGAGGCGTTGAAGGCGTTTGAAACGCTGCCGTGCGCTTCGCAAATTGGCTATGAAGTCCTTCTCAGTCCTGATGAGGAAATCGGATCGCCCGGTTCTGCCGCATTGCTGCATGAAATTGGTGCGCGCAGCGATGTTGGTCTGACCTATGAGCCCGCACTTGCTGATGGCTCGATGTCGGGCGCGCGCAAAGGCTCCGGCAATTTCTCACTAACGATCCATGGCAAAGCCGCCCATGTCGGGCGTGCCCATCATGAGGGTCGTTCGGCGATCGCTGCGGCGGCTCGCTTTGTAGCCGGCTTGGAAGCGCTGAACGGCAGAGCCCCCGGCGTGACCTTCAATACCGGTCGGGTCGATGGCGGCGGACCGAACAATGTGGTGCCAGACCTTGCAGTGGTCCGCTTCAATGTGCGCGTCCCCGATGCAGAAGCGGCGACTTGGGCGCAAAGCGAAGTGGAAGCTCTCATCGGTCAGTATTTGTCCGGCGGTGGCATCCACGCCCACCTCCATGGCGGTTTCAGCCGCCCGCCCAAGCCGCGCACGCCCGCTCAAGAATTGGTGTTCGCGCAAGTTGCTGCCGCTGGCAAAGCTGTGGGGCTAGAGCTTGTCTATAAAGATACCGGTGGCGTGTGCGAAGGCAATAATCTCGCCGCATCGGGCTGCGCCAATGTTGACACGCTGGGACCGCGCGGCGGGTTGATCCATTCCGATCAGGAATTTGCCATTCTTGACAGCTTTCCAGAGCGCATCAGGCTGTCTTTGGCCATTTTGGTAGGCTATGCCACCGGGCAATTGGATGCCAAAGCCCCACGTCGCTTGCTGGCACAGGAATTGGGAACACATCCATGCTCGTAGTACGCCCCGCGCGGCCAGATGATTTTGATGCCTTTATGGGCTTTGCCCGCCGATCTGGCCCGGGCTTTACCAGCCTGCCGGAAGACGAGGCCCTGTTGGCGAAGCGACTAGAGAAAAGCCTCGCCACCTTCTCTTCAGAAGCACCGAAGCCCGATGGGGATGGCGGAATCTATCTGTTGATGATCGAAAGCGCCAAAGGCGGAAAGCCCTTTGGCTGTGCGGCGGTGAAGACCAATATCGGCCGCGACGTGCCCTTCTTTAATTATCGCATTGTCACCTATGGACAGGCTTCTAAGGCTGCCAACCGCCGGTTTGAGATGCGCGCTTTGACGATGGTCAATGACTATACCGGCTGCACTGAAGTTGGCACCTTGTTCCTCGAGCCAGAGCGTCGCGGCGATGGTGCAGGTAAATTATTGAGCCTGTCGCGCTTTATGTTGATGGCCAGCTCGCCAACCCGCTTTCACGGCACGGTGGTGAGCGAGCTGCGCGGTGTGGTACATTTGGATGGGCGCTCCCCTTTCTGGGAAGTGGTAGGCCGTCCCTTTTATCGGATGGACTTTGATGAGGCGGATAATCTCTCGGCCACCAGCGATAATCAATTCATCATCGATTTGTCGCCCAAGCATGCGATTTATGTCGACCTTTTGCCCGATAGTGCGCGCGGCGCAATTGGCGAAACCCATCCAGATGGAGCTCCCGCGCGACGCTTGTTAGAGCGCGAAGGACTGCGCTTTGAAGGGGTGATTGATATCTTTGACGGCGGCCCACTTTTGGCCACACGCATCGAAGATACACGCACGGTGCGAGACTCCCTTGCTTTGCCATTCGTGGCCGGTGACGCCCATGGCGAAGAACGGGCGATGTTATCAAACGACCGAGTGGACGGATTTCGCTGCACCTTGGTGCCAGCCCGGATCACGCCTGACGCGGTCATCGTGGCCCCGCAGGTTTTGGAAGCTTTAGAAATGGAAGACGGCCAGATCGGCCGCGTGCGGAGTTTTGATGTTTAACCAGTCTCACGGTGGTCTGTATCTCAACGGGTCTTGGCAAGCCGGGCTTGGCCCTCATTTCACCTCGATCGATCCAGCTAGCGACGAAGTGGTGTTTGCCGCCCATGCCGCCACAGGCGCTCAAGTGGAACAAGCCGTGGCAGCAGCCCGTGCCGCTTTCCCGGCTTGGGCCAAGACTTCGCGTGCCGAACGCATCACAATCCTTGAAGCCTACAGCCGCGCGCTGCAGGCGCGAGGCCCTGCCATCGCCGAAGCCATCTCGCGTGATATGGGCAAAGCATTATGGGAATCGACGGCCGAAGTCGGTGCCATGGTTGGCAAGGTCGCGATCTCCGTGCGCGCCTATGAGGAGCGGACAGGGGTTAAGAGCGAAGCAGCAGCCTTTGGTCGCACCGCGTTGGACCACCGGCCTTGGGGCGTGATGGCGGTGCTCGGCCCATTCAACTTCCCTGGCCATTTGCCCAATGGTCACATTGTACCGGCGCTTTTGGCTGGTAATACGGTGGTCTTTAAGCCCTCAGAGCTTGCGCCATCCGCGGCAGTCTTGATGGTGGCAGCGTTTGAAGAAGCGGGTCTACCCCCCGGCGTCCTCAACGTCGTGATGGGCGCGCGCGATACGGGTGCCGCCCTGTTAGCCGCTTCAGGGATCGATGGCGTCTTGTTTACCGGCTCTGCCACCACAGGCACAGCCATCCACCGTATGTTTGGTGGTCGCCCTGAAGTTATTCTCGCCCTTGAAATGGGCGGCAACAACCCTCTGATCATTTGGGACCCGGCTGAGATTGAGGCCGCAGCAGACCTCATCGTCCATTCTGCTTTCATCACCAGCGGTCAGCGCTGTTCGTGTGCGCGCCGCTTGATCCTGCCGGAAGGCCGCTTTGGCGATCAGGTGTTGGAAGCCACACAGGCCCGCATCGAGCGTATGGTGTTGGCACCGTGGAATGCCGAGACAGCACCCTTTATGGGGCCGGTTATTCACGCCGGGCAAGCAACACGCGTCGCCCATTTTGAAGCTGAGCTGCAAGCCTTGGGCGGCAAGTCTCTCGTTAAGGCCCAAATTGGGGTTGAAGGCCCAGCCTTTGTGCGTCCGGGCATGATCGATATGACCCATGCCCAAGAGGCTGAGGATGAAGAATTATTCGCCCCCTTCGCGCAAGTGTTCCGGGTGAAGACGTTTGAACAAGCAATAGAGCGGGCCAACGCCACGCGCTTTGGTCTCTCGTCTGGACTGGTCAGTGATGATGCCGCCTTGTGGGAGCAAGCGACGCTTAATCTGCGTGCGGGATTGATCAATTGGAACCGACCCACGACTGGCGCGTCTTCCGCTTTGCCGTTTGGCGGACCGGGTCTTTCAGGCGACGGCCGCCCCAGTGCCTATTACGCAGCTGACTATTGCGCCTTCCCAGTCGCCAAGCAGGAAGCGGACCGGGCAGAACGTCTCAGCGCTCCCGGCCTTTAAGTGAAACGGACAATTATCATGACTTCGCATACCATACTGGCTGCCTGCGCATGGGCTTTCTTGGCGGTGGCAGGACCTGCCGCAGCCCAGACCGCCTCCGACTCTACCCCGGCCGGATCGGCGGTATCGCTTGTTGAGCGCATTTCGATGGAGGAAGTCAGTCAAGAGATGGCGCGTCGCCTGTCGGCTTTGCCGGGCGTGCGCGGGGTCGAGCGCATGGATGGGCAGGTCAATAGTCTGCGGGTTGTCACCCATTCAGAAGTCAGCGTCCGCCTCGATACGTTGCAGGCTCGCGTCAATCTAGCGGACGCCAATCCAGAGGCGGAATATAGCCGTTTTGAAACTAATGTCCGCAACCTCCTCGAGCGGCAGGACCCATTCAAGCTCGAGCAATTGCGCGTCGTGATCCGCACGACCGAGGCGATCAATACGTTTGAAGTGCAAACAGCTGTTCTTGGTCAGCGCAATTCGGTGGTCCGCCGCCCATTTTCTGAAGGCCTCGAAGAGGTTCTCGTGGGCGATACGCCAACGACGATTGCCCTCATGCCAATTGGTCGGCTGAACGATTTACAATTAGGCGCAACCCAAGCGTTTGACCGCGCTCGGGCCAATACGTTGAAAGAATTGACCGGCGTAAAATGGACCGTCAATGACGGCTTGTTGGAAGCCGACCCAGACCAACCTTATGCAACCAGCCTTTTGGCCCTCGACCAAGTCTGGACCACAATCCAGAAGCAATTGGGTGGCCCTTTGGCAGTTGCTGTGCCCACCCGCGATACCTTGGTAGTCGGACGTGCCGACCGCGCCCGAGACATGACGCGTCTCGCGACCATTGCGGCCACTGGTGCCGACAATACGGGCAGGCTGTCTGGTCGGGTTTTGGTCCGTCAGGGCGCAATTTGGGTCGCCCGATAGAGCTTTTCACGCAATTGGTTTGAAACTTGCTTGTTTCTGCGAGAGACGGCGTGGCCTCCCACATTGGGACGGCCTGCTCGTGTGTGTGGGACGGACGCAAACATGGATCAATCCAAAGGTCGGACTGGCGAGCGGTTTCAGTGGGAAACTGGCAATCTCGCATTGACATGGCTTCAATTGCACTTGCGCCCGGGTATGCACACGCTGGAAACGGGCTGCGGTCAGTCCACGTTGGCTTGCTTGCAGGCCGGTTGTATCCATGAAGCCATCACGCCATCTGCGGATGAAATCGCCTCCATCCAGCGGGTCGCCGATCAACGCGGCCTTGATCTGAGTTTGGTGCGCTTTCATCACGGTTTCAGTCAAGACATTCTTCCCCACTTAAAAGGCCATGAAGATTTGGATGTGGCCATCATCGATGGCAGTCACGGCTTTCCGCTGCCCGGCGTCGATTGGCTCTATATGGCCCCGCGCTTGAAAGTGGGCGGCAAGATGTTGATCGATGACGTCGATCTTTGGACTGGCAAAATCCTATTGGATGTTTTGCGGCGGGAGCCAGGGTGGCGCGTGAATAAGGTCCTGCATGGGCGCACAGCCATCGTTACCAAGCTGGCTCCATTTGTCGCCCGCGACTGGCGGCAACAGCCGACCGTAGTGGCGCGCAGCTGGCTTCCACAAGTTTGGCGTAAGTTCACCGCAAGCGTGCAAATGCTGGTTGATCCGATGGAAGTGACTGCTGCCAACGATAGAAGCTGATCGAAGCTTTAGACCTTTGTCACCAGCAAGAGACCATCGCCAATAGCAACCATAACTGCGCGCACGCGAGGATCTTCTTTGGCGTGTGCGGCGAGCTCCCGCAGGGCTATAGTCTCGATGCTTTGATCGCTGGGATCAGCGACGGTGCCGCTCCATAGCACATTATCAAACAGCATAACCCCGCCCGTGCGCAAAAGTTTCAGGCCCTTTTCGTAATAATCTAGGTATCCGGGCTTGTCGGCGTCGACAAACATAAAGTCGATCTTGCCTTCATAGCCCTCATTGGCCAAGGCGGTAAGGCTGTCGCCAGCAGGCGCGATGCGCAGGTCAATCGTGTTTTCAACACCAGCTTGATGCCAATAGGTTTTGGCTAGATCAGTGAATTCCTCAGAGATGTCGAGCGCAAAGAGCTTGCCGCCGGGCCCTGCGTTCTGACGCAGGGCAAGGGCGGTCACCAAAGCCGAATAACCTGTGAAAACACCCACTTCGACTGCTAATCGCGCATCCATCTGACGGATCAGAAAGCTCATAAAGGCACCTTGTTCAGCGCTGATTTGCATCATGGCTTTAGGGTGGCTGGCGGTTTCGGCCCGACAGGCGGTTAGGGCCGGATGCTCGGCTTGGTTGACCTCGGCCAGATAGTCGATGATCGGGGCGCTTAAGGTGAATGATGACGACATATTTGCTCTTATCGCTTTTCTTTCGCGGCTTGCAAAGCCCAACGGACGCCGAACAGGGCTAAAATCAGGATCAGAACCAAGGTAAAGATGGGTGAGCCATAGGAATCAGGGCCAGTCCCACCAACCCAGACACCGTTGTCCTTTTGAAACCGAACAGCATCCCCAATCCAACAGGTCTCTAGCCAAGTCCAACCTGCATGGCCCGCAATCGCTGCCCAGATGCCCCCACGACCAAGGGCAAGAAGCCCGAGTGCGGCCCCAAAAAGGGCGGAATTGGCGATATGCCAGATCGAGTTGTAGCCTTGAAGGGTCTGCAAGACACAGAAAGTTAAAGCCGCAACGCCAATGCCTGCTAATGCGCCAAAGGCTGAATGCCCGGCGCGCTGCGCAATTCCCCGAACAACGACTTCTTCTGCCATCGCGTGGATGAGAATAAAGGGCACAGGGATGAGGATGCTGGCCAAGGCAAATGGGCGCGCTTCAAATGCGCCTGCGTGCAACATTACAATGCCTAGGAGCGCGAGGCCGGGCAAAGCGCATCCAACCAACCAGCCCCAACCGAGCCCAATGGCGGGAGACCCCCACAAGGGGGGCGTTTGGACCGGCGATCGGCTGAGTTGCTGCCAAAGGAAAAGCCCCGCCAAGCCAAGCGCCAAATTGATCGGCTCTCGAAAGAAATCGGCTGCACCTGCTTCAGTGATGATAAAGGACAACAGATGTGAAAGTTCGCCCGCGCCATAGGCCACTCCTATGGCCACACTTGCTGCAACCACCACCAGAAGCGTGCGCTTGATTGGGCTAGAATCTTGGTTGGCGGTAAGGGTAGTCATCGCTTCTCTCTAAGGCGCGCCTTCACCTAAAGGCAAGCAGATGATCAGGATCGGGCACAGGCCGCTAAGGGTGCCAAGAGCTGATCGCTCAACCAAGAGACGACAGGCACGGCAACGCCGTCGCCGGCAATCTTCAGACCGGCTAAGGTTCCCTTTGGCAACTGATAGCTATCGGGTACACCCATCAGCCGCATGGCCTCGCGCGGGTTGATCGGGCGTATTTTAAGGTTCCCACCCTCTACCACCAACCAGAATTGGCGAGACGATCCACCCGCCGGGGTGCGCAGGCAGCCTACTTTACCGTCAAAGCGAATCTCTGCGCGCTGTTGTTTCACGCCATCTTCCCGACGGATCCTGCGATACATGGTGCCGATATGGCGGCCAGGCGTTCCTAAAAGCGCATCCAAGCGTCCACGATGCTTATCGCTCAATTGCTGCTGGAAGATGGTGAGCTTGTCTGCATCCCACCAGCTCGTGTCAGTCGGGTCGAGAATATCGGGTAAACTGACTGAAGGCTTGGGAGGTGACGGCACAAACCATTTCAATGCATTTGGCAGAGCCGCTTGGGCTTTCAAAATGGCTGGTGTTTGGAAGACGCAGGGCCGGTCATCCCGGGACATTAGCGCGGTCGGTATCTTTAGGTCCCGGCGAACGGCTATGATGAAGATGCGGGGGCGTGATTGCGGCAGGAACCAAGCTGCGTCCATCTCAAGGCACCCTGCGACATAGCCTAAGTCACCCAAAGCATAGAAAATCGCCGCCAAATCCTGCCCGCCGCGCGAACTCAACAGGCCTTTGACATTTTCTAGCACCACGACTTCGGGCGGATCGCCGCGATCGCGCAATTCGGCTAGTCGCGCCATAAAGGCAAATAGCGTCCCCGATCGGCCGCCCGTCAATCCGGCCCGATCCCCCGCGAGTGAGAGGTCCTGACACGGAAAGCTGGCCCAGGCCAAGGCGGGGCGCGGCGGGAGATCATCAACCTGAATATCGGCCACATCGCCTTCAACCAGACCGTCAGCCCCGAAATTATCCCGCCAAGCCCTGCACTTCATCGCATCCAAATCATTTGCCCAAGCCACGTCAAATTGCGCACTTAAGCCAAGCCGAGCGAGCCCACCCCCGGCAAAGAACTCAAGCGCAATGGGCTTATCGCGAAGGGGCAAAGACGGCTCTTTCCATGATGGCTTTGCCCGATCTCAACATGATTTGATCTCAATTTCTGCTTCCTGCCCCAGCGTCACTGCGAAATTAGGGCTTTCCATCCCCGACACAGACGCTAAGAGACCTTTAGAAAGCCGGATGAACCGGCGTGACAGGAAGTAAAGGGAGCCGCCACTATGCGTGAAGCCGTAATCGTATCCACCGCCCGTACAGGCCTTGCTAAGTCTCTCCGCGGCGGGTTCAACATGACCCATGGTGCAGCCATGACCGGTCACGCCATTAAGCACGCGATTGCCAAGGCTGGCATTGAGCCTGGCCTGGTAGAAGACGTCTATATCGGTGCGGGCCAACCTGAAGGCGCAACCGGTGCAAACGTCGCCCGCAATGCCGCCATCTGGGCCGGCTGCCCCGTCACCACTTCGGGCACCACTGTTAACCGCTTCTGCTCGTCGGGCCTACAGACCATTGCGATGGCCGCCAACTACATCACCCAAAGCGGCGCAGACTGCGCCATTGGTGGCGGCGTTGAGTCGATCTCGCTGGTGCAAATGGGTGGTTCGATGAATTTGTCGCACTATCAAGAAGAGCATCTGCTCAACATCAAGCCAGCCTTGTGGATGCCGATGATTGAAACCGCCGACATCGTGGCGCAGCGCTATAATGTTAGCCGTGAGTATCAAGACGAATATGCGCTGCGCAGCCAACAGCGCATCGCGGCTGCCCAAGCGGCCGGTTTGTACAATGACGAAATCGTCCCGATGGCTACCAAGATGAAAGTCGTGGACAAGGCAACCGGCGAAACCACGATCAAAGACGTGATCGTCGACCGCGACGAATGCAACCGTGCAGACACCACTTTGGAAGGCTTGGCTTCCCTGAAGCCAGTCCGCGGCCCAGACAAATTCGTCACCGCCGGCAACGCCTCGCAATTGTCAGACGGCGCGGCAGCTGTCGTGCTGATGGAAGCTAAGGCTGCGCAATCGCGCGGCGTAGAAGCGCTTGGCCGCTTTGCTGGCTTTGCGGTTGCAGGCTGCGAGCCCGACGAAATGGGCATTGGCCCTGTCTTTGCCGTGCCCCGTTTGCTGGAGCGTCATGGCTTGAAGGTGGACGATATCGACCTGTGGGAGTTGAATGAAGCTTTCGCCAGCCAGTGCCTCTATTCGCGCGACCGTTTGGGCATCGACCCTGAAAAGTACAATGTGAACGGTGGCTCGATCGCCATTGGCCACCCATTCGGCATGACGGGCACACGCTGCACCGGCCACATCCTGTTGGAAGGCCGTCGTCGCAAGGCAGCTGGCCAGAATGTGAAGTGGGGCGTTGTCACCATGTGTATCGGTGGCGGCATGGGCGCTGCAGGCTTGTTCGAAATCTACTAAAGCTTCGCCCCGGTTCAACGGGCAAGTTCGGGCGGCGGCACGGTTTCGACTGTGCCGCCGTTTTCATGTCCGCTTAAGCGATGTCGGCTAATTCTACCCCAAGAAAGAAGGTGTAGTTACGGATGGATCGGCGCACATTTACAGTCTCAGCTCTTGGCGCTCTTACCTTGGCAGGTTGCCGAGAGGACCCCGCTAAAGCTTTGCACAAGCAACGCCTGCCGTCCGTTCCGGCAAGCCTGATCGACGGCACGGGCATAAATCTCGCCAGTTTGGGCCGCCCAGCCGTTATTCGCTTCTGGGGGCTGTGGTGTGGGCCTTGCCGGATTGATGAGCCCCATTGGGATGAGGCCGTGCGCGCTTTAAAGCCGCTGCAAGGTGCCGAGCCCCCCTTCGACCTTTTCAGTGTGCATATCGGGCTCGCACCTAAGGATGGGCCCAGTCTGCCGGTTTGGGCTGAAAGCCGCGCTTCAGACGTGGCCACTCCGATTGTCGATGATCGCACCCAGCGCCTTACGAAGTCGATCGGGGTGCCTGGCACGCCACTGACCTTGCTGGTCGACGCGACAGGACAGATCATCGATCACGCTTGGGCTTTCAAATCGTCGCGCGGTGCTGCAAGATTTGTCGGCAAAGTACGCGATTTTGTGGGATCAGCCTGAGGCCATGCCTTGGCAAGGCACGTCACTTCGATCAGATTGGGCACATGAACACTATGACACGTAGAGATACCCTGACAGGCCTCGCGGCCGGCACGCTTGCCGCCACCGTCGCGCTGGAGGCAGAAGCTCAAACGACACCAGCAGCACCGGTGGATCGTCGACCACGCACCTATGATTTGATCGGACAGGCGGCACCCGCAACGGACCTCGCCCGTTTTGGCGGTGGTCGTTTGACGCAAGCCGACTTCCTCGGAAAGACCACCATTGTCCAATTCTGGGGGATCTGGTGCCCGGATTGTCTGGCAGATGTAGATGATGTGGCAGAGCTTAATCGTTTAATTGCACGGGACCGCAAACTTCAATTCATTGGCATACACACACGCGGTCGCTATGGCCGCTGGGGCGGGTTGGCCCCGTTCTTTGCCGAAAAAGGCTATCGCTTCCCTGTGGCGGTAGACGACGACAGCGCCGCCTATAAGGCTTGGGGCATCAAATGGGTGCCAAGTTTTGTGATCGTAGGCAAGGATGGCATCATCCGCGATTACACAACCGATTTGAAAGCAGGCTCTGGCATTGGGGTGCAAGGCCTGCTCGCCAAAGCTAAAGCGGTTGCGAAAATAAAAGGGCGCGCTTAACCACGATTGCTAACGCAAACGTGAAGCCTAGCCCCTATAATCCGGCCTTATGTCTGAGAGTTTGTACAGGCCCGGCCCTTGTTCTGCCCAAATTGCGCCCGACATACCGGGGCGAGCGCCACGCGGGCTGCCGATTGGAATGACGAACGTGCGAGCTGCCCTGCCGCCTAAGACATCTGAATTGCTCAAAGAGTTGCACGACGCCTTTCCAGGGGAAGAGCAAATTGCTGTGCGCGACGTGTTGGCCCGTCTGGATGGGCGTGCCTTTGGCCTACTTCTTTTGATTCTGGCCTTACCGAATTGCATTCCCAATGTGCCCGGCATTTCAACCGTCTTTGGGATTTTGCTGGTGGCACCAGCCCTGCAGATGATTTTCGGTGCCGGCACGCCTTGGATTCCCAAACGTATTGGCGACTTGAAGATTGAGCCTGCAACCTTCCGCAAATGCATAGACCTGTCGATGCCGACCTTGTTGAAGATTGAGAAACTTGTGCAACCACGCTTTCAGTTTCTGACCCAAAAGCCGGTCACCGTTTGGTTCGGGATCCAGACACTGATTTTGGCGGGCATATTGATGTTGCCTATTCCTTTGGGCAATTGGCCTCCGGGTATGAGTGTTGCCGCTTTGGCGATTGCTTTATTGCAGCGAGATGGCCTTCTAGCTTTGGTGTCGTTCGTCTTCTTCTTGGTGAGCTTGGCAGTGGCACCGCTCGGTATCGGTATGGCGCTGGCGGGTCTGGACTGGTTGGTTGGCGTGGTTTCCAATACGATTCATGCAGTTCACTTCTGAGGCTTGGTGACCAGCGCCAAT
Source organism: Hyphomonadaceae bacterium (assembly GCA_021299265.1). Classification (GTDB taxonomy): domain Bacteria; phylum Pseudomonadota; class Alphaproteobacteria; order Caulobacterales; family Aquidulcibacteraceae; genus Aquidulcibacter. The sequence goes on along the minus strand of JAJTGP010000040.1, from coordinate 31,014 downwards.
ACGGTCCCGACTCCGACGACTGCCAATCCAAACAACGCGCCAACCTTCACATAGTTCAACGATGACCACAGCATAAGTGCACTGCTGCCAGCGAATGCCAGCGGCAGGACCGGATAAAGCGGTACTTTAAAAGGCCGTGGCTGGTCGGGCATCTTCCTGCGCAACACAATCACGGCCAAGCCACTCGCTGTCAGGAACGCCCAATAGACGGGTGCAGTATAGTCTACCAGCGTAGAAAAGCCCTGATACAAAGCACCCAATACAACGAGCCCAACCGACACAATGCCTTGTGCCATGATGGCGTTGGATGGAATCCCACGTTTACCATCCCAAGATCCGATCCAGTTGAGGCCGCTTCGGTCACGCGCAGCAGCATAGCTGGTGCGAGCGCCGACAATAATGGTTCCGTTGATGGACGTGATGGCAGCAGCCGCCACAGCAATCGCCAAAACGATCCCGGCTTGCGGGCCAAAGGCGCGTGACATGAGGTCGGCGGCCGGAGCCTTGGACTGGGCCAAACCCTCAATGCCTAGTCCGCGTAATAAAGCCCAATTGGCCATCAAATACAAAAGGGTGATGATCACGACTGACCCTAAAAGCGCCTGCACCATTCCGCGTTCAGGATTTTTGATCTCGGCCGATAAGGTCGACATTTCACTCCAACCGCCAAAGGCCAACAGCACAAAGACAAGGGCATAGCCTAAACCTGCCGCATTCGGACTGTGCCCCTGACCTGTCGTTGCCGGTGGAATGGCGGAAACAACCAGCCATGCTGCAGCGGCAGCAAGCGCCAACAGGCCGATCACTTCGAGACTGGTGATCGCATAATCGGCACCTTTGCCGCCAGTGGTGCCGCGCAGATTGAAAAGGGTCATCACCACCACGCTCACCAAAGCGAATAGGGCGGGCCCATTTGGGCCTAAGTTCCAAACCAAGTTGAGATAATCACCAATCACAAAGCCCAAAAGGGCGATGGAGCCTGTGTTGATGATTGAAAATCTGGCCCACGCGAAGGAGAAGCCGAAACTGGGGCCATAGGCTTTGGTCAGGAAATGATAGTCGCCGCCGGGGCTGGGATAGGCGGTTGAAAGCTCGCCATAGCACAAGGCGCCCATCAAAGAGATCAGGCCGCCAATGATCCAAACGCCATATACCGCCCACACGCTTCCGGCATTTTCGGCGACCAAAGCTGGAGACTTAAAAATACCCGCGCCGACAACCATGCCGACGGCGATGAAAATCACATAGGGGACTGAAAGATGACGGGTCGGAGTCGCGGCATGGGGATCGTGCATACGGGGAGTGTGTCGTCCGTGAGGGCGGGGGTCAATGTTTTGGGCGGCAAGAGCCGCAAGTTCCGCTGCCCTGCACACAGGGCAGCGGAAATCGCGCGATTATTGAACGGGCTGTCCAATGGCTGCCCGGGCTGCATTGACTTGATAGGTGCGGAGATAGTCTCCGAGAACTTGCGTCATGAGCACGCCAGCTTCTTTGGTTTGTGGATTGGCCCAGAATTGAGTACCGGCTGCGCCGCCCCAGAACATCGTGCCGACCGGCGCGCCACTGGGGTAAAGATTAGAATCAACTACGGTGCCAAAGCCTAAGCCGTAGCTATAGCCCTGCTTTATTAAATTGGCGTTGGCTTTTGGGCCAAGTTGGTCCTTGCCCATTTCGGCGATCGAGGAAGCTTTGATGATGCGCACCCCGTCCAGCTCGCCTTGGCCTGCGATCATACGGGCAAAGCGCACATAATCACTCAAGGTGCCAACCAGACCGGCACCGCCAAACTCAATCCGGGCGGGCTCCAAGAAGGGGCTTTTCGCTGGTGGGTCACCGGGGCGAAGTGCCTCATGCATAGGTACGTCCTTGAGGCTTTTGACATAGCTATCAATCCCGCCTGTAGGTGGCTTGATCTTGGAAACCGCGAAATAGACATTGGCTAGGTTTTCTTTATCACCCGGCTGAACCTGAAACGCCGTGTGCTTCATGCCCAAGGGCATGAAAATACGTTCTTGAAAGAAGGTGCCAAGGCTTTGACCAGACGCCACTTCAACCACACGGCCTAAGACGTCGATCGCAATGCCATAGGTCCAGGTTTCACCCGGTTGGTTGGTGAAGGGCGTTGCAGCAACCCGGTCTGCCAAATCTTGCAGGTTGGCGACCCGCGGACCTTTGAAACCAGGCACAGGCTCGGAAGGGGCGCGTTCAATGCCATTCATGGCGTACAAGCGCTCAACGGGTTTTGTCGCGCCCCACCAAGGAATGCCCGCCGATTGCCGCATCAGGTCGCGCACCGTCAGCTGGCGAACCGCTGGCTCTGTCTTTAAGGTCTCCAGCGTGTCGCCGCTGACATAGACAACGGTTTTGGTGAAGGACGGGATATAGGTCGAGACTGGCGCGTCGAGATCCACCTTACCTTCTTCCACCAGCATCATGATGGCCACGGCCGTGATCGGCTTAGTCATGGAATAAAGGCGAAACACCGTGTCTGGTGTAATGGGCTTGCCCGTTTCGACATCTGCCAAGCCGACATAGGTCGACTCAATCCGGCCATAAGAATCCACCAAGGCCGCTGAGAAGCCGCTGGCCACTTTCTTGTCCACGCCATCTTGCAACACGGTCCGCATGGTAGCGAGTCTCTCTGGCAAGACCGAAGGCGGTGGGGTTGCAAAGCTGGCATTCGGCGTCTGGCCGGTCGCGCACCCACTGAATGCCAGTAGACTGGTGCTGATCGCCAAGGCGGCAAAAATCGGTTTTAACTTGAACATGTAGGCGCGGCTCCCAGAAACATGTTGTTTTGCGATCTTGTTTTGATAAGCCAATCATCTGTTTAATTGGGCGCTCTGGTCAAGGGCACGGCGACCAATCGACGGCACATTCAACAGGCAGGCTAGGGGCCAATGTTCGCGATCAACAATGAGAGGGATTTTGGGGTATGACTCGTCGCATCTTTCTTCAAACAGCGGCTGCTGGTGCCGCGTCTGTGATGCTGCCGGGGTGCGCGGGCGGTGGGGTGCTGCGGCAGCGCTATCCACGTCGTCCGCGCGTAAAGTTGGGGATTGATCAGTTAGCTCGGTCTGGCTTTGCCGCCTTAGAGCGCCAGCGCGTTGGCTTCATCACCAATCAGACCAGCGTTGACCAAAGTGGCATCATGTCACGTGTGGTCTTGCAGCAAGGACTGGGCGCACGGCTGACGGCTTTGTTTGGGCCTGAGCATGGGTTGGATACACGCGCGAAAGCAGGCGACCACGTGGCAAATGCGCAAGACCCCGTCACGGGCTTGCCAGCCTATTCGCTCTATGGCGAGCACCGGAAACCCACGCCAGCCATGTTGAAAGACGTGGATGTGTTGGTGTTTGATATTCAGGACATTGGGGTTCGCAGCTATACTTATATCTCGACCATGATCCTTGCGATGGAGGCTTGTGGCGAAGCCGGCAAAGCCTTTGTCGTGCTCGACCGGCCAAACCCTCTTGGTGGCCTACGCATGCAGGGCCCGCCTTTGACACCGGGCTTTGAATCCTTTGTCAGCCAAGTGCCCGTGCCCTATCTACATGGCCTGACGATCGGCGAACTGGCCAAGATGGCTGTCGCCAAAGGCTGGGTCGCTCAGGGTCCGGAGCTGACGGTTGTGCAAATGGAGGGCTGGGAACGGCAAATGAATTGGGCCGATACGGGCCTGACTTGGGTGGCGACCAGCCCAAATATCCCAACGTGGGAATCGCCCTTTTACTGCGCCACTACTGGCATTTTGGGCGAGCTCAAACAGGTGGATATCGGGATCGGCACGGCAAAACCATTCCACTATGCGGCAGCACCGGGCATTGATGGGGCTGTATTGGTCGAAAGCCTAAGCCAGCACGGCTTCCGCGACATCCAGTTCAAGCCCTATCAGAGCCAAGTTAAGCCGGGCTTTGGCGGGGTGGAGTTGATCATTGATCCAAGGGGGCAGACGGACTTGATGGCCGTTGCGATGGCCCTATGCGCAGAGGTCGTCGCTCGTTCGGCCAAGGCACCCTTATCGGGCAGTACAGCGTCCACGCGCAGTCTGTTTAACAAGGTCTATGGCAGTGAAGCCTTGTGGTCGGCATTAGAGGCAGGCACGCCTTGGCAAAAGCTCGTCGCGGATTGGCAGGGGCCTTTAGAGCAGTTCGAGGCCGATCGCGTGCCGCATCTCATCTATCGCTGAATTTGAAAACCTGATGGGCCCGGATAAGGCCCATCAGGCAGGTTGGAAGATTAGGCGGCTTTGCCAGCCTTGGCCTCGCCTTCAATTAGCGGCGCGTCATTGGCACTGGAACTCGCACTGGCAGCGCCAACTTGGATCGCAATCTTGCGAGGCTTCAGAGCCTCTGGCACTTCGCGCACCAAAGATAGGCTCAACATGCCATGCTCAAGATTGGCACCGGTCACGCGCACGTGGTCGGCCAATTGATAACGGCGTTCAAAGCCACGTTCGGCAATTCCGCGATGCAGGAAATTGCGGCCTTCTTCACTCGAGGCTTTTTTGCCGGTGACGGTCAGGAGACCCTCTTTCAGCTCAATCGACAAGTCTTCGGGGCCAAAGCCCGCCACCGCCAACTCGATGCGATAGGCGTCTTCGCCAGTCTGCTCGATATTGTAAGGGGGCCAGCCCGTTGCCGTATCCAAACGGGCACCGGTTTCGATCAAATGGGCCATCCGGTCAAAGCCGACGATGGTGCGATAGAGGGGGGTTAAGTCGATGGTACGCATTTTGTCCTCCTAGAAGCGACAGGTTCAACACGCGGAAAAAGGGCCGCGCACCCAGCGAATTTTCACCGTCTCACGCCGCTCCCCGCTTGTCTTAAAAAGCCAAGTGGAGGGCCGCGCCTACGAGCCCGGTGGCAGTCCATGCGGCCCGTTTGTCGGCGCCGCACAGCCTAGTTGGGAGTGGGTTTTTGACTGTGCAAGGGGCAGCTGTCCAAATTCTGACAGGAGTTTCATGTCCTTGAGGCTTGAGCCGGTAGCGTAAACTAGGATAGGCTAACGCTCTTGAGTTTCGCTTTGGCTCAATTCAAAGCTGGTAGCCGGTAGTCAAAGGGAGAAAGAGGCGCATGACATTCCGCGCTTGGGCACTCGCCGGAACTGCCAGCATTGTGGCCTTAAGTGGCATTGTGTCTGCGAGCGCACAGGCAGTTGATCCACAAATCTCGGAAAGCCAGCCCACCACGGGTCCAACCTCTGTGTTTGTGCCGCTGGCTAATCCCGTTCCGCCCTTAGACGAACGTGCACGTGAAGCATTGCGCCGGGCGGTCAAGGGTGACCAGCGCATTGATGCTCAGCGCGACCGTTGGCGCAATCCTGAGGCGACTTTACAGTTCTTCGGGGTGCGTCCGAACGATATTGTTGTTGAAGTTTGGCCGGGGCAGGGGTGGTATTCCTCGATACTCGGTCCTTATTTGAAGCAGGGTGATGGTAAACTAATCGTCGGTCACTGGGATGCCGCCGCTTCCAACTCCCAAGTCGTTCGTCAGATGGTTGACGCCTATCGGGCGCGCTTCGCTGCCGACCCAGGGGTCTATGGCAATGTAAATGTGGTGCCGTTTGGTCCACGTTCGATGCCAATGGCCCCGCCCAATAGCGTTGATAAGGTTTTGACTTTCCGCAACATCCACAATTGGATGGACGGGGGCTGGACAGAGAAGGCCTTTGCAGACTTCTATACCGTCTTGAAACCCGGTGGCATTCTGGGGATTGAAGAGCATCGTGGCCGCACAGACGAGCCACAAGACCCGTTGGCGCGCGATGGCTATGTGCGCGAGGATTATGTGATTCAATTGGCGCGTGAGGCAGGGTTTGAGTTTATCGGCGGGGCAGAGATTAATGCCAACCCTGCTGACACTAAGGACCATCCATTTGGCGTTTGGACCTTGCCCCCGGTATCGCGGACCTCGCCAATCGGCGAGAAAGATGACCCGGGCTTTGATCGCAGGCGCTATGATGAGATTGGCGAAAGCGACCGCATGACGTTGCGATTCCGCAAGCCCTTGGATGCAACCGGTGTTGGGTTGGCATCATCGCGGCCATCGGCAGACCAGATACCCGTCACCATTATTCCGGGACCACCACCGCCACCTCGCCGTGGCCGTCGTGGGTCGGCCCCACCGCCGCCGCCTCCAGTGCCAGTTGTTGCGGGCGCTGAGACAAAGCCTGTCGTAAATGGCGGGCCAGCCCCTGTGGTTGACCCCAAAGGGGGGAACGTAACTTCGCCAGCCGCTGGTCTGCGTCCGGCGACGGAGGGACCTCAAGCGAAACCGCCGTCACCACCTGCGCCGCCGCCACCACCGAGTTCCCGTCGCGGGTCGAGCAACAAGGCCCGGACACCCGCACCACCGGCGGCATCGCCGGCTGCTACCCCGCCCGCCGCGGTGACTGCACCTCTGCAAACACCAAATGATGCCGCCGCCAAGTCGGTTGGCGAGGCAGCGCCGCCGCCTGCAACGCCGGATTCAAAGGCAAAGGCTCCCGCGGAGCCTGCAGCCAGCGCGACGCCAACCCCGCTGCGCTCGCGCCAGCGCGGCACGACGCCTGCTGCGCCGAAGGCTGGCGAACCGACCGCTGTGGCAAATCCAACCGCTCGCTCCCGAACCCGTTCAAGTGCCACTCCGGCGCCGGCTGAAGAACCAAAGTCAAAGGCCGCAACGCCTGCCAGCCGCACTAAGGCAGGCGAGGACGCTCCGGCCGCCACGAACCGTCGCAGTTCACGCCGTCCGGCTGCAGAGCCTGCTGAGACCAAGGCACCTGCTAGCAAGTCCAAGTCCAAGGCAAAGACAAAGGCGAAAACTGCGGAACCGGAGACAACGCGCCCCGCATCGAGCAGGAACAGAAGCCGTACCGATACAAAGGCAGAGCCCAAGAAGAAGGCTTCAAGCGCGCCAGCGCAGAGCAGTCGGACCAAAGCCGCTCCGAAGGCGAGTCCAACGAAAAAGTCTCCACCGCCCGCTAAGGCTAATCCGAACAAGCCGGATTGGGTTGTTCCGCCCAAGAAGAAAAAAGATTAGGCACGAGGTCTCACAAGTCTGTGAATCGCGCTGCGTGGTCTCGACATTTCGGGCCGCTTAGGCGACATGGCTCGCCACGACAATCCCGACTCGTGATGAGACGCAGGTCCCTGCGTAGCCGGTCGGTTGAAGGAGACACGTTATGCGGAATGCCCGAAATTCCTTATTTGCGGTTGGCGCCATCGTTATGGGTGCCGTGTGCGCCACGTTAGGTGTGGTTGGACCTGCAGTGGCTAAACCAAAAGCCACGGCCCCGGTTGCTGGCTTGACGGCGCAGGCTGTTGTTGATGGTGCTTGGCGGACGCCAGAAGATCGAGCACGTGATGGCGTTCGTCATCCCGTCGATTCCTTTGCCTTCTGGGGCATTAAGCCGAACATGACTGTGGCAGAGATCCGGCCAGGTGCCGGCTATTGGACCGATCTGTTAGCTCCCTATCTGGCAGCAGGCGGTGGCAAGCTGATCGTCACCTCGGGTGACCCTGACAAAATGAGCGACGCGCAAAAGGCCGGTCGCGACCGCTACTTGAAGCGCTATCAAGAAAATCCAGCCCTTTATGGTACCTTGGAAGTTGGCGTGTTTGCAGCAAATTCGGATAAATTGCTCGCTGCACCAAATAGCGTTGACCTGATCATCAGTTCACGGAACTTTCATGGCTTTGTGTTGCAGAACATCAAGGATTATGCGCTTAAGTCTATGTATAGCGCACTCAAGCCCGGTGGTTTGGTTGCGATTGAGCAGCACCGCGGCGACGCACGTCGGCCGCAAAACCCAGCCTCTGGCTACATGCGTCAGGACTGGGTGATCGCGCAAATGCGTCAGGCCGGCTTCGAGTTTGTTGCGGCGTCTGAGCTCAACGCCAACCCAAAGGACACCAAGGATCACCCATTCGGGGTCTGGACCTTACCCCCCACTTTGCAGACCGCGCCCGGCGGACAGCCTGCCAATCCGAACTTCGACAATGCAAAATACAAGGCAATTGGCGAGAGTGACCGGATGACCCTGTTGTTCCGCAAGCCTGCAAAATAGGCACTTGAATAGAAGAGGGGCCTTCGCGACACTCGCAGGGTCCCTCTGCTCTTTTTTGACGAATGCTGTCTTTGATGGTCGGCTTACCGAAATTTTAGGTGACAGACATCTACAGCATGCGCAGGCTGTTGCGATGACATCACCAACTCAGGCAGCCCTCGTCGGATTTTCACTCGCAGCCGTCAGCTTGGTTCTGACGGCTCAGGCGCAAACCGCTTCCGGCGAAGCCGTTCGCCACGTGCCAGTTAAAAAACTCTTCCCCTATTACGATCTCTACCTCGGCCTGCCGCCCCAAGACCGTGACGGTTTCTATTTGGAGTATTTGATCCAGTCCGCTGGGGCGAATGTCCGTCCACGCATGTTCTATGCTTTGGGTTCCGTGCGCACCCCTATTCAAGTGGATGCCAAAGGTAAAATTTTGACGATGCCAGACCTGGCGATGCTGCGCCAAGGCAAGGTGGAGGTACCCGCATCAACGCCTTCGGGCCGCATCACGCTAAACCTCGAACCTGTCGTGCCGTTGGGCCGATCCATTCCCGCAAGCTCTGTTTCTAACTCAGTATCGGACTATGCCAAGGCCATTGGGCGGGCAGGACCCTTAGCTTTAGCGATCCCAAAACTGACTGGGATTGCGTTTAAAGGGGTCCCCTCTGGCCAAGTCGTATTTGCGGATGGACGAAAGGCGACGCTGCCCGTTGAAGGTGGCAAGCCTGTTTTCCGACCGAGCCAATCGGCGATGCGCGGTGCCGTAAGCCTAGAGTTTCCTGCGGTGCCTACTTATGCCGAATTCGCTCGCTGATTAATCTGCTAAGGTATTCGTAGCCGAAATGGGTATGATATCGCGAAAAGACGGTATTTTTGCAGATATTGGTAACATCCATTTAACTATCTTGCGACAAAGCTTGACTAGTTTTTACCATCGGTGGATGTTCGGAACCCGATTGAATGCCAGGCTTAAACTCTCTTCACGTACTGGTAGTCGATGACAATCCCCATATGCGGTCGATTGTTGTGGCGATTTTGCGTGGTGTCGGCATTGGGATCGTCAAAGAAGCCAGTGACGGCGCAGACGCAATGGAAGTCATGCGCGCGGGCGTGCCAGACATTGTGATCGTTGACTTGAACATGTTCCCCATCGACGGACTGGAATTCACACAGATGATCCGGACCGCCGTGGATAGTCCATTTCCCTTTGTGCCCATCATCATGATGACGGGCCATACCGAACGCACCAAAGTCACTGCCGCTCGAGATTCAGGTGTGAACGAGTTAGTGGCCAAACCCATTTCCGCAAAAACTTTGCTCGACCGCATTGTGGCAGTCATTGATCGCCCTAGGTCTTTCGTAAAAACGGCGACCTATACCGGCCCATGTCGCCGCCGGGGTACCAGCGGCAAAGACTATGGCGGCAAGCTCCGTCGTAAGTCGGACAATCAAGCAAAGAACGCACAAACCAACGAACCGAAAGAAGAAACAGCATGAACGCGGAGACCCCTGTAGAGCTGATTGCGCCAAGTTTCCGTCTTCAGCGGAAAATGGGTGGTCCTGCCTCGCGTATGCTGACGCCCGAAGCTTATCGCAAAGCCAATGCGGCATTGGAAGAGATCATCCCGCCGATCGACGATGAAGCGCGTCGCCTGTTACAGGAGTTGCAGGACGCGTTGCAGGCGATGCTACCCGGTGGGCGCGATATCATGTGGAATAATGCTCATGAAATTCGTGGTCTGGCTGGCACCGTACGCAAAGTCACTTTGGGCCAGGCAGCCAATCTGATCTGCCACTACCTCAATGACACAGCCTCTGACTTCATCCCAGATCAGGGCGTGATGCAAACTATTGTCGTGGTCGCACATCAGGCCCTGCGCGAGGATGCCGACACCGATCCAATGATCAAAGTGCTGGTCCAAGATGGCGCGCGCGCCGTTCTTGCCCAGCGTCACCGCGAAGGCCGTGACTAAAGCGCCTTGGCGAGCTTTAGCCTAAAGCCGCATTCAGCGCCGCTTCCACATCCCTCACTAAATCACCCCGGTCCTCGATGCCAACCGAGAGCCGGATCAAGCCGGCTGTTACGCCCAGTTCGGCCTGAACCTCGGGTGCGAACGAATAATGAGTCGTTGTAGACGGATGGGTCGCAAGGCTTTTTGAATCGCCCAGATTGTTGGAAATATCCACGATCTGGAGCGCGTCGAGAAACGCAAAGGCGGCCTTCTTGCCGCCCTTGAGTTCGAAGGCCAGCAAGGTGCCACCGGACTTCATTTGCCGGCTGGCGAGCTCATATTGAGGGTGGTCGGTCCGATGCGGATAGCGCACATAATTGATCGCCGGATGGGCCGCGATGACGTCGGCCAAGCTTGCGGCGCTCGCACTGGCGCGCTCTACCCGCATGGAAAGCGTCTCAAGGCCCTTTAGGACATTCCAAGCCACAAAGGGCGACATCGCCGGGCCGGTATGGCGCAAATAGGGATCAATATGCTCTTCCATAAAGGCGGTTGAGCCGAGGATGGCTCCGCCCAATGTTCGCCCGGCACCATCCATATGCTTGGTTGTGGAATAAACCACGACGTCCGCGCCTAGTTCGAACGGGCGCTGGAGAATGGGCGAAGCAAAGATGTTGTCGACAATCAGCCTCGCGCCGCAAGCTTTGGCCAAGCCAGCAACCGCTGCAATGTCGCTGACGTCCAAAGTCGGATTGCTGGGGCTTTCGAGGAAGAAGGTCTTTGTGTTTGGCCGGATGGCCGCCTGCCACGCCGCAACATCGGTTGAATCGACCAGCGTAAATTCAATGCCATAGCGCGGCATGAAGGTTTCAATCACCCAACGGCAGGACGAGAACAGGGCTTTCCCCGCCACCACATGATCTCCTGCGCGCAAGGGGGCAAGCAAAGCGGCAGTCACCGCCGCCATGCCGCTCGCCGTTAGTCTGCAGGTCTGTGCGCCATCAATGGCGGCCAAGCGCTCTTCCAGCATTCGGTTTGTCGGGTTGGCATAACGGCCATAGAGATAGCCGGGTGCTTCGCCTTTAAAGCGGGCCTCCGCCTCACTGGCCGAGTCATAGACAAAGCCAGAGGTCAGAAAAATGGCTTCGCTGGTCTCTTTGTGCTGGGAACGCGTCAGGCCACCGCGTACCAAAATCGTGTCGGGACTAAGCTGGGGGTGGGCGGAAGGATCGTGGGTTTCGTCAGTCATCTTATAAAGTCCTTAGCCCAACGAGGGCATGGGCAAATGCATCGGCGGAAAAGGGTTGTAGGTCATCGGCTTGTTCGCCCACGCCGACAAATCGGATCGGTAATTTATGTTTCTCGGTCACCGCAACCAAGACGCCGCCTTTAGCGGTGCCATCTAATTTGGTCATAACCAGACCCGTGATCCCGGCTGCATGGCGGAAGGCTTCGGTCTGAGAAATGGCATTCTGACCGACCGTGGCATCCAGCACCAACCAGGTCTCGTGTGGGGCATCGGGATCCACCTTGCCGATCACGCGCACGACTTTGGCTAGCTCATTCATCAGTTCGGTTTTGTTTTGTAAGCGCCCGGCCGTGTCGATCAGCAAAACGTCAATCCCTTCGGCCTTGGCGCGGGTAAGGGCGTCAAAGGCGAGGCCAGCGGCGTCTGCGCCTGTCTCGCGGGCGACTACGGGCACATTGGCGCGTTCTCCCCAGACTTTGAGCTGCTCTACGGCTGCGGCGCGGAAGGTATCGCCTGCAGCCAACATCACCTTATGGCCAGCTTGGCTCAGATTGTGAGCGATCTTGCCAATCGTGGTGGTCTTGCCAGAGCCATTGACGCCAACAAACAAGATCACGCGCGGTCCAGCGGCACCAGCCGGTTGCTCGAAGGGTGAGCTATCGGTTTCAAACGGGCGCAAGATGGTGGCAATTTCATCCGCCAAGGCCTGCTTAATTTCTTCAGGGCTGATGTCTTTGCCGAAGCGGTCTTTTGAGATGCCAGCGCGAATCCGCGCCGATGCGCTGGCTCCCAGATCGGCCGTGATTAAAAGCTCTTCCAACTCATCCAGCGTATCTTGATCCAGCTTGGCCTTTGTGAAGACCGCTGTGACCCCTTCTGCCAAGCGCGAGGAGGAGCGCTGAAGCCCATCGACCAATTTGTCGATGACGTCGGCAGGCATTGGCTCTGGTTCGGGCGCTGGAACCGCAATCGCATAGGTCTGACGGACGGTGCCATCAGATCCCAGTTCCTCAATCGCGAGGCTCGCCAATCCATTCAGTTTAGCCGCCAAGGGCAAGCCGCCAGCGCGCGCGGTGATGAAAACCAGCTCTCGGTCCGCCTTGGGCTCAGCCAACAAAGTGACGCGCACGGCCGTCTCATCATAATCGGTAGTGACACCGATCACCCCCGTGATGCGAGAGGATGCCTCTTCGACGATGGGGCCGATTTCGCCTTTGAGTTTGTCGGGGTCGAAAGCCGTCGCGACAAAGCGTGCCGCCGGCACGCCCGGGCTGCCAGCCTGAGGCTCAAGCTTAGGAGCCGTTTCGGCCTCAAGCGCCTGATTTTTCTTCTTACCCCAGCCAAACATGGCAGCAAATCCCTCTGTGGCCAAGCAGCGAAAACCCTTGTTGCGGCCTCAGCTTAGACTTAGCGGAGGCAAGAGGCAGACGGAAGACGTGAAGTGCTTTTGTTCGGCTTCACAGCACGCGTCAGACATTCTATGACAACCGCGCACATGGCTCTTCTTCGTCTGTGCCTAGAGCTGAAGCTACTGGCAAAGAGATGGATTTTCAAAAATGCTAAGCCGGATCGTCATTGTGGGTGCAGGACAAGCCGCCACTCAAGCCGCAACCAGTCTGCGGGCAGGGGGCTATGACGGCCAATTGGTACTGTTGGGCAACGAAGGTCTTCTCCCCTATCAGCGACCGCCTCTATCGAAAGCCTATTTGTCGGGCGCGATGGGTCTTGACCGTGTGATCTTGAAGCCGCTGGAAGCTTGGGCGGAAGACAAGGTCGAGGTGCATCTCGATGCAGAAGTCACCCGACTGGACCGGGAAGCCAAGTCGGTGACGACAGCCAATGGTCAAACTTTTGCCTATGATAAATTGATCTTAGCAACTGGCTCGCGCGTGCGCGCGCTGCCCTGTCCAGGGGCAGACCTTGCCGGCGTGCATTATCTGCGCAGCATTGCAGACGCCGACGGTCTGGGCCAAGAGTTGGGGGCCGGGAAGCGATTGGTTGTGATTGGCGGGGGCTATATCGGCCTAGAGGTCGCGGCTGTCGCCCGAAAGGCTAGGCTTGAGGTTACGATCTTGGAGGCCGCCCCGCGCGTCTTGGCCCGCGTCGCGCCGCCTGTCATTTCAGATTTCTTCCAGAAGCTCCATCGCGACGCTGGGGTTACCATCCTGACGGATGTGAAGGTCACCGCCCTCGAAGGCAAAAAACACGTGACTGGGGTCGCGTTAGCTGATGGTCGCAGCATCGCCGCCGATCTTGTTCTGGTTGGTATTGGGATCATCCCGAATGCGGAATTGGCGCGGGAAGCCGGCCTTAAAGCTGAAGATGGCATCGAAACGGATGAAGACGCACGTACCAGCGATCCGGCCATATTCGCGATTGGTGATTGTGCCAGCAGACCTCTGGTACATTATGGCCATCGTCGCGCGCGGCTCGAAAGCGTCCATAATGCGTTGGAGCAAGCCAAACTGGCTGCAGCGGCGATCTTGGGTCTGCCCCGGCCCGTCGAAGAAGCGCCATGGTTTTGGTCGGATCAGTATGACATCAAGCTGCAGATCGCGGGCCTTTCAACAGGTGCGACTCAATCGGTGGTGCGCGGCGATCCGTCGCAGAAGCGCTTTGCCGTTTTTCATTTAGATGCTGATAACAGGCTGCTCGCGGTCGATGCGATTAACGCACCACCTGAGTTTATCGTTGGCAAGCAGGTGATTGCACGGCATGGACAGCTTGCGCCCGCGCGTTTGGCTGATATGTCTGTGTCGATGAAGGAGATTGGGGCCAGCGCATAAGCGCCAACCCTAACCAGAAGCTCAAAGGGAACACAAAGCGTCATGGCGAAAGTCACATATATCGAACATTCCGGCACCGAGCATGTTATTGAAGTGCCAGTCGGCACCACCATCATGGAAGGTGCGGTCAAGAATCGTGTGCCGGGCATTGATGCCGATTGCGGCGGTGCTTGCGCCTGCGCGACCTGCCACGTTTTCGTCGATGCTGCTTGGATCCATAAGACCGGCAAGCCCGGCAGCATGGAAGAAAGCATGTTGGATTTCGCCGAAGGCGTGACCCCTTTGTCGCGTTTGTCCTGCCAGATTTCGATGACGCCTGACTTGGATGGCATCGTCGTGCGTTTGCCGGCAGCCCAACACTAAGGTTTGGTGCTGGCGCACAGCGCGGCAGTCTATGAAATTGCGCATGCCAAATATGCGCAGACACATGCTGGGCGGTAGGGGAATGGCCTCGCCAAACCCCATAGCCCCTCTATAGTTTCCAGAATTGGCTCAAGGTTGCGATCATGCAATGCCTTGCCAAGTAAGCAGGATAGGGTCTGTATGATCGGCGTTGTTGTGGTCAGTCACGGCTTTTTGGCGCGAGAGCTTATTCTGGCGGCAGAGCATGTGGTTGGGCCCCAGACCAATATGCAGGCCATTTGCATCGGCCCTGACGACGATATGCAGACACGGCGGGACGATATTCTCGACGCCTGTCGCAAAGTCGATGATGGATCTGGCGTGATCATCCTCACCGACATGTTCGGCGGCACGCCATCAAACCTCGCGATTTCGATTATGAATCGCGGCGAGTATGAGGTGATCGCCGGGGCTAATCTCCCTATGCTGATTAAATTAGCTGAAGTTCGTGGCCGCGAAAGCTTGCCGCGGGCCGTTTTTGCTGCACAAGATGCTGCCCGGAAATATATCGCTGTGGCGTCATCCTTGTTGGCGAGTGGCTAAAATGACTGAACGCGTGTCGCGGACCATCGAAATCGTCAACAAACGCGGATTGCATGCGCGCGCTTCGTCCAAATTCGCGCTACTCGCGGGCGAATATGCCGATAGCCGGGTGATGGTCGGTCGCGAGGACCAAGAAGTCGATGGCGAGAGCATCATGGATTTGATGATGCTGGCCGCGGGCATCGGCTCTGAAATCACCGTCTCTGCCGAAGGTCCCCTCGCTGAGGCCGCTCTCGACGCTTTGTGCGAGTTGGTCGCCAATCGGTTTGGTGAGGGTGAATAGGGCTCTCTTGAGTCCGTGAGTCCACCCAGCCCTTGCTCTTTGCCCCTCTCTCGGCTATAGGCCTCGCTCTTCCGCGCAATCAAAACGCGCGCTCTGATCCACACGGTCCTGCACGAACTGAGCAATCGGGGGCAAAGCAGATGGGGTGGACAGGGTTTCCCTGTCCGACGTGATCGTCCGGCGGGGCGTTTTGCGTTGCGTGTTTGCTTTTGGAACCACGCATGTTTGACGCGCTAACAGAACGATTGACGGGTGTCTTTGATACGCTCACCGGACGGGGTGCGCTGTCGGATAATGACGTGGATTCCGCTTTGCGCGAAGTGCGCGTGGCGCTGTTGGAAGCCGATGTGGCGCTGCCCGTCGTCAAAGCTTTTATCGCCAAAGTCAAAGAAGAAGCGGTGGGAGAGCGCGTTATCCGCGCGGTGAAGCCCGGCCAGCAAGTCGTCAAAATCGTCTATGATGCATTGGTAGAAACATTGGGCGGTACTGGCGGCCCTGTTGATCTGATGCTCAACCAAGGCCCGCCCGCAATCATTATGATGGCAGGTCTGCAAGGCTCTGGTAAAACTACCACGACTGCCAAGCTGGCTTTGCGCATGCGCACCCGTCTGCGCAAGAAGGTTCTGGTCGCCTCGCTCGACGTCCGCCGTCCTGCCGCGATGGAGCAATTGGCGGTTCTGGCGCAACAAGCCGAAGTCGACAGTCTGCCTATTATCGCTGGCCAATTGCCCGCTGAAATCGCGCGCCGGGCCATCACAGCGGGTCGCTTAGGCGGCTATGACGTCGTTTTCCTCGATACCGCTGGCCGGACGTCCATCGACGAAGATATGATGAGCGAAGCGGCAGAGATTGCGCGCATCGCCACCCCGATTGAAACCCTGCTGGTCGCAGATAGCTTGACCGGTCAGGACGCGGTTGAAACCGCCCGTCGTTTCCATGAGCGTCTGCCGTTGACAGGTATTGTTCTGACCCGCGCCGATGGCGATGGCCGTGGTGGTGCCGCGCTATCGATGCGCGCGGTGACCGGTCTGCCGATCAAATTCTTAGGCATTGGCGAAAAGATCGATGGCCTCGATGCCTTTGACGCCCAGCGCATCGCCGGCCGTATCTTGGGCCAAGGCGACGTTGTCAGTCTGGTTGAGCGCGCTGTTGAGAACGTCAAGCAGGATGAAGCCGAAAAGCTGGCCGCCAAAATGGCCAAGGGCAAGTTCGATCTCGACGATCTCGCCATGCAATTGCGCCAAATTCAGGCCATGGGCGGTCTTGGCGGCGTCATGGGCATGTTGCCCGGCGCGCAAGCTGCCAAAAAGGCCATGGAATCTGGCGCTGTTTCGGACAAGGGCGTCAAGCGTCAGATTGCCGTCATTCAGTCCATGACCAAGCAAGAGCGGGCCAAGCCCGATCTGTTGAATGCCAGCCGTCGCAAGCGGATCGCAGCGGGTGCAGGCGTGGACGTCTCGGAAGTCAACAAAGTTATCAAAATGCATCGCTCGATGTCGGACATGGTCAAGGCCATGGGCAAGGGCGGCATGAAGGGCCTGATGGGCAAGATGGGTGGCATGTTTGGGGGCAAAATGCCGCCGATGGATCCTGCCGCTCTACAACGTCTCGGCCAACAAGCGGCTTCTTCAGGTGGCGGTTTACCCGGCCTGCCTGGTCAGTCGCCTCCACAAGGTTTGCCCGGTCTGGGCAATACGCAAAATCCCGGTGGCTTTCCGGGCCTACCAGGTCTCCCATTCGGGAAAAAGTAACGCAGAAACGACACATACACTCTGA
Organism: Hyphomonadaceae bacterium; assembly: GCA_021299265.1. Classification (GTDB taxonomy): domain Bacteria; phylum Pseudomonadota; class Alphaproteobacteria; order Caulobacterales; family Aquidulcibacteraceae; genus Aquidulcibacter. The sequence goes on along the minus strand of JAJTGP010000040.1, from coordinate 13,989 downwards.
AAGGTAAGTCTCATGTCCTTGAAAATTCGCTTGGCCCGCGGTGGCTCTAAGAAGAAGCCAGTTTACCGCATCGTGGTCGCTGAAGCCCGTTCGCCACGCGACGGCCGCTTCCTTGAGAAGATCGGCAGCTACAACCCAACTTTGCCTGACGACAATGCAGGCCGTTTGGTCATCGACGCTGAGCGCGCCGCTGAATGGATGAAGAAGGGCGCGCAACCAACCGACCGCGTCGCGCGCTTCTTGGCCGCTCAAGGCGTTGGCACCTATGTCAATGGCAACAACCCAAACAAGGGCAAGCCAGGCCAAAAGGCAACTGAACGCGCCGCTGAAAAGGCTCAAGCCTTGATCGATGCGCAAGAAGCCGCTGAGCGCGCAAAAGCGGAAGCCATCGAAGCTGCTGCACAAGCAAAGGCCGACGCGGCTGCTGCAGCTGCTGCCGCTGCTGAAGCCGCCGCTGCACCTGCTGAAGAAGTGGCCGCTGAAGAAGTCGCTGCTGAGCCTGCAGCTGAATAAGCCAACATGAAGCGCCTTGCTGAAACGCTAGGTGCTGTGGTCGCCCGCCGGGATGCCCCCGGCGGTGCGGCCATTTTGTTTTCTGGCCAAGACATTCTTTGGTCCGGCACGGCGGGCGTCCGTGATGCCTCTCGTGCAAGCCCACTCCTTTTGACCAGCAAGGCGCGGGTCGCCTCCATCTCGAAAGTGGCCACCGCGCTTACCCTGCTAAAGCTCGTGGAAGCCGGTCAGATCGATCTGGACCGAGATATCTCTGACGCATTAGGCTTTCATCTCCGCCATCCCAAGTTTCCAAAATCCCCCATCACGCCACGCATGATCCTGTGCCACACGGCGGGCATTCGCGATGGCGAGAATTATCGCGGGGTCGTGGGAGAAACGCTGGAAGGCTTTTTTGTTCCCGGCGGCAAAAACTGGAATGACGGGAAACATTGGGCAGACACGGCCCAACCTTTCGGCTTTTTTACTTATTCCAATTTGGCAATGGGGCTGTTGGCGCAGGCTTGTGAGCATGCCGGTGGCGACCGCTTTGACCGTTTAGCGCAAAAGCTTGTCTTTACCCCGCTAGGGATCGACTGTGGGTTTAATTGGTCTGGGATCGGTGATCAAGCCGCCCAGGAGGCTGCAACCCTTTATCGGCGTAAAGCGGATGGTGACTGGGAGGTTCAGGTCGACGGGTCTCCGGCTACCTTGCCACGACCCAATATTGCCACCGACGCTGGCTTAAGTCTGAGTGACTATGCTCTGGGCAGCAACGGCTTGCTATTCTCACCGCAGGGCGGCTTGCGGGCCAGCACCTTGGACCTTTCCCGCATCGGCATGGCGTTAAGCGGAGCTGTGGCTTTGTTAAAGCCGGCGACCCGCGCTTTAGTCCTAAAGCCGCATTGGACCTACCGCGCGCAGCCCTTGAATGGCGACACGTCGGGTGGGGCCTTCCAGGGCTTTGGCCTAGGCGTGCACCGCTTGATCCCCGGTGAGCAATGCCCGGTTGCAGGCCTTAAGTCTGAGATGGTCGGCCATTATGGCGAAGCTTATGGCCTGTTAGCAGGCCTGTGGGTGGATCCTGTTTCAACGCGCGGCTTCGCCTATTTCATCACCGGCAGCCTTTACGGTCCTGCTGCTGGGCTAAGGTCGGGCGTCTACCGGGTCGAGGAAGAAATGATGCAAGCTGCGGCGGAAGATCTGGGACTTGTTGATCTGTGATTCTGGGATAGGCTCCTCCTGCATTTAAGGGGTATTAGCCATGTCTTTAGGCGCAGACTTCAAAGTCATTAACTTTATCCAATCCCGTGACCGTCCCGCTGCTGTCGCTTTTTACCGCGATGTCCTAGGCCTGACCTTTGTGATGGATGACCCGTTTGCGAGTGTTCTTGATCAAAATGGGACACGGCTGCGCATTACTCAGATCGATGGCTTCGCGCCAAACTCCTATCCGGCCCTTGGCTGGCAGGTGAGCGATCTTCAAGCCAGCATCCGCGCGCTGACTGCACACGGGGTCACGATGAAAATCTATGAAGGCTTTGGCCAAGACGAGATGGGCATTTGGCACGCACCGGGTGGCACCGCCCAAGTTGCCTGGTTTGAAGATCCTGATGGCAATTTGTTGAGCCTTACTCAAGTTTGACGCGCGCATTTCTGCCTTACCTTTGCGTCCGGTCCCGCTTCACGCTAAACACGCCCTATGAATTCAAGTCCGCCCCGCCCGACGACGCTCGCTGACCTTGATGCCCGTGCCCGCGATATCTTTCGCGATATCGTCGAGACTTATCTTGAAACGGGCGAGCCGGTTGGATCGCGCACCTTATCGAGGCGCGGCATCGGGCTGTCTCCGGCATCGATCCGCAATACCATGGCCGATCTAGCCAGCCTTGGTCTTTTGGACGCACCCCATTTGAGTGCCGGGCGCACACCCACGCATACCGGCCTGCGCCTCTTCGTCGATGGTCTGTTAGAGATTGGCGACTTGGGCCGGGAAGAAAAGGCCGAGATCGATTCACGATTAGCGGCAGCCGGTTCGGATCTGTCGAGCGCCTTGTCTGAAGCCTCGCTTCTGTTGTCGGGCTTAGCGGGGGGTGCAGGGCTCGTAACAACGCCGACGCGGGAAAGCCCGGTCAAGCATGTTGAGTTTGTGCTGATTGGGCCCGGCCAAATCTTGGTCGTATTGGTATTTGACGACGGGCAGGTTGAGAACCGTCTGGTTCAAATGCCTGTCGGTCTAACGCAATCGCAGCTCCAAGAAAGTACGAATTTCCTGAACTTCCGTTTGAAGGGCAAAACCTTATCGGAGGCCGCAGCTCAAGCCGTGGATGATGCGCGCCATGCTGAGGCGACCCTTGATAAGGCGGCGGCTAGCCTGATTGAAGCCGGTTTTGCCGAATGGTCTGGCGATGACCCCATGGCTGGGCGGAAATTAATTGTACGGGGGCGGGCCAATCTGTTAGCCAACAGCCAGGCCGCGGGCGACCTTGAACGGGTGCGCATCTTATTTGATGACTTGGAGCGCAAGCGCGACCTGATCCACGTCTTGGATGCCGCGCAGGAAGCTTCTGCGGTAAAATTGTTTATTGGTGCAGAAAACCCCTTGTTCTCCATGTCAGGTTCGGCTCTTGTCGCCGCCCCTTATATGGACAGTCAACGCCGGGTGCTTGGCGCACTGGGTGTGATCGGGCCAACCCGCTTGAATTATGCCCGCGTCATACCGATGGTAGACTATACAGCGAAAGTCGTCGGCCGCTTGATAGAGCGCCGCGGTTTAAATTTAACGGAATGAGACAGACGAAATGACCACAGAAACGGGTACCACACATAATGGCGACGATTTCGAAGCAGAAGTTGCCAATGCCGCTGACGCAGCTGCCGGTGAGGCGGACACCCAAGCTTCTGCTCCGGACCCTTTCGAACTTGCCCGCTCGCTCTTAGGCGAAGATGCGGCACCGGAGGACATGGGCGGGCTTTTGGTCTCGAAACTTCAAGCCGCCTTAGCTGAGATTGAGACGCTGAAGGATGCTGGGCTACGCGCTTTGGCGGAGTCTGAAAATGTACGTCGCCGGGCAGAGCGGGAAAAGACCGAAGCCCGTATCTATGCGATTGATAAGTTCGCGCGCGATCTCTTGCCTGTGGCCGATAATTTGGGCCGCGCCATCAGCACAGCGCCAGAAGGGCTGAAGGGCGATCCAGCCTTTGATGGGTTCGTGACTGGCGTGGATATGACACAGCGCGAGCTGTTGAACGCCTTTGAGCGCCACGGACTCTCTCGAGTCGGCGCAAAGGGTGACAAGTTCGATCCTTCGATCCACCAAGCCGTCGCGCAAATTCCGTCTGACATGGCCGCTGGCGATGTCGCGGAAGTGTTCCAGCCCGGCTATGTACTGGCCGGTCGCACCCTTCGCGCCGCGATGGTAGCCGTGTCAGCTGGCCAGCCCGCTGCAGAAGCTGCACCCAGCGACCCAACGGATTCCTAATCTAAAGCACGGATCAGCGTCGAGTTCTTGGGGTGGCTGGCGCTGCCAGTCGCCCTCGAAGTGCAGCCTCATCCAGCGCGTTTAGCTTCCAGCCTGAAGGGTAGCGCCCAAAATAGAGAATGCAGGCTTTGGTCTGCGGGTCTGGTGCGCAAACGCGGCCATCGGCAAGCCGCTTTAGTCCCATACCTGTTGCCGTTCGGCTTGGCAGAACTGTTTGGGGTGTCAGCCCTGCGCGGCGGGCCAGATCGGCCAAGATTGCTGGCTCCAGCGCTTGTTTAGACAGACGTTCAAGCAAGGGGTTGGCAAGGTCAGCGCCCAAGACGCCTAAAATCTGCCCGCCTTCGCCGCCGCCCGTGCGTTTAGCGATTTCACTTGCCGCAATCGCCCGAGCAATGCCAGTCACTTGCGCTTGCAGGGCAGGCCGATCCATCCGTGCCTCAATCCCGGGCAAGTCGCGATCACGCAGCGCCATGACAAACGCGCGCACATCGGAAGAGGCATCCAGTGGACCCGGTGCCGTAGCGCACCCGCTAAGTGCTAGTAGTAAGCCGAGCCAGACAAATTTGCGCATACTTCGTTCTCCGATTGCTGTGGTTGAATTTGCCTGCCCAACGTTGAACTTTGCCTGAACAGTCTGGACCTTTTCTCCTAAGCCACCTAGACCAGAGGCATTGAGGGAAACGTGCCGAAATCTGTTTTGATCCTTTTTGCCCATCCATCTTATGTGCGCTCGCGGGCCAACCGTGCTTTGCGTTCTGTTGCACAGGACCGTGAGCATGTGACGGTGCATGATCTCTATGAGACTTACCCAAACTTTCTGATCGATGTGGAGGCTGAACAGCGCTTGCTGTTGGACCATGACCACATCGTCCTGATGCACCCCTTGTTTTGGTACTCCGCACCGTCCCTGGTGAAAGAGTGGCTCGATGTCGTCTTGGATTATGGATGGGCCTATGGTGAAGGCGGGACGGCGCTTGCCGGCAAAACTTGGACGCAAGTGATTACAGCAGGTGGCCCGGAAAAATCCTATTGCTCCGACGGCTTAAACCGTTTTTCGATTGACGAACTCTTGCGCCCGTTTCAGGCGACTGCCAATCTTTGCCAATGCGTGTGGCAGGCTCCATTTGTTCTCCATGCCAGCCGTCAGGCCACACCTGAAATCCTCGCCGAAGCTGCGGCCAAGTTCAGCGCTTTGCTGGAGGGTCTGATCGATGGCTGAAGCCAATCTTCTCGAATCCGCCTTTGTCTATTTGACCGCGACCGTTGTCTCTGTCCCCATCGCCAAGCGCATTGGGTTAGGGTCTGTCTTGGGCTATTTGATCGCTGGCGCGGTCATCGGACCTTATGTCCTTAATCTGGTGGGCGACCCAGAAAACGTGATGCATACGGCAGAGTTCGGTGTCGTCATCATGCTGTTTCTCATCGGGCTAGAACTGCAGCCCAGCTTGCTTTGGCGATTACGCACGGCGATCCTCGGCATGGGCGGCTTGCAAGTGCTTGGCACCGGGGCGATTGCGACTGGGCTTGGCATGGCGCTGGGTCTGTCCTGGCAAGTGGCGCTGGCAGTTGGCTTGACGCTGTCGCTCTCCTCAACCGCGATTGTACTACAGTCCTTACGCGAAAAGGGCATCGCTGGAACTGAGGCGGGTCGAGCGACCTTTTCGGTATTGTTGTTCCAAGACATCGCGATCATCCCGATGCTGGCCCTTTTCCCCTTCCTCGCAACCATCAGCGTGGCGGGCGGTGGCGAAGCTGCTAAAGGCGCTTTGGCGGCCTATCCAGGTTGGGCGCAAGGCTTGGCCGTTGTCGTCGCCGTCGGCGCGATTGTGCTGGCAGGACGGGTTCTGTTGCGGCCCATGTTCCGCTGGGTCGCAGCTTCTGGTTTGCATGAGATCTTGACAGCCCTTGCGCTTCTCTTGGTGGTCGGCGTGGCGCTTTTGATGCAATTTGTCGGCATTTCGCCTGCCTTGGGGGCATTTGTGGCGGGCGTTGTTTTGGCCGATAGTGAGTTCCGCCATCAAATTGAGAGCGACATTGACCCGTTTAGAGGCTTGCTGTTGGGCTTGTTCTTTATCTCGGTCGGGGCAGGGATCAATTTCGCTTTGCTGATCGCCCAGCCTTGGCTGATCCTTGGCCTCGTGGTGGCACTGGTCCTTGTGAAGGCCAGCGTGATGTTTGCGATTGCGCGCGCCTTTGGTCGCAAGACGGGCGAGGCTGCCTTGATCGGGCTAGGCCTCGCACAAGGGGGTGAGTTTGCTTTCGTATTGTTTGCCTTCGCGCAAGGAGCAGGTGTGATTCCTGCAGAGATCACCGCCCCATTGGTCGTTGCAGTCGCTTTGTCGATGGCCATCACGCCGCTCTTGTTGATGGCAGGCGACTGGGCGATGCGGCGCTTGGAATCTGGCACTGGCGAAGATCGTGCGCCAGAGGTGGAAGAAGGCCATCATGACGTCATCGTCGCGGGTTATGGCCGATTTGGCCAGATCGTCGGCCGCATGCTTTCGACCTATGGCTATAAGATCAGCGTTCTGGACCATGATGCCGACCAAGTCGACGTGCTGCGCGGCTTTGGTCGCAAGGTGAATTATGGCGACGCGACGCGGGTCGATCTCTTGCGTTTGGCTGGTGCTGCAGAGGCCAAGCTTTTGATCGTCGCGATTGATAATGACGAGAAGGCGCTGGAGCTGGTGGAGACGGCGCGTGAGGCCTTCCCTAATTTGAAGATCCTCGCCCGTGCGATTGATCGCCGCCACGCCTATCAATTGATGGCCGCCAAAGTTGATGGGCTGGAGCGTGAAACCTTTGCTGCCGCCGTGCGCCTTGGTGTGAAGTCTCTGCAGATTATGGGCAAGCCTGCTTTTGCGGCAGAGCGCGCGGGGATGATCTTCTCACGCTATGACGAGCGCGCCTTGACGGCCATGTTTGAAGATTGGCAGCGGGTTGAATTTGCCGATTATCAGCGCATCGTGCGCGACCGTACGGCCCTAGAATTAGAACTCTTAAGGCGCGATATGATCGCTTTGGTTGGCAAAAGCGATGGCGATGAATGGGGCGAAGAAACGTTGGAGCGCGAAGCGTTTGAGCGAAATCTGGCTCGCAAAGCAAAGTCTGATTGATCCAAGTCCTTGTCCGGACTAAAGACGCGGGGCTGTCAGGCCTCTGACGGCGTACATAGGGACCGCTTTACTCATGCAAGTTACGTTAGACTCCATCCGTGCGGCTGCCGCGCGAATTGAAGGCCGCATCATTCGCACACCACTTCTGATGTCGAAGACGCTGTCGGATATTACCGGCGCAGAAGTCTGGGTGAAGTTTGAAAACTTCCAATTCACCGCTGCCTTTAAAGAGCGCGGTGCTTTGAATAAGCTCTTGTTGCTCACCGAAGCTGAGCGCCGCAATGGTGTGATCGCCATGTCTGCTGGCAACCATGCCCAAGGCGTGGCTTATCACGCCTCGCGCCTCAATATCCCTGCCACCATTGTGATGCCGCTCGGAACGCCCTTCACGAAGGTCGAACATACCCGCAAGCATGGCGCGCGCGTCGTGCTGCATGGCGACAATTTGTCGGAAGCCACGACTTTCGCTTATCAGCTCAAAGATCGCGAAGGCCTGACCTTTGTCCATCCTTATGACGATGCGGACGTGATTTCAGGGCAAGGCACGATCGGCATTGAAATGCTAGAAGATGCGCCACAACTCGAAACCCTAATTGTGCCTATTGGTGGCGGTGGCTTGATCGGTGGGATCGCCGTTGCCGCCCGTGCGATGAAGAACGATATTGAAGTGGTGGGCGTGCAGACGCGCATGTTCCCGTCCATGCATGCCGAGTTGGCAGGCAAGGAGCCCGGGCCCTTGTGTGGTGGCCAAACCATTGCTGAAGGCATTGCTGTGAAGCAGGCAGGCCGCTTAGGCTTTGAGATTGCCAAAGAATTGGTCCGCGACGTTTTGATCGTCGATGAGGATGATTTGGAACAAGCGATCACGTTGTTCTGCAATGTCGAAAAAACCGTTGCCGAAGGGGCAGGGGCAGCTGGCCTTGCGGCCCTGCTGGCGCACCCTCAGCGCTTTAGCGGCAAGAAAGTCGGCATCGTGCTGTGCGGCGGCAATATCGATTCACGCCTTCTGGCCTCGGTGCTAACGCGGGCTTTGGTACGCGAAAAGCGGATCGTCAGTCTCCGGATTATCGGTGATGATCGTCCGGGACTGTTGGCTGTGGTGTCGAAGGTGATTGGCGATCTGGGTGGCAATATTCTCGAAGTTGCTCACAATCGCTTGGCCCTAGATGTCCCGGCTAAAGGCGCGGAATTTGATATTCTGATGGAAACCCGCGACTCGCGGCACACGCAAGAAATCATCGATGCGCTGGTGGCAGCTGGCTATCCACCCCGCACGATCTAAAATCTAACGCCCACAAAGGACTGGTCCCATGGCTCTGCCGATCCTAACCATTGGCAATAAGAATTACTCCAGCTGGTCGATGCGGCCTTGGCTTGCTTTGAAATGGGCTGGAATTGCTTTTGAAGAGCGGATCATTCCTTTGGGGCCGCGCGGGATGGGTCCAAATCCAGACATCGTCGCAGTAAGCCCATCCGGCACGGTGCCTGTGTTGGAACTTCCAGATGGCGAGAAGATTTGGGACACGCTATCGATTTGTGAATGGGCCTATGAGCAAGCCCCAGACGCAGGCCTTTGGCCAAAGGATGCGGTCGCGCGCGCCCTAGCCCGTTCGGCCACATGCGAAATGCACTCGGGCTTTGCCGCTGTGCGACAGACCTTCCCGATGAATTTAAAGCGGGTGAAGGCGGGTCATGAATGGTCCGAGAAGGCGCAAGCCCAAGTACAGCGGATTGACGATTTATTGTGTGGTTTGAAAAGCCGCTTTGGCAGCACTGACAGTCCTTTCATCATGGGTCATCGCACGATTGTTGACGCCTTTTATGCTCCGGTTGCGACCCGGTTCCGCACCTATCGAGTTCCAGTCTCGGCGGCGCTGCAAGCTTGGTGCGAAGCGATTTTCCAAGACCCGGACTTTGCCGCGTGGGACCAAGCCGCCCAGCTTGAAACTTGGACAATTGCAGAAACCGATGTGGCCTAGACTGAGGGGCTGCAACCGATTGATGCTGGCTTGCGTATCAAAGCCATGATCCAACGACGCACGCTCCTCCTCTCCGCCCCATTTGCCTTCTTGTCGGCCTGCTCGAAAGCAGAAGCCGTCACGAACACCAGTGACTTAGGAGCCGCCGCGTCTCCTGCCGTTACGGCTTTGGCCCCCCGGGCCAATGAAGTCGTCTGGCTTCAATTCAAGGGTATGGTCCGAACCAGCGAAGCTTTGGCGGATGTACGTGCAGCAACACTGCACCGTGCTGTGATCCGGCGAGCCGCCAATTCAGAGGGCGGGGAGACCAAATTCTTCGACCTTTGGCAAAGTGCTGGCCAACCAGCTGTGGCAGGACCGTCCGCGACCCGCAAACTGCGCTCGCTACAGGACGGCGCAAACGGCTTCTGGCTCGAGCGCGAATTCACCCACCCTGCCTTAGTTAAGGGCGTGGAATCGTCCCGATTAGCCCGCGCTGGTGCCAGCGTTTTGGCGCTTAGCGGCAAACAAGTCTGGCTGCTGACCGGCAGTGTTGGAACAGCTCCGGTCTTAACCGCCGAACAGGCCACACAGTTTAACGCGTGGCTGGCAAGCCTTGGTATTAAGAAGCCATAGCAGCAATTGCATCGGCAATCGCGACGGTTTGCTCGGCCATATCGCGATGCAAGAGCTCGGTCATTTTTCCATCGACTTTCAACACGCCTTTGCCCGCATTGGCGGGGTCCAAGAAGGCTGCAATGACGGCGCGCGCATGGGCTACTTCAGCCTCATCGGGCGCAAACACGCGGTTGCAGGTCTCAATCTGGCTTGGGTGGATCAAGGTCTTGCCGTCAAAGCCGAATTCCAGCCCCTGCCAGCAAATGGCTTCAAAGCCTTCGGTGTTGGCTATGTCATTGTAGACGCCATCAATCACCGCGAGATTATAGAGCCGTGCAGCGGTGACGCTGGCTGCAAGGGCAAAGTGGAACGGTGCGCGGTCGGCGGTCTGCCGGGCGCGGGTTTCCTTAGCAAGATCATTGGTACCCATGACAAAGGCGGCCAAGCGCGTTGAGGTGCTGGACGCCGCAATCGAGGCAATCTCAAGGATAGCCCGCGGCGTCTCAATCATCGCCCACAGGCTCATGGCGGGAGCGGCACCTAAGGCGTCCATGGCTTCGCTGGCAGCGAGGACTTCGTCGGCAGAGGAGATTTTGGGGAACAAGATGCCATCTGGACCTGCTGCGACGGCGGCTTCCAAATCTTGCGGACCCCAAGGCGAGGTCAGGCTGTTGACGCGGATAATCACTTCCCGCTTGCCATAGCCGCCTACTTTCACAATCGCCGCTACCGCAGCGCGTGCCTCGTCCTTTCCGTCGGGGGCAACGGCATCTTCCAGATCAAGGATGACCGCATCGGCGGGCAAGCTCTTGGCCTTTTCCAGAGCCTTGGCATTGGCACCGGGCATATAAAGCACACTGCGGCGGGGACGGGCCTGGGGAGCGGTCATGAGAAGCCTTTCAAATCGGGTTTGGCTTCTTCTAGCCACAAGCAGCCCCGTGGCGTAAAGAGCGGACCATGCCTTTGGTGCTGATTCTTGGTTCACATGTCGCGGGAAGCCGGGTGGGTGGCACCTTGGCAAGCCTCGCTTTGGCTCAATCGCCCATGAAGATTGATCCGGTGCATGTGCCGACGACCCTTCTAGGTCGACATCCCGGTTGGGGGCCGCCCGGTGGCGGGCCAGTCAGCCCTGAATTGTTTGCTGGCATGCTGGAAGGCATCGCGGCCAATGGGCTATTTGCGGCAGTCGATGGCGTCCTCACCGACTATTTTGCCAGCGCAGAGCAAGTCCAGATTGCCGCCCGGGCCATTGATGCCGTCAAAACCGCCAACCCCAAAGCCATCATTATGGTCGACCCTGTTTTGGGTGATGCGCCGGGTGGGCTCTATGTTGGGCAGGGCGTGGCGGATGCATTGGCGGAGCATTTGGTGCCCCGCGCGGATTTTCTCACGCCCAATTTGTGGGAATTGGGTTATCTGACGCAAACTTCGCCAAAGGATCTCCAGCGAATCCATTATGCCGCCACAGCTTTGGGTCGGCCGTCCTTGATCTCATCGGTTGAGCGGAATGGGGAAATTGGTGGCATGCTGGTCGATGGAAGCCGCGCTTGGCTTGCGACACATGCGAAAGCTGCCCAGCCTCCCAAAGGCACGGGAGACCTGATGGCGACGATGTTTCTTGCCCATTTGATTGACGGTCAAACAGCGCCACAGGCCATGGGCTTGGCTTTGGCTGGTGTGTCCTACACCGTTCAGCGCGCGCAAGAGTGGGGTGCGCAAGAATTGCCAATCATTGCGGCTGGCGATGAAGCGTGGCGGGCTGAGCCCTTGGCCTTGACCCAACTGAGTTGAAGGGTCCAAATGGGGTCATGACTGATCTGGTTTCGCCTTATGTTGCGCCTGGCTTTGAGCCTGTTTTAGATGCTTTCAACGCCAACTTCGAAGAAGGCCTTGAGCTGGGGGCAGGGTTCTGCGCCATTTTGGAAGGCGAGGTCGTCGTCGATTTGGTCGGTGGTCACATGGACCGCGCCAAAACGCAAAATTGGACGCGCGAAACCTTGGTGCCCGTCTATTCGACGACAAAGCCTATCGCCGCCATGATCATCGCCCGACTACAGGATCAGGGCCTGTTGAATTTTGACGATCCGATTGGCTGGCTTTGGCCTGAGTTTACAGAGCACGGCAAAGAAGTGACCTTGGCACAAGCCTTGTCGCATCAGGCAGGCGTACCTGGTTTCCCGGACCCGATTGATCCAGACCTTTGGCTGAATCCGCCTGCTTTGGCAGAAGCCTTGGCCCATGTCGCGCCAATGTGGGAGCCGACAACGGCCAGCGGTTATCACCCTCTGACCTATGGCTATATCGCGGGCGAACTGGCTCAGCGCGCACACGGCACCAGCCTTGGTACGCAATTGCGCGTTGATGTGTGTGAGCCTTTGGGCATCGACTTTTGGATTGGGCTGCCTGAAATCCATCACGGGCGCTGCGCTGAAATGAGCCGCCCTAAAGCCATGGCAGAGTTGGGCGAAATCTCGGAAGCCCGTCGAATTGCGTTTATGACGCCTTGGGCCTCGCCTAATCGAGGGGGTGCGGCTTGGCGACTGGCAGAAATTCCTTCCGCCAATGGTCACGGCACCGCGCGATCTGTTGCCACCTTGTATGGCGTCTTTGCCAATAACGGCAAAATCGGCAGCCATCAGATCATTTCGCCAGAAACCATGGCGGACTTCACGAAGCCCCGCATCCGAGGCCTTGATTTGGTCTTGCCTTATGAAATCGAATGGGCCGCAGGCGTTATGCGCAATTCCAATCTCCGCTATGGCAGTAACCCGGAAACTCTAGGCCATTCAGGCTGGGGCGGTTCTGGCGGTTTCGGCGATCCGGCCAAACGCCTATCAGCAGCCTATGTCATGAACAAGCAAACCCCAGCCTTACTCGGGGATGAGCGCGCCGGCCGCCTGATCCAAGCGCTTTATGCTTGTGTGGATGCGCGCAGCGCCTGAAGCTTGGCTTCTGCGTCCAAACGGGCTTGTGGGTCACCGACATGCAGCCAAGGCCCGTCGAGTACGAGGCCATAAAGGCGACCCTTCGGGCTCCATTCGTCAAACCATGTACGGGCGAGCGACCGCTTAGTGGCGGACTTGCCATCAAACTTTGCTTTAGTCGTGATCTGTACCCCAGCATAGGCGTAAGGCGCGCTCGGCGCCTCGCCACGACGCGTCAGTCGGCCCGCTTCATCCATAAAGAAGTCGCCCGGACCGTCGAATCCTAAAGCTTCATCCAAACGCGCCAATAGAAGCAGGCCATCCATGCGTTCCGGGTCAAAGGCTCCTGCCATCCGCTTGATCGCGGTGTCGTCCAGCCAGAGTGCGTCCGCATTGCAGGTCAGAAGCGGCCCATCTGGAAAGTGGTGGAGGGCGTAAACGAGGCCGCCTTCGGTTTCCAGGGGCTCAGCTAATTCATCTTCGCGCGAAAAGATCAGCTTTGGCGCGCCGGTGCTGCGCGGGGCTAAATGGGCGACCAGTTTATCAGCAAAATGAAAGCTATTGACCACTGCCGTGCCCACGCCTGCTTCGGCCAGCCGGTCGAGCATATGGTCAACTAGGCAACGGCCATCGACGTCAACCAAGGCCTTTGGGCGATCATTGGTCAAGGGCCGCATCCGCGTACCAAGCCCTGCCGCAAACACCATGGCGTGGGTTGGCATCGCGCTCATTCGGCTTGCGCCTGCGTGAATGCCTGTAGCGGCACATAGCGCTCTACCCAGCTTTGCATGTGCTTCAGGCGCGGGTGGGTTAGGACTTGGGCCAAGTGCCCTGCTTCACGCGGCATGAATTGGCGATAGCGCTGTTTGCCGTCGCGCCCAACCAGACGCGAGAAGATGCCTAGAATGCGCAGCGCGTTAATCGCGCCCTGAATGGCTAGTTCTTCATCAAAGGGTGCCCGTTCAGATCCAGTCGCGTCCAAATAAGCACGAATGGTGGCTTCATAGGCTTCGGCGGTTACGTCCCGTCGCGCATCATGCAGCAGCATGGCAAAGTCCCACGCGCGATAGCCGTGCACGGCGTCTTGGAAGTCGAGCAGGCCAACCCGCGCTATTCCTTCCCGCTCTGGAAGCCAGAGGATGTTTTCAGCATGATAGTCGCGCAAGGTGAAAGCGCGCGGATGGGTCAGGATTTCGCCAATCAAGGCATCTCGAATGTCAGCCCATTCGGCACGGGCGTCGGCACTAAATCCATCAAGGCCCAGGAAGCGCGGCGTCCAGTCGACAAATAGGTTGGCATTTTCACGTAGGGCAATCGAGTCAAAATCAAGGATAGGCCAAGGGCCCATGGGCGAGGGTAGGCTCGTGGAATGGGTGTCTGATGCAGGACAGCCAGCGCT